>CAZOYV010000074.1:0-31308 GCA_964584075.1 uncultured Rickettsiales bacterium | reverse complement strand
GAGCAGCCGGAGCTCGACATCGAGCTGGAGTCGGAGCCCGACGGGGGCGAGGCCGACGACGAGCAGGAGCCCGCCGCCCGGGCCGCGGCCGGCGCGCGCGAGGAGATCCCGGACGACGTCCTGGAGCTCGCCGTGCAGCCCGAGGTGGTGCTGGACTCCGACGCCGAGCTGGTCGCCCCGGTGGACGAGCCCTCGGAGGACGTGGAGGACGAGCTGGCCCTGGAGCCGAACCCGGTCGGAGAAGGCGACGACAGCAGCTCTGGGGACCTGGAGGACGACCTGCTGCTGGAGCCCCGGACGGAGCCGCCGACGGCCGCGGAGCCGCTCGAGCCCGCGGAGCAGCCTGCCGCCCCACGGGCCGATGCCGGGCAGGACGACATCAGCTTCTGGGAGGACGAGCCGACCAGCGACGAGGAGGACGAGCTCCAGTTCGAGGAGGAGCCGACGCCCCAGGAGGCGGTCCCGGGCCGCGGCGAAGGAGACCTCGGCCTCGCGCTGGTGCTCGAGCGGAGCCTGGTGGACGACGACGAGGACTTCGACGATCTGCTCGCCGACATGGCCGAGGCGATCGAGGACGACGTCGACCCGGGAGATATCGGGGCGGGGGCGCAGGGCGACGGGACCGATCCCGACATGGACGAGATCGACCTGGCGCTCGGCTACTACGAGGTGGGCCTGTTCGACGAGGCGCTCCGCGAGTTCCAGAGCGCGTTCGATGCCGGGGTCGATCCGCCCCGCGCGCTGCTCTACATCGGGCGCTGCTACCGGGAGTTGAAGAGCCTCGACGAGGCCGCCGCGAACCTGCAGCGGGGGCTGGAGGACATCGAGAGCGGCGACCCGCTGTACCTCGACCTGATGTACGAGCTCGGGCTGACCTACGAGGACCAGCGCCAGCCGGGCCTGGCCCGCGGGATGTACGAGCAGATCCTCGAGGTCGACGACAGCTACCGCGGGGGAGAGGCGGCCAAGCGCTTCATGGCGCTGGCCGATACCTGAATTGGTTGCTAGAATCCGGCCGATTGGAGTGTGCGGGAATAGCTCAGCTGGTAGAGCACAAGCTTCCCAAGCTTGGGGTCGCGGGTTCGAACCCCGTTTCCCGCTCCACTGAAATAGAAGAGAAACCCCGGCGGTCGCGCGATCGCCGGGGTTTCTCGGTTCTGTGTGACCGCGGGGCGCGGGGATGAGACGGCGCACCAAGCGGCGGCTGGCCGTGGTCGCCGGGCTGCTGGTGCTCGGGGGCGCGCTCGCGCTCGGGTCGATCGGGTTCGTCCAGAGCGAGCTCTTCGCGGAGCGGCTGCGCCGCGTCCTGATCGACCGCGGCTCCGACCTCCTCGACGAGGACCTCCACATCCAGGAGCTCGAGATCGAGCTGTGGCCGACGCGCATCGAGTTCGGCGGAATCCAGGTCCACTCCCGGGATCCGCTGCGACCGGGGCAGGAGATCCTGCGGGTCGAGCGGATCGTCCTGGACCGGCCGGTGTTCGACGGCCCTCGGCACCTGACCCTGTCGCGGGTGGAGCTCCACGAGCCCGCGCTGCGCCTGCGGGTCGGCGACGGCGAGCTCCGGGACTTCCCCGGGCTCCAGCGGCGGCTCCGGACGCGCCGCAGGCCGGTCCTGACCGTCCTGCTCGAGGAGCTGCAGCTCGACGGCGGTGAGGTCTCGGTCTCCATCGACCGCCCCGACGCGACGGTGCGCTTCGCGGCCGTCGACGCCGCCTACCGGGCGGAGGACGAGGAGGACGCGGAGGTCACGCTCGGCGCCGGAGACATCCGCTTCCGCCTCGGGGGCATCGAGGAGCGCGTCACCCTCGAGTCGGGCACGCTGCGCCGCCAGGGGGAGGACCTGACCCTCGACGGCTATCGCTTCACCTCTCCCTCGGGCAGCGTGGCGGTCGACGGCACCGTGACCCTCTCCCCCAAGGACGAGCAGGGCGCGATCATCGGCGGGATCGGCTACCAGCTCGACACCGTCGCGGACCTCGACCTCGGCACGTTCTCGGCGGCCAACCCGGACCTGAAGCCGATCCTGGGAGAGCTCGACCTCCACGCCGTGACCGAGGGCGTCGACGCGACGCTGGCCGTCGAGGGAGAGCTGGAGCTCGAGGGGGGACGCTACGGCAGGATCGTGCTCGGGGACTGGCAGACCGGCTTCGCCTTCGCGGACAAGGTGGTGCGCTTCGATCGGCTCTGGGTCGGGTACGCCGGGGGCGAGGTCACGGGACAGGGTCGACTCGTGCTCGGCGAGCCGATGACGCTCGCCGCGGACCTGGACCTCGACGACCTGCAGCTCGCCGAGATCCTGACCAACGCCACGCTGCCCGAGTCGTGGCTGATGCTGACCGTCGACGGGACCGCGCAGCTCGACGGCCACTTCCAGGACGGGATCCACCTGGTCTTCGACGTGGACCTGCCCTGTCGCGAGCTGCGGGTCTTCGACTCCAGCTGGCTGCTGCGCCCCCACAACCTGGAGCTGCTGCAGGTGGAGCACGGTCGGGTGGCGGGCAAGGTGCTGGTCGAGCCGGACCGCACCCTGCTGCGCGAGATGACCGTGGCCACGGACCGCACCGACATCGGTATCGAGGTCGACTTCGTCTACCACCGTCCGGTGATCCTCGATATCCGGATCGACGCCGATCCCCTGGCGCTGGAGGACGTCGGCGCGATCGGCAACGTCGGGCTGGCGGGCCGTGGCCCCGCCGACGTGCACATCCACGGGCTGTCCAAGGACCTGCAGCTCGACGCGCACGCCAGCTTCCAGGACTTCCAGCTGGTCGGGTACTCGTTCGGGACGCTGACCTCCGACATCGGCTGGCACGCCCGCGGCGACCTGACGTTCGACGACGTCGCCGGCACCGTGGGCCGGACCGCCTACACCGGCGACGGCCGCCTGATCTTCGGGCAGCCGGTGCAGATCGACGCCGCGCTGGCGATCGACGATGGCCACGTCGAGGACGTGACCGCGATCTTCACCGACGCCCTCGACATCACCGGGCGGTTCGACCTCCAGGGCCACTTCACCGGCCCGGTGGACGCCCTCAGCGGGGAGGGCAGCGTCCGCGGGACCGGGGTCGAGGTCGTCGGGGAGCGGTTCTCCGCCGTGGACGCCCGGATCACCGCCGTGGACGGGCGCTTCACGTTCCCCAACGCGTACTTCCGCAAGGGCCGCGGCGGGATCTACGGGCGCGGCTACCTCGACACCGCCGGACCGCTCAACCTGGAGCTGTTCTCCTACGGCATGGATCTGGAGCAGGTCGACCTGGTGCAGCGCACCGACCTCGACCTCCACGCCAGCGTCGGCGCAGAGCTGCGGCTGCGTGGGACCCTCGACGACCCGGTGGGGGAGGGCGCGCTGCGGCTCGCCGAGACGCAGTTCGGACGCGCCACGCTGGGCGACTCGTGGGTCACGATGACCCTCTCGGACGGCGTCATGGTCCTGGACGGCGTGCTGCTCGGGCGGCCGGAGAACCACCTCGACGGCAGCCTCGCGCTCCGCGGCGAGGGGGCCTACCAGTTCTCGTTCGACTGGCGGGAGCTGCCCCTGCACCTGCTGCTACCCGCCCGGAGCCTGGCGCGGTCCCCGGTGACCCTCGAGGCCGACGGACACGCCGAGGGCCAGGGCCGCGTGCGCCATGACCCCGACCACCAGATCCGCTGCGAGCTGACCCGCCTCGAGCTCGAGCGCGGCGACGACCACCTGCGCAACCCCGAGCCGATCGTGCTGCGCGTCGACGGGGACCACCTGGTGATCGACCGGCTGCGGCTGAGCGGACCCGGCACCGAGCTGCGGGCCGGCGGGACGGTGGGGCCCGGGCCCTGGATCAACCTGCTGATCCGGGGCCCGGTCAACCTCGGCCTGGTGGACCTGTTCCTGCCCGATCTGGAGCGCGTCGAGGCCGAGCGCTCCGATGCGTTCCTGTCGATCACCGGCCAGCGCGCCGCGCCGACGGTGGCAGCGACGCTGGCCGTGGAGGACGGGAGCGTGCGGACGGTGCACTTCCCCCACCCGGTGGAGATCGACCGGGCCCGCTTCGTGCTCCGGGACAACGCGGTGGTGGTCGACGAGTTCGACGGCTTCCTCGGCGGCGGGCCGATCGAGGATCTCGAGGGCAGCCGCGTCGAGCTGCTCGACTTCAGGCCCCACGGCTACGACGTCCACGCCCGCTGCGTCGGCTGTACCGTGCGCTACCCCAGCTCCCTGCCGTGGAGCCGCGGGACGGCCGACCTGCGCCTGGTCGGCACGGCGCCGCTGGTGACCCTCGAGGGCGACATCGAGGTCGAGGACATGACCTACCGCGAGGACTTCCGCTGGCAGTCCTCGATCCTGGCCAGCTTCGGACGCGGGCGGCAGCAGGTGGCCACCGAGCTCCCCGACCGGCAGCGGGGGCCCGGGTTCGCGCTGGACATCCACCTGCGCTCCACCGGCGGCTTCGGCATCTCCAACGACCTCGGCCAGGCCCGGGCCTCGGGGGAGCTCCACCTCCACGGTACCAGCCGCGACCTGCGGCTCGACGGCGACGTGCGCGCCGACCAGGGGCTGATCGTGTTCCAGGGCCACGACTTCGATCTGACCGAGGGCATGGTGTTCTTCCCCGATCCGGCTGCGATCGATCCGCACTTCCACCTGGTGCTCGACACCGACATCTCGACCGCCGAGCAGCGCTACGCCATCTCCTACGTGATCGACGGCCACCTGGCCGATCTGTCCTCGATGCAGATCGTGGGGTCCAGCGATCCGTACCTCGCGGAGGTCGACATCAACGCGCTGCTGCTGTTCGGCGTCACCACCGACCAGCTGCAGGGCTTCGGCGGCGGCGCGGACATGATGGCCGCGGCGACCCAGGGCGGGAACATCATCCTCGGCGGCCTGATGGAGCAGGTCCTCGGGGCCACCAGCGAGGGGGTCGGCGAGCGGACCCGCGCCGCCCTGCCGGACCGCATCGAGGTCCTGCCCGACTACACCTCCTCGGGGCAGTTCTCCGGGCTGATCGTCGTCGTCGAGAAGGAGTTCCACCCCCGCCTGCGCGGTCGGTTCTCGTGGATCCCGCTGGAGGAGAACTTCGGCTGGGGCCTGGACTGGCGCATCGGCCGCAACCTGCACCTGATGCCGTACTGGTATCGCTACTCCCAGAACACGCTGGGCAACCTCAACCCGCTGGGCGACATCGGGGACGCCTCGCTGGACATGCGATGGGTCATCGAGGGCGACTGATCGGGGCGGCGCTGGTCGCGCTGACGCTGGCCCTCGGCGGGGTGGCGCGGGCGGGGCCCACGACCTACTCGGGCCTGATCATCGAGGAGATCCTGTTCGACGCGCCGCCCGGCGTGTCGGTCGACGACCTGCGCTACCTGGTGGAGATCGAGGTCGGCGGGGTCTATCGCCCGCGCGACGTGCGGCGCTCCCTGGAGCTGCTCCACGGCCTCGGCGTGTTCCAGGAGGTGTACGTCTCGGTGGTCCCCGACGGGGCCAACCTGATCGTGCAGTTCCACCTGGTGCCCAGCCCGACGCTGACCCGGGTCCAGCTCCACGGGCTCCCCGCGGCGATCACGGCGGGGCGCGCCCGCGAGGTGATGTCGCCCCAGGTGGGGGAGCGGTTCTTCCCCGGTGACGAGGTGCGGATGGCCGAGTCGCTGACCGCGTTCCTCGCCGACGAGGGCTTCCTCGAGGCCCACGTGACGCCCACGGTCAGCCCGCTGGGCCAGGAGGGCGCGGCGGCGACCCGGGTGGCGTGCCGCTTCGACATCGACGCCGGCGACGCCTACCGCGTCCGCGCGGTGCGCTTCAACCCCGGCGCGGGCTTCGAGCCGCGGGTGCTGCGGCCGCGCGTCCGGGCCGGAGCGCTGGAGGGCCAGCGCTTCCGCCGGGAGGCGGTGGAGGACGGGCGTGCCGTCCTGGAGCGGTTCTACCGCCGGAAGGAGCACCTGGAGGCCCGTGTGCTTCCGCCGATCGTCGAGCTGGACGAGGAGCGGCGCGAGATCGAGGTGTTCTACAACGTCGTCCCGGGTCCGCGGATCGAGGTGGAGTTCGTCGAGGTCGACGCCGTGTCGGGCGGCGAGGAGACCCTCGCACCCCGGGGCCCACTCGCCGTGCAGCTCCGGCAGGTGCTGGGCATCGACCGGGAATATCGCCTGACCTCGGGCTACGTCCAGGACGCCCAGGCCCGCCTCGAGCAGCACTACGTCGACCGCGGCTTCGTGGACGTCCGCGTGACCGGACGACTCGAGGAGGAGCCCGATCGCAAGTGGCTCCGGTTCCGCATCGAGCCGGGGGACGGGACGGTCCTGCAGCGGCGCCGCGACGTGGCCATCCTGGGCAACGAGGTGATCCCCGACCGGGAGGCGCGGGAGCTGGTCCGCGACCGGCTCCCGGCGTCCGGGGATCGCGTCGTGCCGTTCCTCAGGCCGCGGGTCACCGACCGGGCGCTGGCCGACGCCACCGCCGCGCTGGAGCTGCGCTACGAGTCGGAGGGCTACCTGGACGCCGATGTGGAGGTCGCCGACGTACGCTACGGGCCCGTGCGCGGGCTCGAGCCGCGGCGAACCTGGGTCACCCTGCAGGTCGACGAGGGCGCGCAGACCACCGTCCGCGGCGTGGAGATCCGCGGCAACCGGCGCGTCGCGGTGGAGGAGATCGAGCGCCTCGCCGATCCGCTCGTGGGACAGCCGCTGCGCCGGCCGGAGTTGCGGGACGTCCTGACGGAGCTCCAGCAGCTGTACCGCGACCGGGGCTACATCGACGTCGCGCTCCGCTCCGACGAGGACTTCTCCGAGGACCGCACCGAGGCCACGGTGATCTGGACGATCGACGAGGGGCCCCGCGTGCGGTTCGGCAAGGTCGTGGTGCGCGGCAACCGCCACACGCGGATGGGGGTCATCCGCGGGGAGCTCGCCATCGAGCCGGGCCGGGTGTGGCGCGAGACCGAGCTGGAGCGGTCCCGCGAGCGGCTGCTCGACACCGGGCTGTTCACGCAGGTCCAGGTCCGTCCGATGAGCCAGACCGGGCGGACCCGCGACGTGATGGTCGAGGTCGCCGAGCGGAAGCGCTGGCGCCTGATGCTGGGGCCGGGGATCAGCTCGGCCGAGGGGCTGCGGCTGGTGGCCGAGAACCACCTGGGCAACATCGGCGGGGTCGGCCACCGCTGGAGCACCTACGCCAACCTCGGGATCGACTGGGACAACCTGCGGCTGCTGTTCGCGAGCCAGGACGAGGGACCGGACACCACCGGCGTCCAGGCCGAGTGGAAGATCGTCACCGCCTACGAGTTCGCCTACATCCCGCGCGTCCCGCTGCGCGTCGACATCCGGGTGCTGCTCAACGAGCGGGCGGCCCAGCCGACCTACGTGATCCAGAACTACGGCGCCGGCGTGGGCGCGATCCTCGACCTGGACCTCGGCGGCGACGTGACGTTGCAGGTGCTGGGCGACTTCAGCGTGCTGTGGCGCTACCCGGAGTACGTGGACCCGGCGGCCGTGCTGGGGCCCGCCGACGAGGTCGACCCCGACTTCCAGACCCGGTTCTTCGGGCTAATCGGCGCGCCGCAGGCGCCGGACAGCGTGCGCCGCCTGGGGCTGTTCAAGCTCGCCGCCCAGCTCGACGCGCGCGACGATCCGTTCAACCCCACGGCCGGCATCCTGACCACGCTCAACCTGCAGGGCACCGACCCGTCGGACCTGAGCCAGGAGCACTTCGGCCGCTTCAAGCACCGCTTCACGTTCTACCTGCCGCTGCGCGAGTGGCTCGGCGCGGCGTTCGGCTACTGGCCGTTCGACCTCGACTCCAGCATCGAGTGGGGCGTCAGCTGGGTCGGCCAGGGCACGGAGATGCTGCCGGTCGAGTGGCGCTACCGCCTGGGGGGGGCCACCTCGGTGCGGGGCTACCGCCTGGAGACCCTGGGGCCCACCGTGGAGCGCCCCACCGATCTGACCGGCCACGGGTTCACCGACAGCACGATCCGCGTGCCCGTGGGCGGCGACGTGTTCTACAGCTACAACGTCGAGATCCGCCAGCCGCTGACCCGCAAGCGCAACGTGGAGCTGATCGTGTTCCACGACGGCGGGAACGTCTACCTCCTGCGGGGCGAGGACGACGATTGCCTGGACCGCGGGATGGACCCGGTGGTGCGCACCTCGCTGGGCCTCGGGGTCCGGGTCCGCACGCCGGTGGGGCCGCTGCGCCTCGACGCCGGGATCCAGCTCGGTCCCCACTCGCCGTTCTTCCACCCCGCGCTGGGACCCTGGTACGAGGGGGCCGCCGTCCACTTCTCGGTGGGGGCGCTGTAGGGACGTCCGGCTCGTCCTGTTACATGATACGAAGTCTCGGGTAGGCCGAATACAGCAGCCCGTAGCGCAGCCCGCGATTGCCGACCGTGGCCTGCTCGACGCCGAGGTGCTGGAACACGGCGCGGAGGATCCGGGCACCGGCGACGGCGTAAGGCGCACGCCCGTGCTCCATCCCGGGCAGCGCGGCCAGCTCGTCGAGGCCCATCTCCGCCATCCGGTCCTCGAGCGCGGCCAGCTCCGCGGCGGTGAGCACCGTACCGTGGACGCGATCGCCGTCGTAGGGGACGATCCGGTCGCGCACGGCGATCAGGGTCGTGGCAGTGCCCGCCACCGCGACCAGCGGCGCGCCGCGGGGTGTCTCCAGACCCTGGAACGCGGCCCGCACGGCGGCGCCGAGTGCCTCGCGGTCCGCCGCCCGCGGCGGCACTCGGCCGCCGAGCTGCCGCTCCGTGCAGCGCACGGCGCCGAGGTCGACGGAGCGGCGCGCCACGATCCGACCCCCCCGCCCGTGGACCACCTCGGTGGAGCCGCCCCCGATGTCCACGAGCAGCAGGTCGCCGCCGTCCCCGTGCTCGCGGTCGGCGGCGCAGAACGAGGTCGCCGCCTCCCGATCCCCCGACAGGACCTCGACCTCGAAGCCGGCCCGCTCGCGCACGGCCTCGAGGAACTCCTGCCGGTCCGGGGCGCCCCGCACGGCGGCCGTCCCGGCGGCGATCACCCGCGGGACCTGCATCAGGTCGACCCGCCGGCGGTACATCCGCAGCACGGTCAGCGTCCGCCGGATCGCGTCCGGGTGCAGCCGCCCGTCGCCGTCGCGGTCGCGCCCCAGGCCCGTGACCACCGAGTAGTCCTCGAGCACCTCGTGGGGCTCCCCGGGGCGCTCGCGCCCGACGATCACCAGCGAGCAGGTGTTGGAGCCGATGTCCAGGCCTGCCAGGCGGGGGGGGATGTCGAGGAACGGCGGGAGCGGGCTCACGGAGCCCAGTCCGGCGCGGTGTACGAGCCGCGGCCGTCGGTGATGCGCGTGATGTTGGTCCCGTCGGCGGTCATCATGTACAGCTGCTTGCCGCCCCCCTCGCGGTTGCTGGCGAACACGATGTAGCGCCCGTCCGGAGACCACGTGGGGTCCTCGTCGTCGGCGGCGGACTGCGTCAGGCGGCGCAGGTTCTGGCCATCGGCGTCGCACACGAAGATATCGAAGCGGCCCTTGTCGCGGCCGGCGAAGGCCAGCTTGCTGCCGTCCGGCGACCACGCCGGGGAGACGTTGTGGCCCCCCGCGAAGGTGACCTGGGTGACGCGCCCGCCGGTGCGGTCCATCACGAACACCTGGGGCTCGCCGAGCCGGGACGAGGTGAACGCGATCTTGCTGCCGTCGGGGGACCAGTCGGGGCTGACGTCGATGCCCCAGCTGCTGGTCAGCCGGACCGGGTTGCCGCCGTCGTCCGCGTCGATCACGTAGATCTCGGAGTCCCCGGTGTGGCTCAGCGTCAGCGCGATCTGGGAGCCGTCGGGGCTGTAGTCGGCCCCGAGGTTGATGCCCTGCTGGTTGCTCAGCAGCTTCTCCTGCTTGCTGGCGAGCTCGATGCGGTACAGGTCGGGGTTGCCGCCCTTGTAGCTGGTGAACGCCACCCGGCTGCCGTCGGGGCTGAACGACGGCGACAGGTTGATCTCGCCGTTGCTCGTCACCCGCGACGTCCGCCCGCCCATGTCGACCAGGTAGATCTCCTTGTTGCCGGTCAGGTTGGCGACGCACACCAGCTGGGAGGCGAACGGCCCCTTCTCTCCGGTGAAGGCCTCGATCACCAGGTCGGCGACGCGGTGCCCCAGGGCCTCGGGATCGGACAGCGCGCCGGTCAGCACGTCCCCGAGGATCATCGTCTCCTCGATGACGTGGTAGACGCGGACCTCGACGCGCAGCAGGTTGCCGTCGAGCTCGTAGCCGGCCTTGACCAGCCCGGCGGCCTCGAGCACGTGCCAGTCCTCGAACTGGAACTCGCCGATCCGCAGCCCGGTCTTGCCGCTGTCCTCGAGGAACGCGGTGGGGTCCATCATCCGGAACCACCCGCTCATCGTCAGGTCGCGGCGGACGGTGTCGGTCAGGATCTGGCCGGCCTCGTGCTGGCGCCCCAGCGTCTTGACGTCGGGGACGGCCAGCGGGAAGTCCCCGGAGCCGGAGACGTCGATGTAGATCACGGCGCCGGCCGGCGGTGTCGCACCGATCAGCGCCACGAACACCAGGATCCATGCCACTCGCTGCATCACCCGAGCCACTCGCTCTCCGTCCTCGGTCGCGCGCCGGACTCCTCCTACCTACCGTGTCCCGGCGGCCGCGTCAAAAGACCTTGTCACTGGCCTTGAAGCGGATGAACACGCCGCCCTCCGCGTAGCCCCGGATCTTCTCCGTCGGGGGCGGGGGCAGGCGGCCCATCTTCTTGACGGCCCGGTAGGTCGCCGAGTCGTACTGCCGGTTTCCCGAGTTGTCGACGATCTGGGTGCGCTTGATCTTCCCGCCGTCGTCGATCTGGACCCAGATCACCACGGTCAGGTCGGGGTCCTCGTTGGCCACCGACGGCAGCACGTGCCAGTGGCGCATGATCTCTTCCTTGCAGTCGCGGATGTAGGCACCGAGCTCGGGATCGGCGGGGTTCGTCCCGTCCCCGGAGAGGTACAGCTCCCTGGGATCGACCACGTCCGAGTTGGGATCGGTCGGCAGGTTGGTCTCGGGTCCCTTGGGCGCCTCGAACTCGTCGAGCTTGGCGATCAGGTCGTCGCGCCGCTCCTGGCGCGCCTCCTCGTCCTCGGGCTCCTTGTCCTCGCCCTCCTTGTCCTCGGCGTCGGGATCGTCGAGCACCATCTGGTCGGGATCGATCTCCGGCTGCAGGTCGACGCCCATGTCGCCGGTGACCCGGGGCGGCGCGACCATCACCTTCTCGGGCAGCACGTCGGCGTCGCGGTGCAGGGTGATCATCGCGACCTCCATCACCTCGGTCGGCGGGATCACGTGGTCGGCGCCGCCCTTGGTGACCAGCACCAGCACCAGCAGCACGCCGTGCAGCACCGCCGCGACGGGCAGGCCCACGACCCAGAACACGACCATCTGGTCCGGCCGCCTCGACACCTACTCCGCTTCCTCCTCGCCGTCCTCCTCGTCGAGGTCGATGGCCTCGGTGACCATCCCGACCTTGGCGATCCCCGCCAGCCGCGCCGCGGCCATCACCTGGGCCAGGTACTCCCAGGTCACGGCGCCGTCGGCGCGGATGAACAGCTCCTTCTGGGTGCGGCCCTCGTAGATCGCCGGGAGCTTGACCTGCATCTGCTCGAGGGAGAACTCGTGCTCGTTGAGGTACAGCCGGCCCTCGGCGTCGATCTCCATCACGAGGGGGTGCTCGTCGTCCTCGATCAGCGTCTCGCCGCGGACGCGGGGCAGATCCAGCTCCAGCCCCTTGGTCATCAGCGGCGCGGTGACCATGAAGATGATCAGCAGCACCAGCATCACGTCGACGAACGGCGTGACGTTGATCTCGGACAGCACCGTGCCCGAGCGCCGCCCGCGCTCGTCGCCTCCACCCTGTTCGACCTGCATCCCCATCGATCAGTTCCCGTAGTGCCGCTCGACGATGTTGAGGAAGTCGTGGGTGAAGTTGTCCATCGCCTGGCCGATCGAGCGGATCCGCCCCACGAAGTAGTTGTAGAACATCACCGCCGGGATCGCGGCGAACAGCCCCACCGCGGTGGCGATCAGCGCCTCGGAGATGTGCGGCCCGACGGTCTGCAGCGAGGTCTCGCCGGTGATCCCGATGGTCTGGAACGCCCGCATGATGCCCCACACCGTGCCGAACAGCCCGATGAACGGCGAGGCGCTGCCCACCGTGGCGAGGAACGCCACCAGCCGCTCGAGCCCCGACAGCTGCACGGTGGTCTCGCGGATCATCGCCCGGCGGACCATGTCGACCGTCGAGAGCTTCCCCGTCATCCCGGGCTCTTGCTGCTTCTTGCTGGCCTCCTTCATCTCCTTGTAGCCGGAGCGGAACACCTGGGCCACGGTGCCCCCGGGGAAGGTCGAGACCGCCTCGGCGGCCTCGTCGAGGTTGGCCGAGTTCCAGAACAGCCGCACGAAGCGGTCCGAGCCCAGCTTGGCCCGGGTCAGGACGATCGCCTTGAACACGATGATCCCCCAGCTGATCACCGAGAACAGCAGGAGGATCACGAGGGTCAGCTTCACCACCGGGTCGGCCGAGGAGATGATCGCCCAGGTGCCGAGCTCGGTCTCGTTCACCAGCAGCAGGGTCCAGTACGCAGGTCCTGGCATCGCGCTTCCCAATCTGGTTCCACGTTCGCTCCGCCGCCCGTCAGGGCACGGCGGGATCGACCACGTCCGCCACGGCGACGGCGGCCGCCGGGCCGGCCGCGGCTCCGAGGCGCCGACGATGGTACGCCATCATACGATGCCCGACGCGCCCCATCAGGAGGTAGTTGGACACCAGACCGACCCCGCTGCCCACCACCGGGACCATCCGGCCCAGCGGTGCCGACAGCCGGGTCACCAGCCGGCGCACCACCGCCGCGGCGATCTTGCCGGCGATCGGCCCCAGCGCCAGCCGCCGCCGGCCGAACGCGACCGGCAGCCGCCACCCCACGTCGCGGGGCGTGCCCACCACGTCGATGCGGGCCCCGATCCCCGCGGCGACGGCCTTCCACAGCTCGAGCTCGCCGGCCGGGCTGCGGTAGTCCAGGCCGTACAGCAGGCTCAGCCGCTGGGCCAGCTGGAGGATCATCACCAGCTGCTGGGCCAGATCGGGCGGCAGCGCGGCCCAGCCCCCGAACCCCATCCCGACCCCGGTGATTGCCGAGATGCGCCGCGATCGACGGATCAGCTCCTCGGCGACGCCGTCGCGGATCGCGTCGTCGAGCCCGGCGAGGTCCTCGATCCGCGTGACGTGGAGGCCCCGGGACCGCATCTGGACCAGGAACCGATCGGGGTCGACGGAGGCCACGCGGTACAGCGCGGCGACGGCGTCCTCGGTCCACGTCCGCGTGGTCTCGAGCAGGGGGCGACGGCGACTCATCGACAAGCCGCGAGCCTACCGCATCCCGCTCCGGACCGCTCGGGGATTGCAGAGCGGGCCTGGCTTCCGTGATAATCGATCGGCGAACGACCGGCCGACGTGCGCGCGAACGATGGAGGAGGACCCATATGGGGGCGCTGTACACCGAGGAGTTCCTCAGCCAGTTCGAGGACACATCGGGGCCCCAGACCGCGTTCGTGGTCAACCTGTGCACGCGGCCCGAGCCCCAGATCGAGGGGTTCCGGCAGCAGATCGAGGATTGGTACGCGCACCTGCGCGAGGACGCCCGCCCGTACTACCGGGAACGGCTCTCCTCGCTGGACAACCCGACCTTCTTCCAGGCGTTCTCCGAGCTGGTGCTCCACGAGCTGTTCCTCAACCACGAGATGAAGGTGCTGACCTACCCGGTGGAGGACGCCGAGACCCTGGCGGTGGCGCTCCCCGGCGGCGAGGGCAGCTTCTCGCTGGCGGTGCAGTCGTTCATCCCCGAGGTCCAGGTCCGCGGCAGCATGCAGCCGTTCCGCCGGCTGCTCCGCGAGCTCAAGGAGATCGAGCACCGCTTCATGTTCAGCGTCTACCTGAAGCGGTGGCTGCCCTACAACTTCGATCCGAAGCCCATCCGGCGCGCCCTCGAGGCCTGGCTCAACAGCCTCGAGGACACCAACTGGGAGGGCAAGTACGCCGAGTACCGCGACGACCACATCCACCTGGAGTTCTCGATCCTCGACCGCCTGCGCCAGCCGCGCGCCGACCTGGTCAAGTTCCGCATCACACCGCTGCGGGCGCCGAGCGTGCTGGCCTCGCTGGGCACGGTGATCGAGGACAAGGTCCAGCGCTGCGTGGCCGAGGCCGGGGAGGACACGCCCCTGGTGATGGCGCTGTTCGGCAACGAGGAGTGGGACCTTCCGGTCTCCTACATCGAGGACTTCCTGTACAACAAGGCCAACTTCACCTTCAACTGGACCACCCGCCACGGTCGCCGCGAGCGCCTGCGCAGCTTCAAGGCCAACGGCCGGGCCAACGCGCTGTTCTCCCGCGCGTCGTGCCGGGCGCTGTCGGCGATCGCGCTGATCGACAAGCGCTGGGAGCGCGACCGCGCGGTGTTCAGCATGCGGCTGTACCACAACCCGTGGTGCGCGGTGCCGCTCTCGCCCGAGGTGTTCCACGGCTTCGCGCAGTTCAAGGTGATGCCGTCGGGCGAGCACGGCGACGAGACGATCATGGCCTGGAGCGACATGGAGCGCGTGCGCTTCGCGCTGCCCTAGCACCCCCCCCCCTCGCAGTCCCGAATGATCCCGCGCGGTTGGGCGTCCGTGCGGCTTGACGCTGCTTCGAGCGCTCTGGTACGACAAACCGACGCTATCCAGCAGGAGGTACGAGCGATGCATCGGGGGATGTGGATGACGGCCGCGGTGGCGGCGCTGCTCCTGGCCGGTCCGGCCCAGGCGAAGGTCTCGATCAAGGCCTCGAGCACCTACGACGACGGGCAGACCGACCGGTCCCCGGCGATGGCCTTCGATGGCCGCCTCGACACGACCTGGAGCGAGGGGCAGGCCGGGGACGGGGTCGACGAGTGGATCGAGATCGACCTGGGCAAGGCGACGCCGGTGGACTCCTTGTCGATCTGGGGCGGCGACTTCTCCGACGGGACCAAGCGGTTCGGGGAGCAGAACCGGCTCAAGCTGGCGCAGGTGGTGTTCACCACCGACGAGGGGGACGTGGCCAGGGACGTCGAGTTCGGGGACCGCTTCAGCCGCCACGAGGTGCACATCGGCAAGCCGGTCGAGAAGGTCCGCGTGGTGATCAAGGAGACCTACAGCGGCTCGATCTTCGACAACACCCACATCGCCGAGATCGCCTTCGACTACCCGACCCAGCCGGAGGAGATCAGCGAGGACGTCCAGAAGTGGAAGGACGGCAAGGCCTTCCCCGACCTCAAGGAGGCCTACGACACCGCGCTGGAGGAGGCGTACCAGGCCTGCAAGGCCGGCGAGGACTACAGCAGCAACTTCAAGTTCATCGCGTGGGCCGCGGTCCACGGGCCGTACTACATCCAGGAGAAGGTCGGCGAGCTGGTGCCGGCGGGGTTCCGGGCCAACTACCTGGAGTTCGACGAGACCGCCGTAGAGCACCTACAGCGGCTCAAGGACGTCAACGCGATCCCGTACCTCGAGACGGCCAAGGCCCGCGCGGTGGGGGACGACGCATACTGGCTCGGGGACCTGGTCAAGGCGTTCCGCGCCCACGAGACGCTGATCTCGTCCAAGCGCCACAACATCCCCAACTGGGGCACCACCGGGCTGGAGCCCGGCGCGCTCAACGGCCGCGGCGAGCCCATCTCGATCGACGTCTCCAGCGAGGGCCGGATCTACGTCGCCGACGTGGGCAACAACCGCATCCAGTGGTTCACCAACGACGGCCGCGTCGAGGGCTACGTCGGCAAGGAGGAGGGCATCGCCTGGAGCTGGTTCGGGGTCGAGGGCGATCCCTACGCCACCGGCGCGGCCCCTGGCGAGGGGCCCAAGGAGTTCGAGCAGCCCGTCGGCCTCGCGGTCGGCAACTACGACATCGTCGCGGTGATCGACACCGACAAGCGGGTCCAGACGTTCACCCCGAACCAGGACGGCGGGCTCGACCTGGTCGGCAACTGGACGATCAAGAGCGACGAGTTCGTCGGGTCGGGCCGCGGCTGCGCCACGCCGATCGTCACCTGGTGGGGCGACAACTTCTACTTCCTGATCGGCAAGGAGGTCTGGGGCTTCACGCCCAAGGGCGAGCAGGTCGCGCAGTTCGCGACCAAGGACGAGATCATCGCCGGCGTGATCGTCGACGGCAAGTTGCTGGTCCACCACGAGGGCGACAACGTCATGGAGTACGCCATCGAGGACGGCTTCCAGCAGGGCCTGTTCCTCAAGAAGCCGATCCCCGACGACGGCAGCGAGGACTGGGACATGGCGACCGACGCCGCCGACAACCTGTACGTCGCCACCGACGCCGGCTGGGTCTACGTCTACAACAAGCGCGGCAAGTTCCTGCGCAAGGTCCAGATGTTCGACAACCCCAAGAACCGCATGCGGGTCTGCGTCGACCCGACGATGACCACGATGTACGTCACGGCCCAGGACCAGATCCACAAGGTCGACCTCGCCGAGTGAACGCCAAGCGCAAGTCCGGGGGCCGCAAGGGCGGACGCACGGGGGGCGGCGTGTCGCCGCGCAAGGCGTCCTCTTCCGCCTCGTCGTACCTGGTGCCCGCGATCGTCGGGATCGCCGCGGTGGGCGGGCTGCTGGCGCTGGTGCTGACCCGCGAGAGGCCCACCACCGAGCTCCCCGAGGAGCCCCCCTCCGACGCCGACGCGGTGGAGGACCTGTGGGAGACCGATCCCGAGCTCGCCGAGCTGCGCCGCGAGGCGATCGTGATCCTCCAGCGGGTCGTCGACCGCTGGGCCCGCGACCAGCACGAGCCGTGGATGCTGATGCACGGCACGCTGGTGTGGGGCCCCAAGCACCGCACGCTGGCCGGCGACCCGGCCGGGCTGTACATGCTCGACCACATGACCGAGGTCCGGACCCTCGCCGGCCGCGAGGTGACCGTCTTCCCGGTGGACGACCCCGGCGGCGCGCGGATCGACGCCCACATCGATCAGACGCTCAAGACGCTGATCGAGAAGGGGATCCAGGACCCGCGCCTGGACCAGATGGTGGCCGACGCCCAGTGGCGGTTCCGGTACGACCCGGACGACCCCGAGAACCCGTTCTCGGACGGCAACGAGGCGCCGTGGTCGGCCCAGGCGTTCTGCCAGACCGCGGGGGAGGGGGTGGACACGTTCACCACCCACGAGGGCCACGAGGTCGAGCTGTCCAAGATGACGGAGCAGCTCGTCGTCCAGCTGGAGAAGGAGTCGGCGTTCCTCGACGAGATCCGGCTGGCGGGCGACACCACGTACGACAAGAAGCGCCAGGGGATCTTCCGCTACACCTGCGGCGGCACCCACCTGTACATGGGCGCGGCGGCGTGCGTCGCGGCGGGGTTCGGCAACCCCGAGCTGTCCGAGCGGCTGTCGTACCAGATGGACCTGCTGTTCTGGCGCATGCGCCGCGAGATCGAGGTCGTCGACGACGCGCTGGGCCAGGCCCCGCAGATGGCACCGCTGCTGGTGGAGCAGCGGCTGAAGTACCTCGGCCACTTCCTCGAGACCGAGGCCAAGGCCGAGATGCAGGGGATCTTCGTGCCCGAGGAGTGGCACCGCAAGGAGCTGGTCTACGCCGAGCAGGTGCTGTTCCTGTCGGTCAAGGCGCTGCAGGAGATGGGGGTCTTCGACCGCCTCGACGCGTTCAAGGAAGACCAGTACGAGTACTACCTGTTCACCGCCGGTGACTGCTGCCACGCACTCCACGCGCTGAACCTGCAGGACCAGCTCAAGGCCCAGCGCCAGGGGATCCAGTACGAGCTGCCCGAGCCCGTCTATCCCAGCGAGCAGGAGGCGGAGCCGGGGGCCTCCGGGGACGAGCCTGAAAACCCGAAATCTCCTTGACTTGTCCTTGATCTCTGGACTACGACACAGCAGGGGCCACCCTCGTTCGAACGATTGTTCGTCCCGGCCTGCTGCGGAGGGGCCGGGCAACGGAGGAGATCCAGGATGCGACGAATCCTCGCCATCGGCACGCTGCTCGCCATCGCCGTGACGTGGGGCTGCAGCGACCAGAGCCTGACCACCACCAAGCCGGAGATCGAGGTCACCTGGAGCGACAGCTACTGCTTCGACGAGGAGATCTGCTTCGGGTCGGTGACGATGGGCACGTTCGACGAGGTCGACGTCTACGTCACCAACACCGGCAACGGGAACCTGGACGTCAGCGACATCTGGCTCGACCAGGAGTTCCCCGGGCTGATCGAGGACGGCGAGAGCGAGATGCTCGAGCCCGAGCAGGCGATGGTCGTCCACCTGCGCTTCACGCCCGAGTCCAACGACGCGATCTCCGACCTGCTCCGCATCGAGAACGCCGTCACCGACGATCCGATCGACATCCCGATCACCGGCGCGGGGGACGGCGACCCGGTGGCCGACATCTACTGCAACCCCAACCCCGGGGACTTCGGCGACGTGCAGATCGGCACCAGCGCGACGATGGTCTTCGAGGTCGGCAACGCCGGCTTCAGCGACCTGGTGATCCCGGCCAACGGGGTGATCCTGACCGGCAGCGACGCGTCGATGTACGCGATCCTCGACGACCAGGTCTCGGACAACACGTTCCTGCCCAACGAGCCGCCGTCGACGATCACGGTGCAGTTCAGCCCGACCCACATCCAGGAGTACAACGCGCAGCTGGAGTTCACGAGCAACGACCCGGACGAGAACCCGCTGGTCGTCCCGCTGACCGGCAACGGCTGGTCGCCCGGCGGCGACGGCCCGATCGCGATCTGCAACGTGGTGCCGCCGCTGGTCCACCCGCCGTTCGAGTACGCCTCGTGGATCGGCCACGACTCGTACGACCCCGACGGCCACGCGATCACCACCTACCAGTGGTCGCTGATCAACAAGCCCCAGGGTTCGTCGGCGACCATGCCCAACTGCAACAACACCCCGGACTGCGGGCCGTTCCAGCCGGACCAGGCGGGGCAGTACGAGGCCCAGCTGTACATCCAGAACGCCATCGGGATGAGCGACACCTGCACGACCACCCTCGAGGCGGTCCCCACCGAGGACCTGTGGATCGAGATGTACTGGACCTACCCCGACGACGACATGGACCTGCACCTGCTGGCCCCCGGCGGGCAGCTGACGAGCAACACCGACTGCTACTACGCCAACTGCACCCCCGGTTGGGGCAACCTCGACTGGGGCCAGCAGGGCTATGCCGGCGACGACCCGACGCTGGACATCGACGACATCCCCGGCACCGGCCCCGAGAACATCAACATCGCCGACCCGCAGACCGGGACGTTCACCGTGATCGTGCACGACTACTCGGGCAGCACCGGCGACTCCCCCGGCGCCAACCCGGTGACGGTCAACGTCTACGTCAACGGCTCGCTGGCCTGGACCGACACCCGCCCGATCAGCCAGGAGAACTCCTACAACAACTACTGCACGGTGGAGTGGCCCTCCGGCGTCGTCACCCCGCTGTAGCCCCGTCCAGCGCAGCCGTCCGCCGGCCCCGCCCAGGGGGGGATGGCGAGTTGTGCTATTCTCCGCCTCCCGCACGACCTAGATAGAACGAGCGATATCGAGAGAGATCCCATGGCGCAGGAAACCGAGGTCTACCAGCCGTCCAACCGGCTCCGCTTCGTCACCGCCACCAGCCTGTTCGACGGGCACGACGCCGCCATCAACCTGATGCGGCGGATCCTGCAGAGCAGCGGCTGCGAGGTGATCCACCTGGGACACGACCGGGCCGCCGAGGAGGTGGTCGACGCCGCCATCGAGGAGGACGCCCACGGGCTGGCGGTGAGCAGCTACCAGGGCGGGCACCTCGAGTACTTCAAGTACATGAAGGACCTGCTGGACCAGAAGGGGGCGGGGCACATCCGGATCTTCGGCGGCGGCGGCGGGGTGATCGTGCCCGACGAGATCGCCGAGCTGCACGAGTACGGGATCGCCCGGATCTACTCGCCCGAGGACGGCCGGCTGATCGGCCTGCAGGGCATGATCAACGACATGATGCGGCGCTCCGACGTGGACCCGCTGCAGGTCGAGACGGGCGACGGCGGGGGGCTGCTGCCGCTGGAGCAGATCGACGGGACCTGGCAGATCGCCGGCGACATCGACGCGAGCAAGCCGATCGTGCTGGCCCGGGTGATGACGCTGGTGGAGCGCATCGACGAGCTGCCCGGGTCCCTGCGCGACGCCCTCCGGGCCCGCATCGCCGAGGCGGCCAAGACGGTCCGGACCCCGGTGATCGGGTTCACCGGCACCGGGGGCTCGGGCAAGAGCTCGCTGGTGGACGAGATCATCCACCGCTTCCTGCGCGACGAGCCGGAGCGGACCATCGCGGTGGTCAGCATCGATCCGAGCAAGTCCCGCGGCGGCGGCGCGCTGCTCGGCGACCGGATCCGGATGAACGCGATCGACAGCCCGCGGGTCTACATGCGCTCGCTGGCCACCCGCGGGGCGTCCGGGGCGCTGTCGGCGGCCACCGGCGACATCGTCGGCGCGCTGAAGGCCACCGGCTTCGACCTGATCCTGCTGGAGACCAGCGGCATCGGGCAGTCCGATCGCGACGTGGTCGACGTCAGCGATCGCTCGGTCTACGTGATGACCCAGGAGTTCGGGGCCCACACGCAGCTCGAGAAGATCAACATGATCGACGAGGCCGACCTGATCGTGGTGAACAAGTTCGACCGCCGCGGCAGCGCCGACGCGGTCAAGGCGGTGCGCAAGCAGTACCGCCGCAGCCACGTGCTGTTCGATCCGGCGGTGAGCGACGAGGACCTGCCGATCTACGGCACCATCGCCAGCCGGTTCCACGACGACGGGGTCAACGCGTTCTACCACGCCCTGCGCGGGCTGCTGGAGCAGGACTCGGGCCGGGCGTGGGCCACGACGCTGGAGATCCCGGACGGCAAGCTGTCGTCCGACCGCGGGGCGATCATCCCGCCCGAGCGGGTGCGCTACCTGGCCGACATCGCCGACACCTGCCGGTCGTACCGCGAGGCCGCCGAGCGGCAGGCCGTCGCCGCCCGCCAGCGCTGGGCGATGCAGCAGGCGCTGGAGCAGGTGGGCGACGGCCCGGCGAAGGAGGCCCTGCAGGCGCGCCACGACCACTGGGACGACCAGCTCTCCCGCGGGGCCAAGGCCCTGCTGGACGACTGGGCGGCGCTGCGCGACCGCTACGACGAGGACACCTTCACCTACCAGGTCCGCGGGCGCGACATCTCCGTGCCGCTGGCCCACGAGAGCCTCTCCGGCAGCCGGATCCCCAAGGTGGCGCTGCCCCGCTTCGCCGACCCCGGCGAGATCGTGCGCTGGCGGCTGCTGGAGAACCTGCCCGGGCACTTCCCGTTCACCGCGGGGATCTATCCGTTCAAGCGCACCCAGGAGGACCCCAAGCGCCAGTTCGCGGGGGAGGGCCCCCCGGAGCAGACCAACCGGCGGTTCCACTACCTGACCGCCGACGACGGGGTGGCGCGGCTGAGCACGGCGTTCGACAGCGCCACGCTGTACGGCAACGACCCCGACCCGCGCCCCGACATCTACGGCAAGATCGGGGAGTCCGGCGTGTCGATCTGCACGCTGGACGACATCAAGAAGCTGTACGCCGGCTTCGACCTGTGCGCCCCGACGACCAGCGTCTCGATGACGATCAACGGCCCCGCGCCGATGATGCTCGCGATGTTCCTCAACGCCGCCATCGACCAGCAGCTCGGGAAGTTCGCCGACGAGCACGGGCGCGAGCCGACGGACGCCGAGGCCGGCGAGATCCGGGCGAAGACCCTGCAGGTCGTGCGCGGAACGGTCCAGGCCGACATCCTCAAGGAGGACCAGGCCCAGAACACCTGCATCTTCAGCACCGAGTTCGCGCTGAAGATGATGGGCGACATCCAGCAGTACTTCATCGAGCACGGGGTGCGGAACTACTACTCGGTGAGCATCAGCGGCTACCACATCGCCGAGGCCGGGGCCAACCCGATCACCCAGCTGGCGCTGACCCTGGCCAACGGCTTCACCTACGTCGAGTACTACCTGGCCCGCGGGATGGACATCGACGCCTTCGGGCCCAACCTGAGCTTCTTCTTCAGCAACGGGATGGAGCCGGAGTACTCGGTGATCGGGCGCGTCGCGCGGCGGATCTGGTCGGTGGCGATGCGGGACCGCTACGGGGCCAGCACCCGCAGCCAGATGCTCAAGTACCACATCCAGACGTCGGGGCGATCGCTCCACGCCCAGGACATGGACTTCAACGACATCCGGACCACGCTGCAGGGGCTGCTGGCCTACTACGACAACTGCAACAGCCTGCACACCAACGCCTACGACGAGGCGGTCACCACCCCGACGGAGGAGGCGGTGCGGCGGGCGATGGCGATCCAGCTGATCATCGGCAAGGAGTTCGGCGTCGCCAAGAACGAGAACCCCAACCAGGGGGCGTTCATCTTCGACGAGCTGACCGACCTGGTCGAGGAGGCGGTGCTGGCCGAGTTCGAGCGGCTCAGCGAGCGCGGCGGGGTGCTCGGCGCGATGGAGCTGCAGTACCAGCGCTCCAAGATCCAGGAGGAGTCGCTGCACTACGAGTACCTCAAGCACAGCGGCCAGTACCCGATCGTCGGGGTCAACACGTTCCTCGACCCCAGGGCCGAGGCGGGGGAGTCGCTGGTCAAGGACACCGCCCTGACGCGCTGCAGCCCCGAGGGCAAGCAGGCCCAGATCGACAACCTGCGCGCGTTCCAGCAGCGCCACGCCGAGGCCTGCGAGGCGGCCCTGGCCCGCCTGCAGCAGGTGGTCCTCGACGGGGGCAACATCTTCGCCGAGATGATGCGGACGGCCCGCGTGGCGAGCCTGGGGCAGATCGGCCGCGCGCTCTACGAGGTCGGGGGCAAGTACCGGAGATCGATGTGATCGGGTTCATCATCATCTGGGGCCACAAGTGGACCTTCAAGCCGGTCCAGGACGGCTGGCGCGGCAACCTCCACTGTCCCCAGTGCGGCGCGATCCAGCCGTTCGCCGAGAAGCAGCCGGTCAAGTACTTCACGCTGTGGTGGATCCCGCTGTTCCCCACCAGCCGCGGGGACTCGTTCATCGAGTGCTCGGTGTGCGGCGGCAAGTTCAACAAGCCCGAGGAACTACAGGCCCCGTAGCCCCCCTCTGGACCCCTCCGAAATCGACCTGCGTTTGCTTGACAGACCCCCCCCGATCGGATAGTGAGTGAACGTTCATTCATTCCCGAAAAAGGAGGATCCATGGGCATCCAGATCAAGCGGGTCGCCGTCCTGGGCGCCGGGGTCATGGGCCAGGGGATCGCCGCGCACCTCGCCAACGCCGGCATCCCGTCCTACCTCTTCGACATCGCTCCCAACGAGCTGACCGAAGCGGAGGAGAACAAAGGCCTGACCCTGGAGGACAGGGCGGTCCGCAACCGCTACAGCGACGCCGGTATCGCCACCCTGCTCAAGGCCCGTCCCGCGGTGATCTACCGCAAGGACCTGGCCAAGCTGATCACGCCGTGCAACTACGTCGACGACGTCGAGAAGCTCGCCGAGTGCGACTGGATCGTCGAGGTGGTGCTCGAGCGGATGGACATCAAGAAGAAGGTCTTCGACATGGTCGAGGAGCACCGCAAGCCGGGCTCGATCATCTCGTCGAACACCTCCGGCCTGTCCGTCGCCGAGATGGCGGAGGGTCGCAGCGACGACTTCCGCAAGCACTTCCTGGTGACGCACTTCTTCAACCCGGTGCGCTACCTGCGGCTGCTGGAGCTGGTGCCCTGCGTGGACACCGACCCCGCGATCTACGAGGCCGTCGCCGACTTCGGCGAGAACGTGCTCGGCAAGGGGATCGTCCACGGCAAGGACACGCCCAACTTCGTGGCCAACCGCATCGGCGTGTTCGGGATCATGTCGACGATCCACTGGATGCAGGAGATGGGGCTCAGCACGACCCTGATCGACAAGGTCTTCGGGCCGAACATGGGTCGCGCCAAGTCCGCGGTGTTCCGCACCGCCGACATCGTCGGGGTCGACACCCTGGCCCACGTGATCCAGACCGTCTACGACGGCTGCGCCGACGACCCGTGGCGCGAGCGGTTCCAGGTGCCCGGTTTCATGAAGCAGATGGTCGAGCAGGGGCTGATCGGCCAGAAGGCCAAGGCCGGGTTCTACAAGAAGTCCAAGGACGACCAGGGCAAGAAGCAGATCCTCCAGCTCAACCTCGAGTCCCTCGAGTACGAGCCGCAGCCCAAGGTCCGGCTGGACAGCATCGGCCTCGCCCGCGACAAGGACGACGTGGCGGGCAAGGTCAACGCGATGGTGTGGGCCAAGGACCCCGGCGGCCAGATCGCCTGGAAGGTCTCGGCCGAGACCTGCCTGTACTCGGCGCAGCTGCTCGGCGAGATCGCCGACGACGTGGTCAACATCGACCGCGGCGTGCGCTGGGGCTTCAACTACGAGGGCGGCCCGTTCGAGTCGTGGGACGCGATGGGCGTCGAGCGGTCCGTGGCGCGGATGAAGGAAGAGGGGATGGAGGTCCCCGCCTGCGTCGAGACGCTGCTGGAGAAGGGCGAGGGCAGCTGGTACGTCAAGAAGGACGGGGTCCAGCACTACTGGGACGTGATCGACGAGACCTACAAGCCGGTCCCGATCGCCGAGCGGCTGATCTTCCTGCCGTCGCTGTACGAGCGCAACAAGGTCCTCGACAAGAACATGTCCGCCTCGCTGCTGGACATGGGCGACGGCGTCGGCTGCCTCGAGTTCCACGCCAAGATGAACGCCATCGATCCCGACATCATCGCCATGCTGCACAAGAGCGCGGACATGCTGGAGGCGGGGGAGCTGGCGGGCCTGGTGATCGGCAACGAGGCGCCCAACTTCTGCGTCGGGGCCAACGTCGCGGCGGTGCTGATGGCCGCGATGATGAAGCAGTTCGACCAGATCGAGAAGCTGATCGACGAGCTGCAGCAGGGCATGATGCGGCTCAAGTACGCGCCCGCGCCCGTGGTCACCGCCCCGCGGGGGATGGCCCTCGGCGGCGGCGCCGAGATCATGATGCAGGGCGACAAGGTCCGTGCGGCGGCCGAGACCTACATCGGTCAGGTGGAGCTCGGCGTGGGCTTCATCCCCGCCGGCGGCGGCTGCAAGGAGCTGGCGTTCCGCTACTACGGGTCGGCGCCCAAGGGCGTCAACGTCGAGCTGTTCCCGTTCATGCAGCGCATCTTCGAGATCATCGGGATGGCCCAGGTCGCCACCAGCGCCGAGGAGGGCCGCGAGATGGGCTTCCTGCGGGAGACCGACGCCGTGACGCTGAACCCCGATGCGGTGCTGGCCGACGCCAAGGCCGACGTGCTCGCGATGCTGTCCACCGGCTACAAGCCCCCGATCCCGAAGACGGTCCCCGTACCGGGCAGCGACGGCATCGCCGCGCTGAACATCGGGATCCACACGATGGTCGAGGGCAAGTTCATCACCGAGTACGAGGGGTTCATGGGCCGCAAGCTGGCCCACGTGATCTGCGGGGGCGACGTGCCGGCCGGCACGCAGCGCACCGAGCAGGACTTCCTCGACCTGGAGCGCGAGGCGTTCGTCAGCCTGGCCGGTGAGAAGAAGACCCAGGAACGAATCCAGCACATGCTCGAGAAGGGCAAGCCCCTGCGGAACTAGCAGGCGAGAGGAGAAGCACAGATGACTACAGGAGTCGTCGTTACCCACGCCTATCGCACCGCGGTGGGCAAGTCTGGCCGCGGCACGCTGCGCCAGACCCGTCCCGACGAGCTGCTCGGACAGCTGATGAAGAAGTTCCTCGAGCGGGTTCCCGAGCTGGACCCCGCGACGATCGACGACATCATCATCGGCTGCGCGATGCCCGAGGCCCAGCAGGGCCTCAACGTCGCGCGCAACGCCGCGCTGCGGGCCGAGATCCCGTACACGGTGCCTGCGATGACGGTGAACCGGTTCTGCTCCTCCGGGCTGCAGACCCTGGCCACCGGCGCGTCCAAGATCATGGCCGGCTGGGCCGACATCTGCCTCACCGGCGGGGTCGAGTCGATGTCGATGGTCCCGATGGGCGGCCTCAAGCCGTCGCCCAACCCGTGGCTGTCGGTCCACTTCCCGTCCGCCTACGAGTCGATGGGGATCACCAGCGAGAACGTCGGCGAGCGCTACGAGGTCTCCCGCGAGGACCAGGACAGGTTCGGCCTGGAGTCCAACAAGCGGGCCCTGGCCGCCATCGAGGCGGGGCGCTTCAAGGACGAGATCATCCCGATCGAGACCACGCTGGACGGCAAGGAGATCGTCTTCGACACCGACGACGGTCCGCGCGCCAGCAGCCTCGAGGTCATGGCCAAGCTGCGGACCCCGTTCAAGGTGGACGGGCTGTCGACCGCGGGCAACTCGTCGCAGACCTCGGACGGGGCGGCGCTCGAGCTGATCATGACCAAGGGCAAGGCCGAGGAGCTGGGAATCCAGCCGATGGCAGAGCTGGTCACCTACCAGGTGGGCGGCTGCCACCCCGACGAGATGGGCATCGGCCCCTCGATCGCGATCCCGATGGCGCTGGAGAAGGCCGGCCTGACCGTCGCCGACATCGGGCTGTTCGAGCTCAACGAGGCGTTCGCCAGCCAGGCGCTGTACTGCATCCGCAAGCTCGGGCTGAACACCGACATCGTCAACGTCAACGGTGGCGCCATCGCGCTGGGACACCCGCTGGGCTGCACCGGCGCCAAGCTCACCGCCTCGCTGCTGCACGAGATGAAGCGGCGCGACGTCGAGTACGCCTGCGTGTCGATGTGCATCGGGGGCGGCATGGGCGCGGCCGCGATCTTCCACCGCGTCTAGGCTGCGAGCAGCCTCGGACTCCCGCCCCGGCGGTCCGCGCCGGGGCGGGCCCCTACAGCGACAGGTACTTCAGCAGGTGGATGTTCAGCGCGTTGTCCTCGTAGCCCTGGACCTGGGGGTCGAGCAGGCAGCGGCTGCTGCCATGGTACAGCGGCACGATCGGGGCCTGCTCGAGCAGGCGCTTCTCGGCGGACCTGAGCAGCCGTGAGCACGAGGCCGGGTCGCTGGTCAGGCGCGACTCGATCACGAAGTCGTCGAACACCTCGTCGCGGAACCCGGCGGGGTTCATCGGGCTGCTGGCGCGGAAGATCTCCATGAAGTTGCTGGCGTGGGGGTAGTCGGCGGCCCAGGCGCCGCGGGCCACCTGGAACTCCCCGGCGTCCATCATCGCGGTGTGCACGCGCCACTGCCGGACGTAGACGCTGACGTCGAGCCCCAGGCCCTCGCGCCACTGGCGTGCGACCTGCTCCATCGCCGCGACGTTGGCGGTCTGGTCGTCCACCGCGATCTCGATCGCCGGGAGACCCCGCCCACCGGGGAAGCCGGCCTCCTCGAGGAGCGCCTTGGCCTGCTCGAGGTCCACCGGCGTCGCCTCCGGCGGCGTGTAGCCCGGGATCCCGGGAGGCACCAGGTGGGTCGCCGCGACGCGACCGCCGGGGCGCGCGATGGGCTCGCGATCGAGCGCCCCGCCGAGGGCCTGGCGCACGCGGACGTCGTCGAACGGGGCCTTCTGCGTGTTGAACACGAGGTACCCGGTGACCAGGCTCGGGTGGGTCCGGTAGCCCGCGTCGCCCTCGAGCGTCGGCCACTCGTCCTCCTCGATCAGGTCGCCGGCGAAGCCGGTCCAGTGGACCTGCCCCGCCCGGTACCCGTCGAGCAGCCCCCCCTCGGGGGGCGCGGTCAGGGCCACCACGCGCCCGAGCGCGACGTTCTCGGCGTCCCAGTACCGCTCGCTGCGCTGCAGCACGATGCGCTCACCGGAGATCCACTGCTCGATCTCGTAGGGGCCGTTGGTGACGATGTTCTCGGGGGCGGTCCAGGCCCACCCGTGCTTCTTGAGGCACTCGGGGTTGATCGGCAGCATCACCGCGTCGGCGGTCAGGGTCAGGAAGTAGGGGATCGGGGCCTCGAGCTCCACCTCGAGCGTGCTCTGGCCGATGGCCCGCACGCCGAGCGTGGACGCGTCGGTGGTCTGGCCGGTGTGCAGCTCACGGGCGCCCTGGATCGGATACAGCAGCGTGGCGTACGCCGCCTGGGTGTCGGGGTTGAGCACGCGTGTCCAGGCCGAGATGAAGTGCTCGGGGAGCACCGGCGTGCCGTCGGACCAGCGCGCCTCCGGGCGCAGGTGGAAGCGGTACAGCCGGCGGTCCTCGCTGATCTCCCAGCGGGCGGCGACGCCGGGCTGGACGTTCTGCCCGGCGGCGTCCCAGACGGTCAACCCCTCGAACACGTTCTGGGCCAGGAAGCCGCCGTACGAGTCGGTCAGCAGCCCGGGATCGAGGGTCCGCGGCTCGGGACCGTTGTAGTACACGAAGTCCGGACCCGGCTCGGCCGGAGGGGCCTCCTGCGGGGTCGGGCAGCCCCACGGGACGACGAGGAGCAGCAGCAGCCAGAGTAGACGTGGGTGGGACACGCGACACCTCCCGGCGGACAGCTTAGATCGCCGCCCCGAACACGTCAAAACACGGATGTCGTTGTAAAAACCTGTGATTTCGTATGGATAGCTCGGTGTCCGGGACGGCGCCGGTTCAGTACACGTAGTTGGGCGTCATGATCTGTACCGGCAGGTCGTCGGTGGCCTCGTAGATCGCGATCTCGCTGTTGCCGTCGAGGTCGCTCATCCCGGTCGCGAGGTAGTGTTCCGGGTCGCTGACCTCGACCATGTACTGGCCTCGGACCATCCCGTCGGCGACGAAACCCAGGTTGGCGAACGAGGTGTATCCGGACCCCTCGAAGGTCACCGGCCGGCGCCCCGGAATGGAGTCGGGGGTCGCGGTGCAGGCGGTGAAGGTGTCCCACTCGGCGAAGTACGCGAACTCGATCCGCTCGATGGCACCGACCTGGGTCGGCAGCTCGGCCCGCTTGGCCCGCAGCACCAGCGTCGCGAAGTTGGGGATCGCGATCGAGGCGAGAATGCCGATGATTGCCACGACGATCATCAGCTCGACGAGCGTGAATCCGTTTCGTCTCATCTGTCCGGCACCTCGAAGGGGCAACGCCCCCGTTCTCTACCGATGCAAACCCGATGCCAAGCTGGGGCGGTAGAAAACCCGAAAAAACCAAACAGCTACCGGCTCTTCTGGGCCCCTCGGTGACGTTTCTTGTCGATGTGACGAAATTTGTCAACCGCCGTGTTGGATCGGGCAGGGGCGCGATGCACAATGCGCGCTCGACCGGACCCGCGCCGTGCCCCGTGTTTTGGTACACTCGGGTGGACTTGGGGTGCGGTAGCCGAGGTCGTGTGGTCCCCTCGGGGACCCAGGGGGAATGCTCATGTTCGATCGATCCATGCTGCGAATCGCGCTGGTGGCCGTGGCCGCGGCGGTGTTCCTGGCGGGGCCGGCCCGGGCCCAGGACGACAGTCCCCGGGGCTGGTACATGGACGTGCAACGGTTCCACCCGTCGTTCGACACCCTCGGCGGGTTCCAGGTGGAGTCGACCCGGACGCTGGAGCTGTGGCACCCGGCGTTCGGGCTCCACTTCAACTACGCCAACCGGCCGCTGGTGCTCTACAGCCAGGCCGAGGACGGCCGCGCCTTCGAGGGCGCCCTGGTCGGCGACCTGTTCGGCATGGACCTGCAGGCCGCGCTGGGGTTGCGCTACGTCGACATCGGGCTGACGATCCCGGTCACGCTGGCGATGGTCCAGAAGACCGACGCGCCCGTGGCCGGCTACCCGGACTACGACCGCTACACCGGCTTCGGCGACATCCGCATCGCCGCCAAGGGCCGGTTCCTCGACCCCGAGAAGCTGCCGGTCGGCCTGGCGCTGATCCTGCCGCTGTCGATCCCCACCGGCAACGCCGCGATCTTCAACGGGATGTGGGGCTACACGTTCAACCCGATGGTGCTGGTCGAGACCCGCCCCGGGAAGTTCCACGCCGCGCTGAACATGGGCCCGTACCTGACGGTGACCAACATCTACCTCGACCGCGACGACAACGTCGTGGCGCGCACCGGGCCCGAGTGGCGGATGGCGCTGTGGGCCGGCTACCGCGTCGCCGAGCCGGTGGACGTCCACGGGGAGCTGCTGATGGCGTTCGGGATGGGCGGCGAGCCCGACGCGACGCGCAACCCCGTGGAGTGGCGGCTCGGCGCGCGGATCTACCCGGTCTCGTCGCTGAGCATCGACCTCGGCCTCGGCTCGGGGATGTCCCCGGGGATGGGAGCGCCGGCGTTCCGGTTCCTGTTCGGCGCGTCGTTCACCCCGTCGGTGGCCAAGGACTCGGACCGCGACCGGGTCCCGGACAAGCGGGACCAGTGCCCCGACGAGCCCGAGGATCGCGACAAGTACGAGGACCAGGACGGCTGCCCGGACCCCGACAACGACAACGACGGCGTGGCCGACGCGGCCGACCAGTGCCCCGACGAGCTCGAGACGCTCAACGGCTTCGAGGACGGCGACGGATGTGCCGACGAGAACCCCGACAACGACGGCGACGGGATGAGCAACGCCGCCGACCTGTGCCCCGACGAGGCCGAGGACGTCGACGGCTTCGAGGACTCCGACGGGTGCCCCGATCCGGACAACGACGGGGACGGCGTGGCCGACGCGGCCGACCGTTGCCCCGACGCCGCGGAGGTGTTCAACGGGGTCGACGACGGCGACGGCTGCGCCGACGAGGGCGGGCTGGTGCTGCTCGACCTCGCCGCCGGCGAGATCAAGCTCCAGCAGCCGCTGAACTTCCTGAGCAAGAAGGCGGTGCTCGAGGACGACGCCCGGGCCGTGCTCGACGCCGTCGCCTCCGTGATGGTCGCGCGCCCCGACCTGCTGACGGTCGAGGTCCAGGTCCACACCGACGACGTCGGGGACCCCGACTTCAACCTGCGGTTCTCCGACGCCCGCGCGCAGATCATCCGCCTGTACCTGGCCGAGAAGGGCGTGGCCGAGGGGCGCCTGACGGCCAAGGGCTACGGCGAGAGCCAGCCGCTGGTGGAGGGGACCAGCGACGACGCCCGCGCGGCCAACCGCCGCGTGCAGTTCGTGATCCTCGACCGCGCCGAGAAGGGCGCCGCCGGCGGGGCTCCCAAGAGCGACCACGACGCCAACCTCGAGGAGAAGGCCAGGCACACCGCCGAGTGAGCTCCCGCCACGTCGCGGTTGTCCCCGGCTCCCGTCCGCGGTATAGACCACTCCCGCGGCCCCGTAGCTCATCTGGACAGAGCACCGGCCTCCTAAGCTGGGGGTAGAAGGTTCGAGTCCTTCCGGGGTCGCCAGAACGACAGCGGGCGCCGTGCGCGGCGCCCGCTGTCGTTCTGGCGAC
>CAZOYV010000073.1:12296-31673 GCA_964584075.1 uncultured Rickettsiales bacterium | reverse complement strand
TGGTCCCTAGATCGTGGCGCGGAGACGGTCCCATCCTCGTGGCGCTTGACACTGCTGGGGCGAGGTCGATGCCGGGTATCCGCCGGCCTGGCCATTCACGGACATCGACCTCGCGACCGTGGGCATCTGCGGAGTTCGTGCCGACGGAGCAATCTCGTGCTGGGGTACGGAATCCCAGACAACCGAGATCCCGGACAATCGACCCTATCGGCAGGTCGCGGTCGGGACCGACCACGCCTGTGCCGTGCGACAGAGCGGGGAGATCGACTGCTGGGGCGACAACCAGTACGGCTGCACCGACCCGCCCGAGGGGACGTACACGTCGATCGTCGCCGGCTGGTCCCACTACTGCGCCCTCGACGAAGACGGAAAGCCGACCTGTTGGGGAGACGAGGAGTACGGGCAGTCGTCGCCACCGGATCGGGAGTTCGTGAAGATCTCGGCGAGTCACGGCACGAGCTGTGGCCTGGAGCCCGACGGAGCGGTGTTCTGCTGGGGATACGAGGACCAGCACGAGTACGAGTACACCGAACTGCCCGAGGGCGTGACCAGGTTCCGGGACATGGAAGCGGGCTTCGCCTACAACTGCGGAATCACGATGGACGACCACCTCTACTGCTGGGGACGCAACGCAAACGGCCAGTGCGACGTCCCGGATCTCGACGACTGACGATAAAAAGAGGCGCCCGAGTCGTCCCCGCCGGAATCCGAACGGGGAGGCGAACGCGTCAGCTCCGCGGCGGAAAGAGACTCCGGGGGCCTTCACGGCTCATGGGGCGAGAAGGAGCAGCGCCCGAGATCCGGTTCGACCGGAAGCGGTCGGCGGGGTGGTCCGGCACACCGGCGGGGCGTGGGCTCAGCCCTTGCCTCCTGGGACTTGGGGGAACGGATCGGGCACTTGGTGCGAGGCGGATTCGGACCGAGGGTGGCGGGCTTCGGTCTCGGAAGTATCACCCCTCCCTCGCCACCAGATACCCCACGTGCAGCAACACCACCCGCTCGTCCCCCCCCACCACCCGCGCGACGAACACCCGCTCCGCCGGGTCACCCTCCAGCACCAGCCCGGCGCCACGCAGCACGTCCACCGCCTCGGCGATCGCCGGATCCCCCCCACGCTCGGGAGCGGCCTCCCCCTCCAGCCACTCGGTCACGGCGAACGGCATCCCCGCCGGGGTGCGGTCGACATCCACGACGCGGACCAGCCCCGGGTGGTCCAGCTCGCTGGCGGCCAGCGACGCGCGCAAGGTGCGCTCGATCTCGTCGGCCGGACGCTCCGCGCCGGCCACGAACGTCTCCAGCGCATACGGCTGCTCGGTGCGCACGTGCCGCACGCGGTACACCGCACCGCGCTCGTCCTGGCGCAGCACCTGCTCCACCGCGTAGGTCTCGTTGAACACCGCGCCGGGCTCGCCGGGGCCGGCGTCGGTCCCCTCGTCCCCGGCGGGCTCGGGCAACAACCCCCGCCGCGCGGCCGCCCGCACCAGCTCCGCGCGCTGCCTCGGCGTCAGCCCCAGCCGCTCCTCGACCGCGGCGGCGGCCGGGACGCCGTGGAGCCGGGTCAGCGCCACCAGATCGCGCAGCCGGGCGTACAGCCGGCGGCGGCCCCGGCCCAGCGCGACGAGCCCCGCCCCCGCGATCGACGGGACCACGCCCATCACCAGCATCAGCGACAGGATCAGCCCGTAGTCCTCGCCGGCCTCGGCCTGCATCTCCTCGTGGAACGCGAACACCATCACCACCAGGATCAGCCAGAACACGCCGACCGCGACGAGCCCCACGCCGGGGATCAGCAGCGCCGTGCCGATCCGCCACAGGCGGCGCATCTCGCGGGGGTAGTGCTCCAGGTCGATGGCCATCGGGGCTACCGCCCGTCCTCCTCGACGAGGTGGGTCGTGCGCGCCGGGTCGATCAGGTAGCCGACCTCGTCGGTCCGGATCGCGTCGCGCAGGCCGAGCTTGCGCAGCGTGGCGATCGCGACCCGCACGCGGTGGGCGCCGGCCTCGGGGATCACCCGCTCGCCGGGCCAGCCGGCGGCCAGCAGCGCGTCCCACGGCTGGCCCTCGCCGGGGTGGTCCAGGCGCTGGCGGGCGAGGAACCGCAGCAGCAGGCGCATCGGGCGGCGGTTGTGCAGGCTGACCCGCTCGCCGCCTGGGGCGCGGAACCACGCCCCGCCCTCGCCGATCACCAGGTCGTCGGGGTCGGCCTCGGCGGCGGTGCGCCCCTCGCCGCGCGCGACGGCGGCGCGCAGGCAGCGGATCGCGAGGCGGACCTGCAGGCAGTCGGCGGCCACCGGCGCGGCGTGGCGGATCGCGCGCTCGGCGCTGTCGGACGCCAGGTGGGCCTCCTGGAGATCGCAGACCGTGGCGTACGGATGGCCCTCGCCGAGCACCTGCCGGGCCTCGGCCAGCAGCGCGCGGGCGTCGTCGGCGCGCCCGGCGTCGGCGGCGACCCCGGCGCGGTGGGCGCGCAGCAGGCCGTCCAGATCGACCACCGCGTCGTGGCGCAGCAGCGCCGCCGCGCGGGCCAGCAGCGCCTGGGCCTCCAGGGTCCGCTGCTGCTGGCGGGCGACCACCGCCAGCGCCAGCGTGAGGCGGCCCTCCTCGCGGGCGAAGCCCAGGCGGCCCAGCGCGTCGGCGGCGGCCTGGTAGCCGTCGCGGGCGGCGTCGAGCTCGCCGGCGTCGTGGTCGCGGGCGGCGAGCAGCCCGCGGGCCAGCGCCTCGCCGCGGCGGTCCTGTAGCCGCGTGCACAGCGCCCAGCTCTCCTCGAAGCACGCCACCGCCTCGGGGACCTGTCGGCGGTCCAGCAGCAGCTCGCCGAGCAGCCGCAGATCGGTGGCGCGGTCGGCGACGGCGCGGCCGGCCTCGTGGACCGCCAGCGCCTGCTCCAGCCCCTGCTGGGCCCGGGCCACGCGCCCCTGGCGGATCTCCAGCCGGGCCAGCGCACGCACCGCGCGGGCCTCGCCCACCGGCTCGCCGGCGTCGGCGTGCAGCCGGCGCGCCTCCTCGAAGTGCTCGCGGCCGGCGTCGAGCTCGCCGCGGTCGACCAGCGCGTGGCCCAGCGCCAGCAGGATCGGCCCGGTCAGCCCCGGCCGGTCCACCTCGCGGGCCAGCGACAGCGCGTGGACCAGGTGCTGGGCGCCGGCGCGACCCTGGCCGCGGTGCCACTGCAGCTGCCCCTGCAGCGCCAGCGCGCGGGCGTACAGCACCGGGTCGGCCCCCGACCGCGCGGTGGCGGTCAGCACCGGCTCGATCAGCGCCGCGTACTGCTCCAGCGGCCCGCGGTGGAGCAGCACCGGGGCCAGCAGCAGCAGCGCCTCCAGCGCCGGCTCGGCCGCCGCGGCGGTGACCGACCCGCGCCCCACCACCCGCTCGGCGACGGCCAGCAGGTTGGCGCGCTCGAGCAGCAGCGCCCGCATCGCGTCCAGCCCGTCCTCGCCGTCCAGCGCGGCGGCCCAGCCCCGCGCGGCGGCGACGAAGTGCGCCGCGTGGCGGTCCTCCACGGCGCGCCAGTCCTCGCCGCGCTGCTCGGCGGCGAACTCGCGGATCGCGTCGTAGATCGCCAGCCGCAGCTCGCCGGGGGCCACCCGCGGCGCCCGCGCGTGGAGCAGCGACCGATCGCGCAGCGCCTGGATCACGTCGAACACCGGCGGCGCGTCGGGGAACGCCCCGAGCTCGAGCACCGCCTCGGCGGCCTCCACCGAGAACCCCCCGCGGAACACCGTGCACTGGACCAGCGCGGCCTGCTCCCACGGCTCCAGCACGTCCCACGAGAACGCGATCGTCGCCCGGATCGTGGCGTGCCGCGCCGGCACCCCGCGACCCGGCCCGCGCAGCACCTCGAGGCGCTTGCCCAGGCGGTGCAGCAGCGCCCGCGGCCCCATCACCGCCAGCCGCGGCGCGGCCAGCTCGATCGCCAGCGGGATCCCGTCCAGCAGCCGCACGATCCCCGCCACGTACGGGGCGTGCTCGTCGGTCGGCGCCCAGCGCGGGTCCACCCGGCGGGCGGCGTCGGTGAACAGCGCCACCGCCGCGGTCTCGCGCCCCTCCTCCCCCTCGGCCGGCACCGCCAGCGGCGGCAGCTCGTGGACCCCCTCGTCGGGCAGCCGCAGCCGCTCCCGCGAGGTCACCAGGAACCGCGCCTCGGGCGCCGCCGCGAGCCACGCCGCCAGCGCCTCCCCCGCCGCTGGCACTACGCGGTCGGCGTTGTCCACCACCACCAGCAGCGGCCCCCGCGCCGCCAGCGCCCGCCCCAACCGGGCCAGCGCGTCGGCCCCCTCCCCCTGCTCCGGCGCCGGCACGCCCAGCCCCGCGGCCAGCGCGTCGCAGACCCCGCCCAGGTCGGTGGCCTCGACCAGATCGCACCACGCCACGTCCACCGGATCGTCTTCGTCCTCCCGACGCTGGCGGACGAATTCCAGCGCCAGGCGTGTCTTGCCGATGCCGCCGGGCCCGGTGACGGTCACCAGCCGGCGGTCCTCGCGGGCCAGGCCCGCCAGGGCGCGCAGGTCGTCTTCGCGCCCGACGAACGGGCCGCGGGCCGCGCCGAGGGGGGCATCGATGGTGGTCGGCTCGGTCATCGCGCTGTCGCTCCCCCTCCACCGCAGCGGGCGGGGGCGCCAGTGTACCGCACCGACGTATAGTGGAGCGCACCCGTGCGCGTGATCGAGGCCAGCTACGAACGCGGGATGCGCCGCTGGGGCGTGGGCGCCGGGGTGCGCATCGCGGCCGGCGGGCTGCTGGCCTTCGTGGCCAGCTTCTGGCTGGTGATGGGGGTGCTGCTGATGGCCACCTCCACCACCGGCGAGGACTTCCGCGGCGGGTTCTTCGTGACGCTGATCGCGGGGGTCGCGCCCGCGCTGCTGGCCGGCGTGCTGATCGAGCGCGGCGTGCAGCGGCTGCGGCTGCGTGGCCGGCTGCGCGCGCTGGTGTCCGCGATCCGGCGGGTCCCTCGGCCGCGGCTGGACGATCTCCAGCGCGAGCTGGAGCTCGGGCCGCTGGACGCCGCCCGCCGGCTGCTGGACGGCGTCGAGGCCGGGTGGGTCGCCGACGACGACGCCCCGGCGCCCGCGCAGGTCCGCCCCGGTGCGGTGACCACGATGAGCGGGGCGCGTCGGAGGGGATGGGACACCCCTGCCCACCGCGACGACCTCACCGGAGCGGTGCTCAACGCGACGGTTCGCGTCGAGCGGCACCTGCGCTCAGGCGCCATGGGAGCCGTGTACGAGGCGACGCACGTGCGTACCGGCCAGCGGGTCGCGGTCAAGACCCTGCTGCCGGACGCGAACCTCTCCGAGCGCGCCCTGCGCCGCTTCGCCCGCGAGGCGCGGGCGGCGTCCGCGCTGGGACACCCGGGCATCGTGCGGGTCCTGGACTTCGACGTCGCGGCGGACGGGACCCACTTCCTGGTGATGGAGCTGCTCCGCGGCGAGACGCTGGAGGACCGCCTGGCCCGCCGCGGCCACCTGCCGTGGGCCGAGGCGGTCGCGATCACCCGCGAGGTCGGCGCGGCGCTGGCCGCGGCCCACGCCGCCGGCGTGCTGCACCGCGATCTCAAGCCGGCCAACGTGTTCCTCGCCCGCTCCGCGCACCGCCCCGAGCGGGCCGTGCTGCTGGACTTCGGCCTGGCCCGCTCGCTGGACGACGGCAGCGCCTCGCGGCTGACCCACAGCGGCGCCGCGGTGGGCACCCCGGCGTACATGTCGCCGGAGCAGGCCCGCGGCGAGGAGCTCGACGCCCGCAGCGACGTGCACGCCCTCGGCGCGATCCTGTACGAGATGGTCACCGGGGAGCCGCCGTTCCTCGACCAGACGCTGGCCGGGGTGTACGCCAAGCTGCTGACCAGCTCGGCGCAGGCCCCCAGCGCCCTGGCGCCGGAGCCGCTCCCGGCGCCGCTGGACGGGGTGCTGGCGCGGGCCCTGGCGAAGGAGCCCGGCGAGCGGTTCGCCAGCGTGACCTCGTTGCTGCGCGACATCGACCGCATCGCCGAGCCTCCTGCGCCAGACCCCATCGCCGCCCCCTGATCGCTCGCCTACAGCGCGGCGAAGGTGTTGCCGGTGAGCAGCTCGCAGTCCGACTTGGCGGTCTCGGCGTCGTAGGGCAGGCCGCCGTCCGAGTAGTAGATCGTGACCAGGCCGGAGCTGTCGGTGCAGGTCGCGACGCGGTTCTCGGCCGGGCAGCTGCCGTCCTTGGTCCAGGTCCCCTCGACGAGCTCGCACAGCCCCTCGTGCAGGTCGGCGAAGTCCATGTGCGACTTCTTGTACTCGTCGCACTTGCTGGTCGCGCCGACGTGGTTGCACACCGCCGCGGTCTTGCCGCCACCGCCGGTGGTGGTCCCGCTGTCCACCTCGGACAGGTCCCAGTCGCCGGAGTCGGCGCCGCCGCAGCAGCCGCCGTACAGGGCGAAGGCGAGGGTCAGGGTGGGGACGATCAGGATCGCGTGGTAGATGGTCTTGGTCATGTCGTTCGAGCCTCCCATGGCGTCTCCGCAGCGGCGGGTCTGGCCCATCCACGACCCGCGACCGCGAAGCACGGCGAGACGGTACGAGGGGCTCCCGATCAATGCGCGTCAAACGGGATCAAACGTGCCGGACACGATCGATAGCGCAGATTTCCTGTCGTGATTCCAGGGTCTTGGGTGGGATGGCGGCTCAGTAGGTCAGCACCTTGTCCGCCTCGAGCACCAGCGTCGCCGGCTCGGCGAGGCGGACCCGGCGCACGCCGTCGATCAGGTCCTCGTCCCGCAGGCCGCGGGCCTCGCTGCAGCGGCGGCAGACCATCACCGTGCCCTTGCGCAGCACCGGCTTGAGCATCCGCTCGACGTTGTAGTAGCCGTCGGGGGTCTCCTGGCCGCGGCGGGCGCACATCACGCCGTCGGCGGTGAGGTACACGGTGAGGTCGAGGTCGTCCTCCAGCTTGAGCAGCGCGAGGGCCATGCGCAGCGCCTGGTAGGGCTTCTCCGACCCGTACGGACCCTCCTGGATGATGATCAGGATCTGCATCGGCGTCCCTTCTTGCAGACTCGTCGCGCAGCGCCCCTGGTGCGGCGCCACGGACCCCGATACCGTAGGTCTTCGCTGGCGAACCGCCAGCGGGAGGAGACGAGATGGCGAAGATCGCCGTGCTGTACTGCAAGAAGGTCCAGGATCACTCGTGCATCGCCTGCGCCAAGTGCCACAAGGCGATGGCCGAGGGCAACGGCGAGTACGGCCGCCACGACGACATCGAGCTCGTGGCGATGACCGACTGCGGCGACTGCCCGGGCCTGATGGTGCCCCGGGTCAAGCTGCTCAAGGAGGTCTCGGCCGGGCTCGAGCGGCCCATCGAGGTGCTGCACCTCGGCACCTGCGTCAAGCTGGCGATGGAGACCGCGGCGTGTCCCATCGACTACGACGCGATGAAGGCCACCCTCGAGAGCAAGTTCGGCATCGAGGTGGTGCTGGGCACGCACAGCTACTGATCTTCCGCGCCGCGCGCAGCTGCATTCCTTGACGGCGGGTCGGGCATCGGCGAGAAGGATGCGCCCAGCCGTCGAAGGATGCCGCCGTGGAGCGCGTTCGCGTACTGCTGATCGACGACGAGCAGGACTTCCTGCAGGTCCTCGCGGTTCGCCTGCGACGGCGGGGCCTGGACGTCGTCACCGCGGACAGCGCCCGCGCCGGCCTCGAGCACCTCGCCGACGCCGAGGTGGACGTGGTGGTCCTCGACGTCCGGATGCCCGGCGAGGACGGGATCGAGGCGCTGCAGCGGATCCGGGCCCGCCACCCCGGAGTCGAGGTCCTGATCCTGACCGGCTTCGCCGACCACGCCACCTCGCTGCGGGTCGGCAAGCTCGGCGCGTTCGACTACCTGATGAAGCCCGCCGCGATCGAGGAGCTGGTCGAGCGGATCGCCGCGGCCCACCGCCACGGGACCACCGGCGCCGGGATCGACTAGGATCGGGGTTCCCGCGCTCCCCCCTCCGGGGCCCGGAGGTGACCATGGACGACGTTTCGTCGACGGACTCGATCGAGACCACGCTGGGTGGCGCGCGCCGCTCGCTGCGCACGATCATCATCGGCGGCGGCAAGGGCTGCGAGTCGGTGCTGCGGATGAACCACGAGGACAAGCTCGGCCGGTTCATCATGGAGATCCTGGGGGTCGCCGAGCTGGACCTGGACGCGCCGGGGGTGCAGTACGCCCGCGAGATCGGCGTGCCGCGGGTGACCACCGACTACCGCGAGCTGTTCGAGATCGAGGACCTCGACCTGCTGATCGAGCTCACCGGCGACATCGGGGTACGCGACGAGATCGAGCGCAACCGGCCACGCCACATCGCGATGATCGACCACGTCGGGGCGCGGCTGTTCTGGCAGCTGCACCAGGCCGAGGAGAAGATCATCGACCAGCGCACCGAGATGCGCGAGCGGGTGGACTTCGAGCGGCGCAAGATCGCCCAGATCTTCGACTCGATCCCCGCCGAGATCGTGGTGGTCGACACCGACATGCGGGTCCAGTCGGCCAACCGCGCGTTCCTCGAGAACAACCACACGCGGATCGACGACGTGCTGGGGTGCCACTGCTACGACGTGGACTCCGAGATGCGCGGCGAGTGCCAGGTCGCGGTGGGCAACTGCCCGTTCTTCTCGGTGATGAAGGACAAGCAGATCCACGCGATGGTGCGCAAGCACTTCGACGCCCAGGGCAACACGCGCTACGCCAACATCGTCTGCGGCCCGATGATCGACGAGCACGGCGAGGTCGTCGGGATGGTCGAGATGACCCGCGACATCACCAAGCGGATCCGCACCGAGGAGGCGCTCAAGACCACCGAGAACCAGCTGCAACAGCTGCTCGAGCACGCACCGATGGCGGCCTACGTCAAGAACCGCCAGGGCCAGTACGTCGAGGCCAACCCCGCCGCGCTGCAGCTGCTGGGCAAGGACAAGTCGGAGGTGATCGGCAAGACCGACAAGGAGCTGTTCTCGAAGAGCACCGCCGGGCTGCTGATGGCGGGGGACCGCCACGTGATCGCCAAGGGCATCGAGATCAGCACCGATCTGGAGCTCCAGCTGGGCTACCACAAGCGCTCGCTGTCGACGGTCAAGTTCCCGCTGCTGGACGCGACGGGCCGGGTCAGCGCGGTGTGCGGGCTGTCCAAGGACGTCACCGCCCAGCGGGAGGCCGAGGCCGAGCTGGACCGCACCCGCGAGTACCTGCAGAACGTGCTGCGCCACTCGCCGATGGCGGTGATCACCACCGACCTCGAGGGCGCGGTGGTGTCGTTCAACCGCGGCGCCGAGCGGATGTTCGGCTACCGCGACGAGGAGATCATCGGCCAGCCGGCGGCGCAGTTCTACCGCGACTCCGAGGAGCGCCAGGCGCTGGTGCGGCGGCTGTTCCGCGGCGAGGAGGTGATCGACTACCAGACCGATCTGCTGGCCAAGGACGGCACGGCGGTGCCGGTCGCGCTGACGATGGCGGTGCTGCGCGACTCCACCGGCGAGCCGATCGGGACGGTCGGGATGAGCCGCGACATCTCGCACCGCAAGGCGCTGATGGACCAGATCATCCAGTCCGAGCGGCTGGCGGCGGTGGGACGGCTGGCCGCCGGGGTGGCCCACGAGATCAACAACCCGCTGGCGGTGATCGGCGAGATCTCGGGGTACACCCTGGACCTGCTCGGGGAGGAGGGCGACGATCCGGCCGAGGTCCTGGCCGAGATGCGCCAGTGGCTGCCCAAGATCGAGGCGCAGGTCAAGCGCGCCCGCAACATCACCCGCCGGATGCTGTCGTTCGCGCGCAAGAGCGAGGCCGAGATCCACATCGTCGACCTGAACAAGGCGCTGGAGGAGTGCGTCCCGTTCCTCGAGAAGGAGGCCAGCCTCGCGGGCGTGACGATCCACGAGGAGTACCAGCCCGATCTGCCCGAGGTGCAGGCCGAGGAGATGCAGCTGCAGGAGATCGCGATCAACCTGATGAAGAACTCGATCCAGGCGATGCACGACCAGGAGGGCGGGGACCTGTGGCTCACCACGGCGTGCGACGGGGTCAAGGTCTCGTTCACCGTCCGCGACAACGGCCCGGGGATCTCCGAGGAGGTCCGCGACCGGCTGTTCGACCCGTTCGTGACGACCAAGCCCCCGGGCAAGGGCACCGGCCTGGGGCTGTCGATCTGCTACGGGATCGTCAAGCGCTACGACGGCGAGATCCGGGTGGAGTCCGCGGAGGGCGAGGGCACGACGTTCACCGTGATCTTCCCCGCCTACCGGGGCAAGGGCGACACCATCGAGTTCAGGCCGACGAGCCCGTAGCGGCGCGGCCGCGCGCCCCGCTCAGCGATCGACCCACACCGGGCTGGACCACGCGTGGTGGCCGTCGGCCTGGATCACGTGCAGGTAGTAGATCGCGGACTCGCCGGCGGCCGGGTCGACCCACGACTCCTCCAGCGAGACCGCGTCCGGGGACCACAGCTTCGGGTGGGTCCAGCCGTCGCTGGCGCGGTGGCGGACCACCAGCACCTCGGCGATCTCGGCGCTGCCGCCGACGGCGAAGGTCAGCTCCGCGGGGCCGTCCCCGGCGATCTCGGACCCCATCGGGGCCCCGTCCACCGCGAACTCCAGCGCGATCCGCGCCCCGGTGGTGGCGTAGCAGCGGCGCCGCTGCAGCGCGTCGAGCAGCGCCGCGTGGGTCAGCTCCTCGACCCACACCGCGGCCAGCCCGCCGCGACGTGTGGTGGGACCGTAGTCGCCGGGCCCGAACACGCTCTCGAGGCCGGGCGCCAGGGTACCCAGCGGCGTGTCGTGGGCGTCGCTGCCGGCGATGAAGCCGACGCGGTGCCCCGCGGCGAGGGCGTCGCGGACGTAGTTGCCCGGCTCCTGGGCGAAGTCCTCGACGAGGGCCGGCTGGCAGCCGAAGCACTCGGAGCTGCCGTGCTTGGAGTAGATCTCGACCACCGGCTCGACGGCGTCGTCGAAGCCGCTCCAGCCGTGGGCGGCGGTGACGGTGGAGCCCGGGTGGTGGGGGATCGTCAGCGCCCCGCCGTCCAGCCGCTGCAGCAGCGTGTCCACGTCGGTCACCGGGTCGTCGCCGTTGCCGAACGCGGCCGCGCGCACGATGGGCACCATCTCCGCGGGGTCCAGCGCGTAGACGTTGCGGTGCATCGTCCACGCCGCGGTCCACTCGTAGGCCGGCAGCAGCAGGAACTCCTCGCGGGTGATCGCCGCCGCGCGGTCCTGGGCCTCGGCCCACTCGGCGTCGGTGAGCCGCTCGGCGTGGTCGGTGATCGCGGCGAAGTCGAGGCACGCCACCTGATCGGCGTAGCGGTAGCTCGCCTCGGCGTGCCAGATCCCGTCCGAGGCCAGCGTGTGGGCGTGGATGTCGCCGAAGTACAGCCCGGCCTCCGGGGGGTCCTCGGTGACCCGCACCGTCGCCGTCCCGGACGCGTCCCCGGCGTCCACCTGGATCCGGTGCCACCCGGGGGCGTCGAAGGTCAGCTCGAACACGGCGGTCCCGGCCGGCTCGCCGTCGAACCAGGCCTCCTGCGGCAGCGAGGCGCCGGGGTCTGTGGTCGAGACCTCCAGCAGCGGGGTGAACGTCCCGGCCAGGTTGCCCACCGCGTCGAGGGCCGCGACGCGCACCGCCAGCGGCTCGCCCGTCGCGACGACACCGCCCCGCGGCGCGACCCGCAGCGCCGTCGCCTCGCCGCCCAGCACCTCCACCGAGGGACAGCGCCCCAGCGTGGCGCCGGGGTAGTCCATCGAGGCCGGCGCCTCGCAGCGCGGGTAGGGGAACACGTAGCGGCGGGCCTGCAGCGGCGCGACGACCCCCTCCCCGTCACCCCAGCCGAGGGTCACCGGTTGCTCCGCCACCCCCGCGGTGATCTCGACGGTCAGCTTGCGCCGCCCGCCGTCGACGTACGGCCCGTTGCCGCCCAGGTCCGACGCGATGCTCTCCACCGTGACGCGGGCCTCGACCCCCTCGGGCGCCGTGACCACCTCGACGAAGCCCTCGGCGTCGGGGTCGCTGGTCTGCCACGTGCTCCACCGCGGGTAGGGCATCTCGCGGCTCCAGCTGGCGTCCAGCGGCGTGTTGGAGATGCTGCGGTAGTCGTCGACGGACAGCCCCTCGGCGCCGGGGATCAGGCGGACCCCCAGCGAGGTCGGCTCGCCGGCGGTGTGCTCGGCGGGGTAGACCAGCCACGACGCGGTGGTGGCCCCCACCGTCAGGGGCACCTCGACGGTCCCCTCCCCGCCTCCGGCCGGTGCGATCCAGCGCGCGGTGGTGCCCATCATCGCCGGGGGGTCCCAGCCGAACCGCGCGGTCCCGTAGCCGCCGAGGTCCTCGGCGCCGGACCAGTGCTCGCCGCTGGCCACGAAGCCCCCGTCGGGCTGGTGGATCCACGCCGCCAGCGCCGGTCCCGCCTCGCCACCCCCGCTCATCGCGAACGAGACGGTGTGCTCTCCGGGGACCACCGGCAGCCGGATCTGCTTGGCCTCCGCGAAGCCCTCGGCGAGGTCGAGCTGCTCGCCGTCGAGGGACACCTCGGCGCGGCCGTCCACGGCCAGCCACAGCACGGCCTCGTCCGCCTCGACGGGCGGCGGATCGGGCTCCTCCTCGCAGGCCGCCAGCGCAGCGCACAGGACCAGGGCCCACCACCGGCGAGCGTCACGCATCGATGCGATTCTTCCCCGCGCGTGCGCGAGGAGCCAAGCGAATTCAGCAGGCGGGGTTCATCGCGCCCGGGGTGCCGTGGTCGCCGTTGCCCATCACCGCAGTCGATGCGCACCAGTAGGAGGGGTCGTCGTTGAGGCCGTAGAACCCCGGGTCGAGGCTCATCGAGGCCCCGGTGGGATCGGGCCACTGGCCGCCGCCGTCCCACTCGACGCGGTCGATCTCGGTCGCCCCGCAGGTCAGGATCAGCTCGTCGTCGGCGTTGCCCAGGTCGAGGTCGGCGCCGTAGGCGTGGTCCACCCCGACCCCTCCGTTGATCGCCTGCACCGTGGTGAAGCCCAGCACCGCCCAGCCGCCGGACGGGATCGGCACGCTGGACAGGATCGCGTGCGTCTCGCCGCCGGCGTCGCTGATCACGCACCCCAGCAGGTCCACCGGGTGGGCGCTGTCGTTGAACACCTCGAACCACTCGCCGTCCGGCTCGCCGGTGGCGTCGGGGTCCTGCATCACCTCGTCGATCACCACGTCGCCGGCGGCCCACGGGTCCTCGTCCACGGCCCCGTCGCAGTCCTCGTCGTTGCCGTTGGCGGGGAACTCCACCGCGGTGGGGTACATCGTGTCGTCGTCGTCGTCGCAGTCGAAGCACTCGGCCCAGCCGTCGCCGTCGGCGTCGGTCGTCTCGGCGGGGGACAGCGCGCCGTCGCAGTCGTTGTCGCGGCCGTCGCAGAGCTCGGCGGCGCCCGGGTAGGTCGCGGCGTCCAGGTCGTCGCAGTCGTCGTCGGCGGTGCCGGGGATCAGGTCGGGGCCCCAGTCGGTCACGCCGTCGCCGTCCAGGTCCAGGGGCGTGCCGCAGTAGTCGTTGTCGGCCCCCGGGGTGCCGTGGTCCCCGTTGGACATCGGGGTCTTGGCCTCGCACCACTGCCCGCCGTCGTCGTTGGCCGCGGCGTCCAGCGAGTCGGGGTGCAGGTTCATCGACATCCCGGTCGGATCGGGCCACGCCAGGCCGCCGTCCCACGCGATGCGGTCGATCTCCACCTGGTTGCAGCGCAGCACCAGCTCGTCGGTGCCGTTGCCCAGGCTCATGTCGGCGCCGAAGCCGTAGTCCACCGCCACGTCGCCGTTGACCCCCGTGTCGGTGCTGCGGCCCAGCACGGCGTAGCCCATCGCCGGGACGACCAGCAGCGACACGGTGAACAGCTCGCCGTCGTCGTCGAGCAGCTCGCAGCCGGTCAGGCTGATGTCCGAGGCGGTCGGGTTGTACAGCTCGAACCACTCGCCGTCGTTGTCGTCCACCGCCTCGGGGTTCTGCATCACCTCGCTGATCACCACCTCGCCGGGCTGCACCGCCTCGTCGATCGTCCCGTCGCAGTCGTTGTCCACGCCGTCGGAGGGGTCCTCGGCGTTGCCGGGGAACGCCGCGGGATCGGTGTCGTCGCAGTCGTCACAGGCGACGAACCCGTCCTGGTCGAGGTCGGTGGTCTCGTCGGCGGGGACGGTCCCGTCGCAGTCGTTGTCGATCGCGTCGCACAGCTCCGGGGCGCCGGGGTAGACGTCCGGATCGGCGTCGTCGCAGTCGTAGGGCGGCTGGTAGCCGTCGCCGTCGTCGTCGATCACGTTGTCGATCAGCCCGTCGCAGTCGTCGTCGATCCCGTTGTTCGGGATCTCCAGCGCGCCGGGGTGGATCGTGGCGTTGAAGTCGTCGCAGTCGTCGCACGCGACGAAGCCGTCGTTGTCGGCGTCGGTGGTCTCCTCGGCGGGGGTCGTGCCGTCGCAGTCGTTGTCGGCCCCGTCGCACAGCTCCGGCGCGCCCGGGTAGGTCAGCGGGTCGCCGTCGTCGCAGTCGTCGGGGAGGTAGGAGCCGTCACCGTCGTCGTCGGTCAGCTCGTCGATCGTGCCGTCGCAGTCGTCGTCGACGCCGTTGTTCGGGTCCTCGAGCGCGCCGGGGTAGACCGTGTCGTCGTCGTCGTCGCAGTCCTCGCAGGTCACGAAGCCGTCGCCGTCCACGTCGGACGTCTCCTCCGGGGACAGCTGGCCGTCGCAGTCGTTGTCGACGAAGTCGCACAGCTCGGGGGCGCCGGGGTAGATCGTGGCGTCGTCGTTGTCGCAGTCGTCGGGCGGGTACCACCCGTCGCCGTCGGTGTCCTGCGGCCCCGCGCAGCTCTCGTTCTCGATCCCCGGCGTGCCCCACCCGTCCGGGAAGCTCAGGTAGCTCGAGGCGCACCAGTTGAGCCCGTCGTCGTTGGCCACGGCGTCGAGCAGCCCCACGTCGAGGTTCATCGTCGCGCCCACCGGGTCGGGCCAGTCGACGCCGTTGTCGTAGACGACCTCGTCGATCACGTCGGGACCCATCGCGATCACGATCTCGTCGTCGCTGTTGGACAGCATCAGGTCGGTGCCGTACACGTAGTCGACCGTGACGCCGCCGTTGACCGTCGGATCGTCGTTCCAGCCGAACACGTAGTAGCTGTCGCCGGGGATCGTCACCGGGATCCCGGTGGGGATCTGGTGGCTGTTGTAGCCCAGGTCGTAGATCGTCCAGCCCATCACGTTGATCGGCTCGGTGTCGAGGTTGAAGACCTCGAACCACTCCTTGTCGTCGTCGGGGCCGTCGGGGTCCTTGTAGATCTCGGTGATCACCAGATCGCCGGGCATGATCAGCCCGTCGTCGGCCAGCCCGTCGCAGTCCTGGTCCAGCCCGTCGCGGATCTCCGCCGCGCCGGGGTTGATCAGCGGATCGTTGTCGTCGCAGTCCCCGGCCTGGTCGTAGTAGCCGTCCCCGTCGGCGTCGACGCCGATGTCGTCGGCGATCCCGTTGCAGTCGTTGTCCAGCCCGTCGACGATCTCGGTCTCGCCGGGGTTGACCGCGTCGTTGCCGTCGTCGCAGTCCCCGGCGTTGACCGAGTAGCCGTCGCCGTCGGCGTCGACGGCCCCGGCGCAGTCCTCGTTGGCCTCGCCGGGGGTGCCGTAGCCGTCCCCGAACGAGTCGGCCCCGGACAGGCACCAGGCGCTGCCGGCGTTGTTCGCGATGGCGTCGTAGGCGCCGTCGTCGAGGGCCATCGAGGCGCCGGCCGCCACGGGGAACAGGGTCCCGTCGTCGTAGGAGACGGTGTCGATCATGTCGACGTCGAGCATCAGGATGATCTGGTCGCCGTTGTTGGCCAGGGTGAAGCCGGTGGACCAGGCGTAGTCGACGTCGTCCACGCCGCCGTTGAGCGCCGGATCGTCCTCGACGGCGATCACGAGGTACTCGCCCGGGGCGAAGACCAGCGGGCCGCCCGACGCGATCGTGTGGTCGTCGTTGGCCATGTCCTGCAGGTGCCAGCCCTCGACGTTGATGTCGTCGCCGCCGGCGTTGTACAGCTCGAACCACTCCTGCAGCGCCTCGTCGCCGACCGGGTCGGCGAGGATCTCGGTGATGATCACCTCGCCCGCGGCGATCAGGCCCTCGTCGGCGACCCCGTCGCAGTCGTCGTCCACCGCGTTGCGCACCTCGGTGGCGCCCGGGTAGACGGCGGCGTCGCCGTCGTCGCAGTCCCCGTCGGCGGGCGTGAAGCCGTCGCCGTCGGCGTCGAGGCCGCCGGTGTCGTCGTCGCCGCTGTCGTCGTCGCCCCCGGTGTCGTCGTCCCCGCCGGTGTCGTCGTCGCCCCCGGTGTCGTCGTCGCCGGCGCTGTCGTCGTCGGCGACGTCGTCGTCCGCGGCGTCGTCGTCCTCGGTGGTGGGACATCCCCACGCGGTCACCGCCAGGGCCAGCGCGAGGGCCAGCCAGGTGGCGCGGTGGTCGTTGCTCGTGCGCGAGCCTGGGCGCATACCGTCCGCCTCCCGTCGTTGCCGTCCCCGCGGCCCGCCGGGGCGCGCCGCAAGCTCCGATCGTAGGCCCCGGGCGCCGCGGCGCGCAAGGAGCGCACACGGCCCGGTGCGGGCGTGCGACGCGAGCGTGCGCGGGGGAGCGAGGCCGCCGCCGTCAGCAGCCCTCGTTGTCCGCGCCGGGTGTACCCAGCCCGCCGGGGAACACCGCGAACACGGTGGCGCACCAGCTCGCGCCGGCGTCGTTGGCGGTGGCGTCGAACGAGCCGGGGTCCAGGTTCATCGACGCCCCGGTGGGGTCCGGGAAGGTCAGGCCGTTGTCGTAGGCCACGGCGTCGATCTCCACGCCGAGCAACGACAGCACCACCTCGTCATCGGCGTTGCCGAGGGGCATCTCGGTGCCATACTCGTAGCCCAGGGTCACGCCGCCGTTGATCCCCGGGTCCGCGTTCCACCCGAACACGAAGTAGTCCCCGGGCTGCACCAGCAGCGGTGCCGGCGCGCTGACCTCGTGGCTGTTGGAGTCCAGGTCGTGGAGCTCCCAGCCGCGCAGGTCGATGGCCACGCCGGAGAGGTTGATCACCTCGAACCACTCCTTGTCGTCGTCGGCCAGGTCCGGGTCCTTGAAGATCTCGGTGATCACCAGGTCGCCGGGCAGGATCAGCCCCTCGTCGGCGATGCCGTCGCAGTCCTGGTCCACCGCGTCGCGGACCTCCACGGCGCCGGGGTGGATCGTGAAGTCCCCGTCGTCGCAGTCCCCGCCGTTGGTCCCGTAGCCGTCCCCGTCGAGGTCGTCGCCGGTATTGTCGACGGTGCCGTCGCAGTCGTTGTCGACGCCGTCGATCACCTCCCAGGCGTCCGGATGGATCGCGGCATCGGTGTCGTCACAGTCCCCCTCGGCGACGGTGAAGCCGTCCCCGTCGGCGTCGAGGGGCGGGGGGCAGGTCTCGTTGGGCGAGCCGGGGGTCCCCAGGCCCCCGGCGAAGCTCCCGCCGACCGTGACGCACCACGCGTCGGGGTCGTTGTTGGCGGTGGCGTCGATGGACCCGGCGTCGAGGTTGAGCGAGACCCCCTCGAAGTCCAGGTAGTCGTCGCCGAAGTCGAAGGCCATCGAGTCGATCACGACGTTGTCGAGCTCGAGCGTGACCTCGTCCTCGACGTTGGCCAGGTCGAAGCCGTCGCCCCACGCCGCGATCACCGTGATCCCGCCGTTGGCGGCCGGATCGTCGCTGGCGGCCAGCACCCCGTAGGCGCCGGCGTCGAGCAGCGCGGGGCCCACCACCGCGTAGGCGTCGGAGCCGCCGTCGGCGAGGACCCAGCCCTGGAGGTTGAGCGGGGCGGCGGTGGCGTTGAACACCTCGAACCACTCGGCCGTGGCGTCGGCCCCGGCGGGGTTGGGGAACACCTCGCTGATCACCACCGCGCCGGCGGCGACGAAGCCCTCGTCGGCCATCCCGTCGCAGTCGTTGTCGACGGCGTCCTCGATCTCGGTGGCGTCGGGGTTGATCGCGGCGTCGCCGTCGTCGCAGTCCCCCTCGGCGGGGGTGAAGCCGTCGCCGTCGCCGTCGACCTCGGCGCTGTCGTCGTCGCCGCTGTCGTCGTCCGCGGCGTCGTCGTCGGCGGCGTCGTCGTCGCCGCTGTCGTCGTCGCCGCTGTCGTCGTCGGCGGTGTCGTCGTCGCCCGCGTCGTCGTCCGCCGCGTCGTCGTCCGCCGCCGCGCTGTCGTCGTCCTCGTCCGCGGGGCAGCCCGCCAGGACCAGCCCCAGGACCAGCAACCACGTCCAAACCCGGTGTCGCATCGAAAGCCTCCCAGCGCCGGATCGGGCCCTGTCGTCCACCTTGCCCGCTCGCGGGACGGGGGGCAAGGACCCGTCGCGTCCCGCCCGGCGGGAATCGGGGGTTGTCCCCGCGGGTCGGAGGCGGCAGGATGCGCGACGCAACCCCTGCGCCGGAGGGCCCGTGCCCGACCTGCTGAGCCGCTTCCACCTGCCCGAGCCGGTCAAGGACCTGCTGTACCGCGCCTACGAGCGGCGGCTGGTCGAGGAGATCCGCCGCGACCCGGTGCCGCGCCACGTGGGCGTGATCATGGACGGCAACCGCCGGCTGGCGCGCTCGATGGGGCTCAAGCCGTGGCAGGGCCACGAGCTGGGCTCGCGCACGCTGGAGGCGCTGGTCGACTGGAGCCGCGAGATCGGGGTGAAGACCCTGACGCTGTACGCGTTCTCCACCGAGAACTTCAACCGCACCTCCGAGGAGGTAGACGCCCTGATGGGGATGTTCGCCACCAAGCTGACCGAGCTGGCCAGCGAGCCGCGGATCGTGCGCAACAAGGTGCGGGTCAAGGTCCTGGGCCGCACCGAGCTGCTGCCCGCCGAGGTCCGCGAGGCGATCGCCACGGTGGAGGGCGCCACCGCCCACCACGAGGGCCCGCGGCTCAACTTCTGCATCGCCTACGGCGGCCGCCAGGAGATCCTCGACGCGGTGCGCTGCATCATCGACGAGGTCGAGCGCGGCGATCTGGACCTCGGCGACGTCGACGAGGACTGCCTCGGCCGCCACCTGTACACCGGCGGCGACGACCCCGACCTGATCATCCGCACCGGCGGCGAGTCGCGGCTGAGCAACTTCCTGCTGTACCAGGCCGCCTACTCCGAGCTGTACTTCACCGACGTGTTCTTCCCCGCCTTCCGGCGGGTCGACTTCCTGCGCATCATCCGCGGCTACCAGCAGCGCGCGCGCCGGTTCGGGAAGTAGGGACCGGGCGTCGGGATCCCTGTCGATTCCCCGCGATTCCGGCGAGGAGAGCGATCGAAGGTCCCTGCCTGCGAGCGATCCGAGGAGCGTGGCCGCCCGGCACGGCAATTCCAGCCCTCCGACCCGTGCCCGCCCGCGAATCGCCGCCCGGCACGGCAATTCCAGCCTCCCGA
>CAZOYV010000073.1:0-12196 GCA_964584075.1 uncultured Rickettsiales bacterium | reverse complement strand
TGCCCGCCCGCGAATCGCCGCCCGGCACGGCAATTCCAGCCTCCCGACCCGTGCCTGCCCGCGAATTGCCGCCAGGCACGGCAATTCCAGCCTCCCGACCCGTGCCCGCCCGCGAATTGCCGCCCGGCGCGGCAATTCCAGCCTCCCGACCCGTGCCTGCACGCGACGGGTAACCGCGATCGACGACACGTGCCCGGTGGGGCCACACCGGACGCGTGGCTGGCATCACCGTCCCGGTTCGAGCATCGGCGACCGCCCCCGCAACGGCCACGATCACGGCGGTGGCAACGACGACGAGGACTGGGACGCCCCCAACCCGATGGACTGGTACGATGGGCTGTACCGGGGCTCGGGCTGGGACCAGGGAGCGCTGGACGAGGACATCCTCGAGACCGGCACGTACCTGATGGAGTCCGGGTGTCTCTGGACGTTCAATCGTGACTAGGACCGACCGCGGCGGGCCTCGGGTGCTCCTGATCGAGGTGGCCTTCCTGGTGGCGGTGCTGTCGGGATGCTTCGAGGACCCCGCGCCCGGACCGTGGGCCTCGGTCAGTGCCGGCGCGCAGCACGCATGCGCGCTGGATCACGACGGCGCGATCCACTGCTGGGGCAGCGACGACTACCACCGGACCGGAGCGCCGGGCGGCACCTTCGAGCAGGTCTACGCCGGATACCGGCACAGCTGCGCGCTGGTTTTCGAGGAATGAGGCGGCCCAACCCAACGAGGGGCTGGCTCCCCTCAGCCCCGCTCCACCAGGCCGTGCTTGAGCGCCCACAGGATCGTGCGGCGGGCGCGCTCGACCGCCACGCCGGCGCCGCCGAGGCGGTCGACGAGCTCCTTGACCGTGATCGGCTCGGCGGCGGCCTCGACCACGGCGCGGACGTGGGCCAGCTCGAGCACCGGGGCCATCTCGGCGTAGACCGGGTAGCGGCGGCTGTCGAGGAACCCCTTGCCCACCGGGGTGCTGACCAGCGGCTCGTCCTCGCGCAGCAGCCGGGTGGGGTAGTCGCGGAACGCGCGGCCGTAGTCGAACCGCACCGGGTTGGCCCCGGACCGGCCGGCGCTCTGGGTCGCGCGGGCCTCGGCGCTGAGCTCGTCCCACAGCACCTCGTACTGGGGCACGATCTGGGACCAGTCGAAGCTCTTGCGGGCGTGGCGCTGGCCGGCGCGGCCGAGCTCCGCGCGGCGGGCCGGGTCCTCGATCAGCTGGATCAGGGCCGCGGTCAGCTCCCGCAGGTCGACGGCGACGCCCTGGCCGAGGCGCAGGTGGGTCGAGCGCGGGTGGACCAGCGGGGCCAGGTCGGACAGCTCCGAGCCAGCGTTGACGCCGTAGGTCGGGATCCGGATCCCGGCCCGCTCGGGGACGGTCTCGCGGTAGCCGTCGAAGTCGGAGACGACCACCGGCAGGCCGGCGGCCATCGCCTCGACGACGGTCAGCCCGAACGCCTCCTGGGGGTTGTCGCAGGGGCTGACGAACAGGTCGGCGGCGGCGTACAGGTCGGGCTTGGACTCCTCCTCGAAGTCGGTGATGAACGTCACGTCGTCGGAGATCCCCAGCGCCACCGCCCACATCCGCAGCATGTCGACGTAGGGCGTGCCCTGGCGCGAGCCGGCGAGCAGCAGCGCGAGATCGTCGCGGCCGGTGCGCTGGCGCACCTGGGCGAAGGCCTGGAACAGCGGGAACAGGTCCATCTTGTCGTGGGCCGAGAACCGGCCGACGTAGAGGATCACGGTCTTGTCGATCGGGACCCCGACCACCGCGCGGCCGCGCACCCGGTCGCCGCCCTCGAGGGCGCCGCAGTCGACGCCGATCGGGATCACCGGCAGCTTCATCGGGAACTGCAGCGGCGGGTCGATGCGGCCGCGGGTGCTGTCCACCAGCGAGGTGAAGCAGCTGCGCAGCACCTCGCGGCTGGACGGGCTGGAGCACACGATCGCGTCGTAGGCCCGCGGGCCCTCGAGCCCCATCGTGAGGTACGCCTGCATCACCGCCGGATCGCTGATCCCGTGCACCAGCGCGGTGACCGGGAACGGGTGGGTCGCGCGCTCGTTGCGCAGGCAGCACAGCGCCTGGTAGCCGCGGACGTGGTCGGCGAGGTGGAACGCGGTGTAGTCGATCTCGCTGAGGCGCTGGATCAGGCTGCGCCGCGGCAGCGAGCTGATCGGCGCGCCGCCGGGGGCCACCGCCCCGTAGGTGCTGCGGAACTCGCGCAGCTCCTCGGGGGTGGCGAGGAAGAAGTGGAAGCCCTCGAAGCTGCCGTGGCGCATCAGCGCCAGCAGGAACTGGTGGTTGGCCACCCCTCGCCCCGCGAGGGTCTGGCCCGGGACCGGTGGCAGGAACGGATCCAGCGAGGCGAACAGGCGGGGGCCATCGAGTGGGAACAGCGCCACGGAACGACTCCTCGCGTCGGGCGCCGCGCGCCCGAGGTGCCGGGTCGGGACAGTCTACGCCTCCCACGGCCGCGGGTTGTCGGGACGGTGCAAGAAGTATGTGATCATGGGCGCGCCGCGAGGGAGCCGACCATGCCACGCCTGCTGCACCTGTTCCCGATCGCCCTGCTGTTGCTCACCGGCTGCAAGGGCGGCGGAGGCGACGACGCCCCCCCGCCGGACGCCGCCGAGGCCGCGACCCCCGCCCGCGGGGACACGCTGGTGGTCGCCTACGCCGGCGACATCGAGGGCTTCAACCCCGTGGTCGGCCACACCACCGCGACCAACACGGTGCTGTTCAACGTGTTCCCCCAGCTGGTGCGCGGCCGGTTCGACTGCGCGCTGACGTTCGACCCGTACCTCGCCGAGTCGTGGTCGTGGAGCGACGACGGCACCGACCTGACGCTGCGGCTGGTCCAGGGCGCCACCTGGCAGGACGGCGAGCCGATCGACGCCGACGACGTGCTGTTCACGCTGCAGCTGGTCGCCGACCCCGCGGTGGGCAGCCCGCGCCAGCCGTACCTCGCCGACCTGGACCCCGAGACCCCGTGGGACAAGCTCGACGACCACACCGTGGTGCTGCACTTCCAGCACGCGGGGGACCCGACCACGATGCTGGCCCACGTCGCGTCCAGCGCGATCGTGCCCCAGCACGCCCTCGCCGGCGCCGACCGCGCCACGCTGCGCGGCGGGTCGTTCCAGGACCAGCCGGTGTGCGCCGGCCCGTTCGTGCTCGAGCGCTGGACCCGCGGCCAGGAGATCGTGCTGGCCCGCCGCGAGGGGGCCGGGTTCGTCGCCGACCCGTACCTCGACCGCGTGATCTTCCGCATCGTGCCGGAGTACACCACGCGGCTGGTGGAGCTGGAGACCGGGGCGGTGGACATGGCCGTCGGCGTCGAGGTCGCCGACATCGAGCGGCTGCGGCGCACCCGCCCGGAGATCGAGATGGTGCGGCGCGGCTACCGCTTCCTGGAGTACATCGGCTGGAACCTGCGCGACGAGCGCTTCGCCGACGGGCGCGTGCGCACCGCGCTGGCCCACGCGATCGACGTCGACGCGCTGCTCGCGGCGCTGCTGACCGCCGGCGGCGAGGTCTACGGCCAGCGCGCGACCGGCACGATCACGCCCGAGCTGTGCGACGCCGTGGACCCCACGCTCCAGCCGCTGGCCCACGACCCGGCGCGGGCGCGGGCGCTGCTCGCCGAGGCCGGCTGGTCCGACGGCGACGGCGACGGGGTGGTGGAGCGCGACGGCGCGCCGCTGCGGTTCACGATGACCTACTCGGCGGGGCACGACCGCCGCGAGCAGACCGGCGTGATCGTGCAGCAGCAGCTCGCCGAGGTCGGCGTCGCGGTGGAGCTCGCCCCGCTGGAGCAGAACGCGGTCTACGAGAAGCTGCGGCGCCGCGACTACGAGGCGGTGATCGGCGGCTGGTCGGCGGGGCTGTTCGTCGACCCGAGCCACTACTGGAAGTCGGGCGAGGACCGCCCTTACAACCACGTCGGCTACGCCAACCCCGAGGTCGACCGGCTGATCGACGAGGGTCTCGCCGCGACCGATCCCGCGGTGGCCAACGCCAGGTGGCGGCAGATGCAGCGCCTGATCTACCAGGACCAGCCGTACTGCTTCCTGTACTGGATCGACGAGGTGGTGGCGCTGCACGAGCGCTTCGAGGGCACCTCGGTGGACATCCTCAGCTCGCTGAACCAGCTGGAGGGCTGGTGGGTGCCGCCGTCGCGGCAGCGGTTCAAGGGCGGCTCGGGGTCGTAGCCGGGATCAGGGGTAGGAGACGGTCACGGTGGTCTGCAGGCCGCCGCGGACGTTGAAGTTCCCGGTGACCTCCATCCGGCGCGGGGCGATCGCCTCGACCAGCGACTCGAGGATCCGGTTGATCACGTCCTCGTGGAAGTGCCCCTCCTCGCGGAACGTCCAGAAGAACAGCTTGAGCGACTTGAGCTCCACGCAGCGCTGGTCGGGGACGTACTCGATGCGCACCGTGGCGAAGTCCGGCTGGCCGGTGATCGGGCACACGCAGGTGAACTCCGACGTCTCGATGCGGACCACGTAGTCGCGCTCGGAGTGGGGATTCTCGAAGGTCTCGAGGGTCTTGGACGGCTCGGTCGGCATCGGGTCCTCCGGCGGCTCGGCAGGGCAACGTAGCGCGGCTTGCGCGCGCGCGCAAACGAGTTCGTTCAGCGGACGTAGGGGGCGGGGTCGTCGAGGCCCAGCTCGGCGAACGCGGCGAGGCGCAGCCGGCAGGCGTCGCAGCGCCCGCAGCCGCGGCCCGCCGGGTCCGGGTCGTAGCAGGTGCGGGTCTGGCCGTAGTCGACCCCGAGGCGCAGGCCCTCGCGGATGATCTCGGCCTTGGTCATCGCGATCAGCGGCGCGTGGACGCGGATCGCGCGGCCCGCGGTGCCCTCGCGGGTGGAGGCGTTGGCCAGCCGCTCGAAGGCCGCGACGAACGCCGGGCGGCAGTCGGGATAGCCCGAGTAGTCCACCGCGTTGACCCCGAGGAACAGGTCGTGGGCCGGCAGCACCTCGGCCCAGGCCAGCGCGTAGGACAGGAAGATCGTGTTGCGCGCGGGCACGTAGGTGACGGGGATCCCCGCGCCGATCGTCGCGTCGTCGCGGTCCTTGGGGACCGCCAGCTCGGTGGTCAGCGCCGAGCCGCCGAACTGGGCCAGGTCGATCTCCACCACGCGGTGCTCGACCACCCCGGCGGCGGCGGCGATGCGGCGCGCGGCCTCGAGCTCGGCGCCGTGGCGCTGTCCGTAGCGGAACGACAGCGCGTGCGGCGCGAAGCCGCGCTCCCGGGCGATGGCCAGGGTGGTGGCGGAGTCGAGCCCGCCGCTGAGCAGGACGATGGCGGGGGGGGTGCCCATGGGCGGCAGTGTAGCAGGACCATCGGTTGCGCCACTGTCCCCGGGGGTGTAAGGGTTTCCGACCATGTGGCCCATCCTGTTCAAGATCGGCGGGCTGACCATCGGGACCTACGGCCTGTGCATGGCCATCGGGTTCCTGTGGGGCTGGCGCTTCGGGCGCATCGGGTGCATGCGCCGCGGCTGGAACCCGGAGTACTCGTACTCGATCATCGTCACGTCGATGATCGCCGGGATCATCGGCGCGCGGCTGTTCCACGTCATCGACCACTGGGACTCGTTCAAGGACGACCTCGGCCGGATCTTCACCGCCAACAGCGGGCTGACGTGGTACGGCGGGCTGATCTTCGCGATCCTGGCGTGCATCTGGGTCAGCAAGCGGTACGGCTACAAGTTCATCGCCGGGCTGGACATGGCCGCGCCGATGCTGGCCTCGGGCTACGCCTGGGGGCGGGTCGGGTGCCTGCTGGCCGGGGACGGGTGCTACGGCATCGAGGCCACCGGAGCGTGGTCGTGGCTGGGGATGACGTTCCCCGACGGGCTGGTGCCGACCACCGTGCCGGTGCACCCCACGATGATCTACGAGTTCGTGTTCAACTTCGCGCTGTTCGGGGTCCTGTGGTGGGTCGACGCGCGCAAGACGGTCCCCGACCGCTGGCCCCACGGGATGCTGTTCGCGATCTTCGCGGTGTTCCACTCGCTGGAGCGGCTGCTGGTGGAGTTCATCCGCCTCAACGACCGCTACTGGTTCACCGGCGACGGGTGGGGCAAGGTCGACTACTTCGGCGGCGAGTTCGGGCTGAGCTTCAGCCAGTTCATCAGCATCGGCGGGATCGTGCTCGGGATCGCGATCGTCGTGTTCCTGGTCAAGCGCGGCAAGAAGGCCGAGCCGTTCCCGATCCAGACCGGCGACGCCTGGACGCCGGAGAAGGCGGACGAGGACAAGGCCGGCAAGGGCGGCAAGCCCAAGAAGAAGTCCAAGAAGAAGTAGCGCTCGGCGGCGAGAACAGATGAAAGCCGGGTGGTGAGCGCCCGTGTACCACCCGGCTTCCGCCCGTTCCCGATCCGACCCCCACTGGCCGGTGGGAATACATACAAGTGTGAGTTTAACACCTACTTGTATGATTGCAATCCCTGCCGTGTGAAGAGATCGTCAAGGAAACGGACGGACATACCGGATGGTGTGATCGGACCCGGGCGGAGCGAGGCGAGGCGGGGGGATCAGGTGGGGTCGGCGACGCGTCCCATGAACAGGATCGTACCGGTCAGCTGGTCGCGGATCAGGAACAGGAACGGGTGGTCGGCGATGCAGCTGAACGAGTCGCCGTCGTCGTCGTCGCCCATGCTGAACCCGGTGGCCGCGGCCGCCTCGGTGCCGGTCTCGTCGACCAGCACGTACGCCTCGTGGCGGGCCTTGTGGAGGTACCAGTTGCCGTTCATCTCGGACGGGTCGATCACGCCGGAGAAGTCGGCCAGGTCGCGCTCGAAGCCGTCGACGATGCCCAGCTCCTGGAGCGTCTCCTTCAGCGGCAGCTCGAGCTTCATCTCGAGCTTGGGCAGCCCCACGGTGCCGTACTGCGAGCCGACCTCGGCGAGCCAGCCGTCGAGCTCCGCGCCGGTCAGGGCGGCCTCGAGTTCGGCCAGCCCGTCGAGCTCGTCGGGCACCACCAGCACCAGGGAGATCTCGTCGTCCTGGTAGGGCAGCTCGACGACCTTGAGGCCCTCCAGGTCGGCGCCGCGCAGGTTGCCCGTGCGGTGCATGATCTCGGCCTGGACCGACGTCTCCTCGGTGATCCAGAAGTCCCGCGTGCGCGTGCTCTTGGGGTCGAACTGGTCCTCCCAGTCGGCCTTGAAGTAGATCGCGTTGCTCAGCACCAGCTTGGTCCGGTCGGTGATGTCGCCGCCCTTGAACAGCTCGTCGATGTGGCCCTTGGTCTGCTGGTCGACCCAGCGGTTGATCTCCTTGCGCGCGCCCTCGGGGTTGGCCTCGAAGTCGACCGGCTCCATCGGGGCGTGGTAGGCGTCCTCGAGGACCCCGAGGTACTCGGTGCGGAAGTTCTCGCCCCGCTGGCCCCACACCGCGTTGCCGGTGTACAGCGTGTAGCCGCGGTACTTCTCGCCCGACAGGTCGTCGGCCAGCGCGCCGAGGTTGTCGTGCCACGCGGCCTCGTCGATGCCCACGTGCATCGCGTCCGCGATCTGCTGCTCGGTGTCGCCCTCGGCGCCGCCGTAGACCATCGACAGCGCCGCGGTGATCGAGAACGGCGAGAAGAACACGTTGCCGCCGTCCGCCGCCGCCACCTGGTGGAGGTCCACCGCGAACTGGTTGCTGCCGTCGACCACCGCCTTCATGTCGCCCTCGGCGGTGGTGATCTCGCGGTCCACCCGCTCGCAGCCCGTCGCGGCGATCAGCGCCAGCGCCAGCGTCCCGCCCAGCAGCCCCAGGCCTCGCGTCGTGATCGTGTGTGCCATCGTGCTCTCCTCCTCGTATCCGAGTGTTCCCGCTCGTGGCCGGTCCCGGGTGCCGGAAACACACCGGCCCGGCGGGCAAACGGGTGCCCGGGGCGGAGGCGGCCCGGGTCGAGGGGTGCCTGGGGGCTACTGGCAGATCGAGGACAGGTCGACGACCGCCTCGTTGTCGTACTCGTCGCACTCGTTGCTCGCCTGGTCGTCGTCGACGACGGCGATCAGCGCCACGTAGCCCGCCAGGTCGGCGGCGGGGAACGTGAACGGGTAGGCGGCGCTGACTCCGCCGGAGAGCAATGGCGCGCCGAGGGTCGTCGAGGTCAGCAGGGTGCGGTCGCCGAGGCCGTCCTCGCCGTAGATCGCCAGCACCAGATCCGCGCTGGCCTGGATCAGCCCGTCGTTGGCGACCTGGACCAGCACGTCGACGTCGTCGCCGCAGGCGGGCTGGCACGGGTCGTAGGTCCACGGCGAGAGGTTGGCCGCCGCCTGGGCCGAGAAGCTGCCCGGGGCGCCCTGGCGGAAGTTGTTGTGGATCGGCCAGTTGGCCGGCCCTGGGCTGGGGATCCCCAGGTCGTCGTCGACGTTGGTGATGTAGTACGCCTGCTGGTTCCACACCTGGCGCGCGCTGACCCACTCGTCGCTGGCGTCGCCGACCACGTACAGCCCGGTGGCGTGGTGGGAGTTGACCACCACGATCTCGGCCTTGCCGTCGCCGTCGACGTCGACGTCGACGATCGTCGGGTACTCGTTGATCGTCCCCGAGCCGTGGTTCTGGTCGTCGAGCAGCACCGCGCCGGTGGCCCCGTCGAAGACCCACAGCCGGATCTCGTCGGCGTAGACCACCTCGGCGGCGCCGTCGCCGTCGAAGTCGAACACCGACGAGCCGGTGGAGTTGGACGACGCGTCGGTCACCGGCATCGACCACAGCACCGCGCCGTCCTGCTCGTAGACCACGTACGAGGTGCTGCCCGCCACGGCGATCTCGAGGGTCCCGTCGCCGTCGAAGTCGGCGATCGTCGGCGGGCCGCCGTAGCCGCCGCCGCCGTTGGTCCACGAGTGGATCGGCGTGCAGTCGTGCTCGAACGTGCGCAGGCTGCCGTTGCCGCTGACGACGAACTCGCCGAGCCCGTCGCCGTCGAGGTCCGCCGCCGCCGGGTAGCCGTCGGCCTGGCCCGTGGCGCACAGCTCGACGCCCTGCGGGCCGTACACCGAGCTGCCGGCGACGACCTCCATCGTGCCGTCGCCGTCGAGGTCCAGCCCGAACGAGTGGTACCCGGAGTTGCTGTAGCCGCTGTGGTAGCCCAGGCCGCCGGCGCCCTCGCCCTGCAGGCTGCCGTCGGCGCCCTCGAGGATCAGCCGCCCGACCACCACCTCGACGTCGCCGTCGCCCTCGAGATCGTGCAGCGCGGCGTAGTTGTTGCGGCAGCCCACGGTGTGGTCGGTGTGGACCCACTGCAGCGCGCCGAGCTCGTCGTAGGCGCCGACGTAGCAGTACGAGCCCGACCGCAGCGTGGCGACGATCTCCGGCACGCCATCGAGATCGATGTCCCCCAGCGCCAGGCCCGTGTAGCGGTACGGGTAGTAGGTCACCTTCTGGTACAGCGCGTCGTTGACCGACCAGTGGATCGCCGAGCCGTCCCCCGAGATCAGGCGGATCACCCCGTCCATGTTGCCGCCCGTCGCGATGCAGGTGGTGATCGCGATGTCGGGGATGTCCAGCGAGTCGATGTACGAGTCGCCGTTGTCGTCGGTGAAGTGCCCGACCATCGGCGTCGTGTAGGAGTCGTCGTAGCTCGGGTAGTCGACGTAGGTGGTCATCGACCACTCGCTGGTCGGGTTGAACGAGCCCACCGTCGGCGTGTAGGTGCAGGCCGGATCGGGGGTCACCGCGGTCGCGGGCGGCGGGTCGTCGCACGGATCGGGGTCCTCGAACCCGTCGCAGTCCGAGTCCACCCCGTCGAACCACTCCTCGTCGCCGTAGGGGTGGATCTGGTCGTCGCCGTCGTCGCAGTCCCCCTCGCACTCGCTGAGCCCGTCGCCGTCGACGTCGTCCTCGCTCGGGTCGACGTTGCCGTCGCAGTCGTTGTCCGGCACGTCGTCGCAGACGTCCGGGGCCTCCGGGTGGACGTCGGGGTCCGCGTCGTCGCAGTCCCCGTCCTCCACCGTCCAGCCGTCGCCGTCCTCGTCGGTCCCGCCGCTGTCGTCGTCGCCGGTGTCGTCGTCGCTGGCGTCGTCGTCGCCGCCGGTGTCGTCGTCGCCGCTGTCGTCGTCGGCGACGTCGTCGTCGCTGGCGTCGTCGTCGTCGCCCAGCTCCTCGGGACAGCCGGCGAGCCACAGCGCCGCCGCGAGGAGACCGGTCAGGGTCCACAGCCAGGGATGGAATCGCATGGTGCCTCCACTCCGCTCGCGGTCCACTGCAACCGGACGCCGACGGGCGGACCAATCTGGGCGAGAGGGGGCAGCATACCGCGGTGGCGATCGCCGTCGAGCGGGAAATCACTGCAATCCGCCCCCTCGGGTCGGCGTCTCCACTACCCTGTAGCGCGTGCGGCCCCGCGGCGAGGGAGATCGCGGGGCGAGCGAGGTGAGCGATGACCGAGCGTGCCGCGATCCCCCTGTTCGACCCCGCGCTCGGCGACGGGCAGCCGCGCTTCACCCGCGTCGGCGACGGCGCGCTGGGCGGCAAGGCGGCGTTCCTGATCCGCGCCCACGAGACCGTGCTCGGCGGCCTGGCCGCGGAAGGGGTGCAGGGCTTCGACGTCGACGTGCCCCCGATGACCGTGCTGACCACCGACCGCTTCGACGGCTTCGTCGCCGGCGCCGGGCTCGCGTCCCTCGCGACGGGGGAGGCCGACGACCGGACGATCGTCGAGGCGTTCCTGCGCGCCGAGCTCCCCGCGGAGCTCGCCGAGGTGCTGCGGGCGCTGACCGCCCAGGGCGGGCGCCCCCTGGCGGTCCGCTCCTCGAGCCTGCTCGAGGACCAGCTGCAGCACCCGTTCGCCGGCGTCTACGCGACCCGGATGCTGGCCAACGACCACCCCGACGCCGCCGTCCGCGCCCGGCAGCTGGCCCAGGCGGTCAAGGTGGTCTGGGCCTCGACGTGGTGCGCCGAGGCGCGGCACTACCAGCAGTCGGTGGGCAAATGCGCCGACGACGAGAAGATGGCCGTGATCATCCAGCGCGTCGCCGGGCGCAAGCACGGCCCGCGGTTCTACCCGTGCCTGTCCGGGGTCGCGCGGTCCTACCACTTCTACGCGCGCGGCCGGGCGAGGCCCGATCAGGGCATGGTCACGCTCGCGCTCGGGCTCGGCAAGACGATCGCCGACGGCGCGGTGGCGTGGACCTACTCGCCGGCCCACCCCAAGGCCCCGCCACCGGTGGCCGGCCCCGCCGACCTGCTGCGCAAGTCCCAGACCCGGTTCTGGGCCGTCCACATGGGCCGCTTGCCCTCGCTGCAGGCCGACGAGGAGACCCAGTTCCTGACCAACGGCGGGCTGCGCGACGCCGAGGCCGACGGCGTGCTGCGGTTCCTCGCCTCGACCTACGACGCGGCCGCCGACCGGCTGGTCCCCGGCACCGCGACCCGCGGCCCCCGCGCGCTGACCTTCGAGCCGATCCTGGCGTTCCGCGACGTGCCGCTCAACGACCTGCTGGTCACCCTGCTCGAGCGCTGCCGCGACGAGCTCGGCGGTCCGGTCGAGATGGAGTTCGCAGTCACCCTCGACCCCGGCCGCGGCGTCCCCGCGCGCCTGCACTTCCTGCAGGTGCGGCCGATGGCGGTCTCGGGCGCGGCCACCACGCTGGACGAGCCCGATCTGGCCGGCGACGACGTGGTCGTCGCCGCCCGCCGCACCCTGGGCAACGGCCAGCGGGACGACATCCGCGACGTGGTGTTCGTCAAGCCCCAGCACTTCGATCCGATGGCCACCCGCCAGATCGCCCACGAGATCGAGCGGCTCGACCGCGCCCTGCGGGACGAGGGCCGCCCGTACCTGCTGATCGGCTTCGGCCGCTGGGGCAGCTCCAACCCGACGCTGGGGATCCCCGTCACCTGGAGCCAGATCTGCGGCGCGTCCGTGATCGTCGAGGCCAACCTGCCCACGATGCGCCCCGAGCTGAGCCAGGGCTCCCACTTCTTCCAGAACCTGATCTCGTTCCAGGTCCTGTACCTCTCGATCGCCCCCGAGGACCGGCTCGCCATCGACTGGGACTGGCTCCGGAAGCAGGAGCGGATCGAGGAGTACGCCTTCGCCAAGCACGTCCGCACCGCCCGCCCGCTGACCGTCCTCGCCGACGGCGTCCGCGGCCTGGGGGTGGTGCGGCGCTAGGGAGGAGCCAGCCCCGAATTGGGGTCAGAATTGGGAATTGGGGTCAAAGGGGTATGCCCTTGACTCCAGTGACCACTACCCCTTGTGGTCCT
>CAZOYV010000072.1:0-31850 GCA_964584075.1 uncultured Rickettsiales bacterium | reverse complement strand
GGTTGTCGGCCGCGAGCAGATCGAGAAGGGCCGGGAGATGCACTGGATCCGCGTCGACCGCTACTACCACGGCGAGCCGGACGCGCCGCAGGTGGCCCACATGCCGGTGACCTGCCACCACTGCGAGAACGCCCCCTGCGAGCAGGTCTGCCCCGTCGCGGCGACGGTGCACGACCACGAGGGGCTCAACGTGATGGTCTACAACCGCTGCGTGGGCACCCGGTACTGCTCCAACAACTGCCCGTACAAGGTGCGGCGGTTCAACTTCCACGCGTTCACCAACGACCTCGACCCGATCCACCAGATGGTGTTCAACCCCGAGGTCACGGTCCGCGTGCGCGGCGTGATGGAGAAGTGCAGCTTCTGCGTGCAGCGGATCAACGCGGTCAAGATCGACGCCAAGAACCACAAGCGACCGGTCGCCGACGGCGAGATCGTGCCGGCCTGCGCCCAGGCCTGCCCCGCAGGGGCGATCGTGTTCGGCGATCTGAACGACCCCGACAGCGAGGTCTCGCGGCGCCACGCCGACGACCGCAGCTACATCGTCCTCGCCGAGCTGAACAACCGCCCGCGGCTGGCCTACCTGGCCAAGCTGCGGCACCCGGTGGACGGAGGGGGCGGCCACGCCGCGGGCCACGGCGCCGACCACGGCGGCGACCACGGCGGCGACCACGGGGACGCGGGCGACCACGACGGGGGGCACCACTGATGGACGACCTGGCCGTCGACCGCACCACCGACGAGGACCCCCGCGTCCGCCAGCCGATCGTGCTGCCGGGCACGGACCTGAAGGCCCTCACCGACACCGTCTGCGGGATCGCAGAGCGCCCCAAGCCGCCCCTCGGCTGGTACGTCGCGTTCGCCATCTCGCTGGTCCTGCTGGCCCTGTTCGGCGCGATGCTGGGGCTGCTGATCCTGGAAGGCACCGGCGTGTGGGGGCTGAACATCCCCATCGGCTGGGGCTTCGCGATCGTCAACTTCGTGTTCTGGGTCGGGATCGGGCACGCCGGCACGCTGATCTCGGCGATCCTGTTCCTGTTCCGCCAGAAGTGGCGCACCAGCGTCAACCGCTTCGCCGAGGCGATGACGATCTTCGCGGTGGCCTGCGCCGGGGTGTTCCCGGCGGTCCACGTCGGCCGCGTGTGGGTCCTGCACTGGTTCTTCCCGGTCCCGTTCCAGCAGAACATGTGGCCCAACTTCCGCAGCCCGCTGCTGTGGGACATGGTCGCGATCTCGACCTACGCCACCGTCTCGCTGCTGTTCTGGTACATGGGGATGGTCCCGGATCTGGCGACCCTGCGGGATCGGGCCAGGACCAAGCTCAAGAGCTTCCTGTACGGCCTGGCCGCGCTGGGCTGGCGCGGTAGCAACCGCCACTGGATGCGGTTCGAGCGCGCGTACCTGCTGCTGGCGGCGCTGGCCACCCCGCTGGTGCTGTCGGTCCACTCGGTGGTCTCCACCGACTTCGCCGTGGCCCAGCTGCCCGGCTGGCACACCACGATCTTCCCGCCCTACTTCGTCGCCGGGGCGATCTTCGGCGGCTTCGCGATGGTGCTGGTGCTGATGGTGCCGTGCCGGCTGTTCTTCGGGCTGGAGGCGATCGTCACCAAGCGCACGATCGAGAACATGGCGAAGATCACGCTGGGCACCGGCACGCTGGTCGGCTTCGCCTACATCACCGAGTTCTTCATCGCCTGGTACAGCGGCAACCCGTACGAGGGGTTCGCGTTCATCAACCGCGCGTTCGGGCCGTACTGGTGGGCCTACTGGATCATGATGAGCTGCAACCTGATCTTCCCGCAGCTGTTCTGGATCAAGTGGTTCCGCACCAACGTGTGGGCGGTGTGGGTCATCGCGATCTTCGTCAACATCGGGATGTGGTTCGAGCGCTACGTGATCATCGTGACGTCGCTGAGCCGCGACTTCCTGCCCAGCAGCTGGGACTACTACGTGCCCACCTGGGTCGACCTGCTGACGTTGCTGGGCAGCTTCGGGCTGTTCATGACGCTGTTCCTGCTGTTCGCCCGCTGGCTGCCGATGGTGGCGATGGCCGAGGTCAAGAGCGTGATGCCCCACGCGGGCCTCGAGCACGGCGAGCACAAGGGCTTCGGCGACTACTGGGGCGACGTGCCGGGGCAGCACGACGACCACATCCCGCCGCCCCGCCGGCCCAAGGGAGGGGAGGTGGAGCCATGAGTTCCCGCGAACCCTGGGGGCTGCTGATCGAGTACGAGGACCTCCACGAGTTCCTCGAGGCCACCGCCAAGGTCCGCGACGCGGGCTTCAAGCGCTGGGATACCCACACCCCCTACCCGGTCCACGGGCTCAACGACGCGATGGGCCTGCGGCTCACGCGGCTGCCGTTCGTGACGCTGGTCTGCGGGCTGATCGGCGCCTCGGTGGGGCTGGGGCTGCAGTGGTTCACCAACGCGGTGCACTACCCGATCATCATCAGCGGCAAGCCGCTGTTCAGCGTGCCGGCCAACATCCCGGTGACCTTCGAGTTCACCGTGCTGCTCGCGGCGATCGGCACCGTGGTCGGGATGCTGGCGTTCAACGACCTGCCGCTGTACTACCACCCGCTGCTCAAGCACGAGCGCTTCAAGCGGGCCACGACCGACCGCTACTACATCTCGATCGAGGCCGACGACCCGATCTACGACCCCGAGGAGACGCCCCGCTTCGCCGAGACGCTGGGCGGCCACGTCGAGCGGGTGGAGGACTGAGATGCCACGCTGGATACCGTGGTCCGCGCTGGCGCTGCTGCTGGTCTCGTGGATCCCGTTCGCGCTGATCGCCAAGAACCGGGTGACCAGGAGCGCCAGCACGGGGATCCACGTGGTGCCCGACATGGACGACCAGCCCAAGTACGAGGCCCAGGAGGGCAACGTGGTGTTCGCCGACCGGCGCGGGATGCGGCCGGTGGTGGAGGGCACCGTGGCCCGCGGGGAGCTCGTCGTCGACGGTCCGCTGGCCACCGGAAGGGACGGCGAGGAGTGGGTCGTGGGGTTCCCCCTCGAGGTCACCGGCGCGACGATGGTCGACGGCCAGGACGCCTACGACACGTTCTGCGCCCCGTGCCACGGCGTGGACGGCTCGGGCAACGGGATCGTCAACGTCCGCGCCACGAGGCTGGCCGAGGGCACCTGGACCCCGCCCACCGACCTGCGCAGCGACCTGGTGCGCGGCCGCGAGGAGGGGCACCTGTACAACACGATCACCCACGGGATCCGCAACATGCCGGCCTACGGCCCGCAGATCGCCGTGGACGAGCGCTGGGCGATCGTCGCCTACCTGCGGGCGCTGCAGCGCAGCCAGCGGGCCACGATCGAGGACGTCCCCGAGGACGTCCGGGACTCGCTGCGATGAGGGGAGGATCGAGCGATGCGTGAGGTCGATCTCACCCACGACAACCTGAAGCTGCAGGGCCTGGCGCGCAACGTGCTGATCGGCGGGCTGGTGGTCGGCGTCGCCGGGCTGGCGCTGTCCGGGCTGCTGGCGCTGATGTCGGAAGACGGCTGGAGCCGGTTCCTGCACTCCTACCTGGTCAGCTTCTGCTACTTCCTGACGGTGGCGCTGGGCGGGCTGTTCTTCGTGCTGGTCCAGCACCTGATGCGGGCCGGGTGGTCGGTGGTGGTGCGGCGCATCGCCGAGGCGCTGTCGACCAACCTGTTGCTGCTGGGCGTGCTGGCGATCCCGATCCTGCTGGGGCTGGGCGAGCTGTACCACTGGGCCGAGCCCGGCGCCGCGGACCACGACCCGCTGATCGCGCACAAGGCCGCGTTCCTCGACCCGACGTTCTTCACCGTGCGGGTGGTGATCTACTTCGTCGTGTGGGCCGGGCTGGCCTGGTACTACTTCGGGCGCTCGGTGGCGCAGGACGACAGCGGCGACCACCGCATCACGCTGTCGATGCAGAAGTGGAGCGGCCCCGGGGTGGCGGCCTTCGCGCTGACCGGCTCGCTGGCCGGCTTCGACCTGCTGATGTCGCTGGACCCCCACTGGTACAGCACGATGTTCGGGGTCTACTTCTTCGCCGGCTGCATGGTGGCGATCCTCGCCGTGCTGCCGCTGATCGTCGCGCTGCTGCAGTCCACCGGGCGGATGGTCCACGCGGTGACGCCGGAGCACTACCACGATCTCGGCAAGCTGCTGTTCGGGTTCGTCGTGTTCTGGGCCTACATCGCGTTCTTCCAGTTCATGCTGATCTGGTACGCCAACATCCCCGAGGAGACCGCCTGGTACATGCTGCGGATGAACGACGGCTGGACGCTGCCGGCGCTGACGCTGCTGATCGGGCACTTCGCGCTGCCGTTCGCGTTCCTGATGTCGCGGTGGGTCAAGCGCAACCGCGTGCTGCTGGCGTTCGCCGCGGCGTGGGTGCTGCTGATGCACTGGGTCGACCTGTACTGGCTGGTGCTGCCGCCGACGAGCCCGATCCGGATCCCGCTGCACCTGCTGGACCTGACCACCCTCGTCGGGATCGGCGGGCTGTTCGTGGCGACGACCGCGTGGACGATGCGCAACCGGGCGCTGGTGCCCCGCAAGGACCCGCGGCTGGACGAGTCGCTGGCGTTCGAGAACGTGTAGGGGGAACGATGGCCGACCGCGCAGACCCCAACGCCAAGACGATCATCTACGTCGGGATCGTGGGCACCGTGGCGGTGTTCCTGATCGTGATCCTGCTGCAGATCGTGTTCTACCAGACCCAGGAGATGGAGACCTACCGCAAGGTCGTCTCCCAGGACCCCGAGGAGCTGACCCAGCTGGTGTCCCAGCAGCAGACCGAGCTGAACACGTACGGCTGGGTGGACGAGGCGAACGGCATCGCGCGCGTGCCGATCTACCGCGCGATGGAGCTGACGGTGCAGGACATCGAGGCAGCGCGGAAGCTGCACGCCGAGCTCGAGGAGCAGGCGCGGAAACAAGCCTTCGAGGAGTCCGGGCTGCTGGTCCACCTGCTCGGCACCGTGGGCGAGGGCACCGTGTACGTCGACGGCGAGGAGCCCTACGTCGAGGCCGTCGGCGAGGCCCTCGAGGAGCGCGATGCGGTACAGCTCCGCGTCGTCGGCGAGCCCGGGGAGGAGGCGCCGTGATCCCGCGGCCGACGTGGATCGCGCTGCTGCTCTTGCTCGCACCTCCAGCGAGCGCACAGCTGGCCGACCAGACCGTCCACGAGCTCGAGGGCGTGGAGGTGATCGAGCACCCCGGGGCCCAGGTCCCGCTGGATCTCGAGTTCGTCGACGAGCTGGGCGAGACCGTGCAGCTGCAGGACTACTTCGACGGCGAGCGGCCGGTGATCCTGACGCTCAACTACTACTCGTGCCCGATGCTGTGCACGCTGCAGCTCAACGGCCTGGTCGACGGGCTGAAGCAGATGGAGTGGACGCCCGGCCAGGAGTTCGAGATGGTCACGGTGAGCATCAACCCCACCGAGACCCCGCGGCTGGCCAAGCTCAAGCAGCAGAGCTACATCGAGCACTACGAGCGGCCCTCGGCCGCCGCCGGCTGGCACTTCCTGACCGGCAAGAAGGCGAACATCGACGCGCTGGCCGAGCCGCTGGGCTTCGGCTACCGCTACGACGAGGCCTCCAACCAGTACGCCCACGCCGCGGTGACCTACGTCGTCACCCCCGACGGGCGCATCTCGCGGTACCTGTACGGCGTGCTGTACGACCCGCAGACGATCCGGCTTTCGCTGGTGGAGGCCGCCGACGGCGAGATCGGCTCGTCGATGGACCAGTTCCTGCTGACCTGCTTCCACTACGACCCCGAGGCCGGGCGCTACAGCCTGCAGGCGATGAACGTGGCCCGCATCGGCGGCGTGCTGATGGTGCTCGTGCTGGGCTTCACGATCGGGGGCTACTTCGTCCGCGAGCGGAAGCGCAAGGGGGCCCCGCCCCCGGAGGGAGGCGAGGCATGAGCGGGCGCATCCATCCAGGACGCGCGAGGGCGCAGAGGGCGCCCATCCAGGGCGCGGAGAGCGCAGGGGTGTTGGGATGATCGGCCTCGGAGACGGGTTCGCGGCCGCGGTGGTGGCCCCGCTGGCCCAGGAGATGGGCTCGTTCTGGCTGCCGCCGAAGAGCTCCACGGTGGCCCCCGCGGTGGATGCCGTGTTCAACGTCATCTACTGGGTCTCGGTGGTGTTCTTCGTGCTCATCGTCGTGACGATGGTGGTGTTCCTGTTCAAGTACCGCCGTCGCCCCGGCGTGGAGCCCAAGCCGGCGCCCTCGCACAACACGGTCCTCGAGCTGACCTGGAGCGGGCTGCCGCTGCTGCTCGTGATCGCGATCTTCTACCTGTCCTACCGCGTGTACCTGGACATGGTCACGCCACCGCAGAACGCCTACGAGGTGGTGGTCACGGCCCAGAAGTGGTCGTGGAGCTTCACCTACCCCAACGGCTACATCGACCCCGAGCTGCACGTCCCGGTGGACAAGCCGGTGCGGCTGGTGATGACCAGCGAGGACGTGATCCACTCGCTGTTCGTGCCGGCCTTCCGGATCAAGATGGACGTGGTCCCGGGGCGCTACACCAAGGCCTGGTTCCAGGCCACCGAGCCCGGGGAGTACGTGATCTTCTGCACCGAGTACTGCGGCACCGGCCACAGCGACATGCTCTCGCAGGTGGTGGTCCACCCGCCGGGCGAGTTCGAGACGTGGCTGGCCGACGCCTCCAACTTCCTGGCGACGATGCCGCCCCACGAGGCCGGCGAGAAGCTGGTCACCGCCCGCGGCTGCCCGCAGTGCCACTCGGCGGACGGCAGCGCGGGGATCGGGCCCACCTTCCAGGACCTGTACGGCAAGACCCACGCGCTGGCCGACGGCTCGATGATCACCGTCGACGAGAACTACGTCCGCGAGTCGATCCTGGAGCCGATGGCCAAGGTCGTGGCCGGCTACGAGCCGGTGATGCCGACCTACCAGGGGCGGCTCGAGGACGACGAGATCCTGGCGATCATCGCCTACCTCAAGGTGCTCGCCGGGGCGGACCCGGGGGAGCTCGAGGTCGGAGACGACGACTCCGCGCGGGCCGACGACGACTCCGCGGAGGGACCCGCCGGTGACGACCGCAGCGGCGGACCGGACTCCGCCCACGGAGAGGAGGTGGCCCGTGGCTGAGGCCCACGCCACCGCCCACGACGCGGGACCGAACTACCTGAAGGCCGGCAAGGGGATCGGCAGCTGGCTGTTCACCGTCGATCACAAGCGCATCGGCGTGATGTACCTGTTCTCGATCCTGTTCGCGTTCTTCCTCGGCGGCGTGTTCGCCCTCGGCGTGCGCACCGAGCTGCTGACCCCCGACCGCACGATGGTCGACGCGGACACCTACAACCACCTGTTCACGCTCCACGGCGCGGTGATGATCTTCCTGTTCATCATCCCGGGGATCCCCGCGGCGCTGGGCAACTTCTTCCTGCCGCTGATGCTCGGCGCCAAGGACGTGGCGTTCCCGCGACTCAACCTGGCCAGCTACTACCTGTGGCTGGTGGGCACGGTGTTCTTCCTGATCGTGCTCGGCACCGGCGGGCTGGACACCGGCTGGACGTTCTACACCCCGTACTCGACGTCGACGACCTCGGCGGTGATCCCGGCGATGCTGGGGGCGTTCATCCTGGGATTCTCCTCGATCTTCACCGGGATCAACTTCATCGTCACCGTCCACCGCCTGCGGCCGCCGGGGATGGGCTGGTTCGACATGCCGCTGTTCCTGTGGTCGCTGTACGCCACGGCGATCATCCAGGTGCTGGCGACGCCGGTGCTGGGCATCACGCTGCTGCTGCTGATCGTCGAGGTGGCGCTCGGCGTCGGGATCTTCGACCCCAACCTGGGCGGCGACCCGGTGCTGTTCCAGCACATGTTCTGGTTCTACAGCCACCCCGCGGTCTACATCATGATCCTCCCGGCGATGGGGGTGATGAGCGAGCTGGTGCCGATCTTCAGCCGCAAGCACATCTTCGGCTACACGTTCATCGCGTTCAGCTCCGTGGCGATCGCCGTGATCGGCTTCCTGGTGTGGGGCCACCACATGTTCACCAGCGGCCAGTCGCCGCTGATGTCGATGATCTTCTCGGCGCTGACCTTCACCGTCTCGATCCCGTCGGCGATCAAGGTGTTCAACTGGCTGGCGACGATGTTCCGCGGCTCGATCTCGCTCGAGACGCCGATGCTGTACGCGCTGTCGTTCATCTTCCTGTTCGGCATCGGCGGGCTGACCGGGCTGTTCCTCGGCGCGCTGGCCACCGACATCCACCTGCACGACACCTACTTCGTGGTCGCCCACTTCCACTACGTGATGTTCGGCGGCACGGCGATCGGGTTCCTCGGCGGGCTGCACCTGTGGTGGCCCAAGATGTTCGGCAAGCTGTACAGCGGGTTCTGGAGCCGGCTCGCCGCGCTGATCGTGTTCCTCGGCTTCAACCTGACGTTCTTCCCCCAGTTCCTGCTGGGCAGCCACGGCATGCCGCGGCGCTACTACAACTACATCGAGCAGTTCGAGCCGCTGCACCAGATGTCGACGGCGGGGGCCTACCTGCTGCTGGTCGGCTTCCTGATCATGGCCGCGTACCTGCTGCACTCCCTGATCTGGGGCAAGCCCGCCCCGGCCAACCCGTGGGGCGGCGCCTCCAACGAGTGGCGCTGCGCGTCGCCGCCGCCGCACCACAACTTCGCCGAGCCGCCGGTGACGCGCGACCCCTACGACTACTCCGATCTGGAGTGGGTCGAGGGCGAGGGCGGCTACCGGCTAAAAGGCGACCAAGACACTTGACTTCAGCCGTCCGCTGCCCATCATTGGTTTGTGGTAGGCAACAACCATAGTTTGAACGAACAAAAAACCCCGCCGTCCGACGAGGGCCCCGGGGACCACCTCGCCCACCACTTCGACACCCCGCACCAGCAGTACGCCTCGGCCAAGCTCGGGATGTGGGTCTTCCTCGTCACCGAGATCCTGTTCTTCAGCGGCCTGTTCGTCGCCTACGCGGTGTACCGCGCCAACCACCCCGAGATCTTCGTCTACGCCCACCAGTACCTGGACAAGACGCTGGGCGGGATCAACACCGTGGTGCTGATCACCAGCTCGCTGACGATGGCGCTGGCGGTGCGCTACGCCCAGCTGGGCAACCAGAAGATGCTGGTCGGGATGCTGGTCGCGACCCTGATCGGGGCGTTCGGGTTCCTGGGGATCAAGAGCATCGAGTACGAGCACAAGTGGAAGCATGGCCTGCTGTGGGGACAGCACTACGACCCGGACTCGCACGGCGACCACGGGGAGCACGGGGAGGATCACGCGCTGGAGTCCGAGGCCGAGTCCGAGCTCGAGTCCGAGATCGAGTCCGAGATCGCGGCCGAGTCCGAGACCGAGATCGAGCGGGAGGTCGCAGGCGAGATCGAACGAAGCAACATCGCCCCGTCGGAGAAGGGCCCCAGCGGCCTCGCCGCCCCCGTGGAGGACACCGGCCCGGCGTGGCTGGTCCAGCCCGGCCAGGGCGACCACGGCGACGCCGAGAGCCCGGACAACGTCCACATCTTCTTCGGCATCTACTTCGCGATGACCGGCCTGCACGGCCTGCACGTGATCATCGGGATCGGCCTGATCCTGTGGCTGACGATCCGCGCGATCCGCGGCCACTTCGGCCGGCGCTACTTCACGCCCGTGGACAACGTCGGGCTGTACTGGCACCTGGTCGACCTGATCTGGATCTTCCTGTTCCCGCTGCTGTACCTGATCCACTGAGGAAGGAACGATGAGCACCGCCCCCGAGCGCACCGAGCACCACGAGGAGCTGGCCCACGTCACGCCGCTGTGGATCCAGCTGGCGGTGTTCGCCGGCCTGCTGGTGCTGACCGCGCTGACGGTGGGCGTGGCCTACGTCGATCTGGGCAACCTGAACCTGATCGTCGCGATGGGCGTCGCGGTGGCCAAGGCCACGCTGGTGGTGCTGTTCTTCATGCACCTGTACTGGGACAAGCCGTTCAACGCCGTGCTGTTCCTCGGCGCGCTGCTGTTCGTGGCGCTGTTCATCCTGTTCCTGCTGCTGGACACCCAGCAGTACCAGCCGGAGCTGATCGACGGACCCGCCCCGGGGCTGGAATCGCGATGAACGCCGCCGCCCCCGCCGAGGACGGCGCCAGCGCCCGCTCGCTGGGCGTGTTCGGGATGCGGCTGTTCCTGGCCTCGCTGGGGATGCTGTTCGCCGGCTCCCTCGCCGCGTTCCTGATCATCCGCGTCCAGGCCGACGCGTGGCCGCCGCCGGGCGCCCCCGGGATCCCGGTGGGCCTGTTCGTCAGCACCCCCCTGCTGCTGCTCAGCAGTGGGTCGATGTGGTGGGGGCTGCGCAACATCCGCGCCGGCAACGGCGGCGCGCTGTCGCTGGGCCTGCTGGCCACCCTGGTGCTCGGGCTGGCGTTCCTCGGCGTCCAGGGCTGGGCCTGGTCGGCGCTGTACGCCGCCGAGCTGACCGCGCGCAGCAACCTGTACGGCTTCACGTTCTTCATGCTCACCGGGCTGCACGCGGCCCACGTGATCGGCGGGCTGATCCCGCTGGGGATCGTCACCACCCGGGCGTTCCTCAACCGCTACAGCGCCGAGGACCACCGGGGTGTCGAGCTCGTCTCGATGTACTGGCACTTCCTCGACGCGGTCTGGATCGTGCTGTTCGCGGTGCTGTTCGTGGCTGCCTGAACACCCCCGCCCGGCGTAGACTGGGCATCCAGGGGGTCCCCATGCGCCACCGCTCGATCCCGATCCTGCTGTCCCTGCTGCTCGGCACCGGCTGCCCCGGCGGCGGCCACGACGACGACGGCGCGGACGACGACGACGCGGACGACGACGCCTCGGACGACGACGGCGGCGGCGACGACGACACCGCCCCACCGATCCCGGTCTGCGAGGACGCCGGCGGTGGCGCCACCGTCCAGACCCCGGTGCTGCGCGCCACGCTGCCGGCGAGCTGGGACGAGAACTGGTTCGCCTCCCCCGGGGTCGCCGATCTCGACGAGGACGGCAGCCCCGAGATCGTCGCGGCGCGGCACAGCGTGCTGTATGTGTGGGGCGCCGACGGGGCCCTGCGCTGGCTGGCGCCGTGGGGCGAGGAGGGGCAGCAGGGCGAGGCCCACGGCAGCAGCCGCAGCTACTGCTCGCCGGTGGTCGGCGACCTCGACGGCGACGGGGACGGCGAGATCGTCGGCGTCTCCGGGACCCACGCCTACCTCTACGACCACGACGGCCACGTGGTGCAGACCTACCCGTTCGGCGACAGCGAGCTGCGCTCCCTCGCCGCGGCCGACCTCGACGGCGACGGCACCGCCGAGATCCTGGTGGTCAAGACCGGCGACGGGCCGGTGACCCAGGTGTTCGAGCTGCACGGCGACGCGCGGCCCGGCTGGCCCCAGGTGGACCACGCCAGCTGCGATCCGTGCTCGGACTACGGCGGCTACAACCAGAACGTCGGCGCCGGCGATCTCGACGGCGACGGCGATCTCGAGGTGATCTCGACCTACGACTGCTGCCACGTGGGCGCGTTCCACGACGACGGCGCGCCGGTGGCGGTGGACGGCGGCTTCGCCGCCGCGGGGCCGTGGTGGGCCTCGGTCCCGATGTTCCACGATCTCGCGCTGGCCCAGCAGGGCTGGGGCCCGGACATGGAGGACCGCGACGAGTTCACCGACTCCCCGCCGGTGATCGCCGACGTGGACGCCGACGGCCACGCCGAGGTCGTGCTGCTGTCCGACCACGAGCGGGCCGGCGAGTACGTCAACCGCGGCAACTGCCTGTGGGTCCTGGAGCGGGACATGACCCGCGCGCCAGGCTTCGAGACGCCGATCTGCACCGGGGAGCCCCTGTTCACCGGCTACCAGGACAACATCGTGCAGGTCGCCCCGGCCCCCGCGGTGGCCGACCTGCACCCCGCCGCGGGGCTCGAGATCGTCGCCCCCTCCTACGACGGCCGGCTGTACGCCTTCGGCGCGGACGGCACCCTGCTGTGGACCCACCGCTTCGACGACCCGGGCGACCCGTTCGTCGGGGCCAGCGAGCCGCTGATCGCCGACGTGAGCGCCGACGGCGTGCCCGAGGTGCTGTTCACGACCTACGCCATCGAGGACGACATCAGCGCGCTGGTGGTCCTCGACCAGCACGGGAGCGTGCAGCTCTCGGTGCCGCTGCACGGCCGCGGCTCGATGGCCCCGCCGACGCTGGCCGACCTGGACGGCGACGGCCAGCCCGAGCTGATCGTCTCGCTCAAGGACACCCTCGGCGGCGGCGCCGGCGGCGTGCAGATCTGGGACTGGCCGGGCGCCCGCGACAACTGCCTGCTGTGGGCCACCGGGCGGGGGGACCCGCTGCGGCGGGGGTGGGTGCCGTCCGGGGACTGATCGAGGGCATTCCCAAGCCCTCGAACCCCCGGTACGATCGTCCGATGCGACATCCACGCCATCCCTGGTCCCTGGTCGCCCTGCTCACCACCACGCTGCTGGTCGGCTGCCCCTCCACGCCGGGCGACGACGACGATGACGACGACGCCGGCGACGATGACGCCGGCGGCCCCGTGGAGATCGACCTCTCCACCTACCCCGACTCGGGGGAGGCGGTGGAGAGCGGCACCGTGCTCGACGACCAGTGGCAGAGCATCGGCGTGCTGTTCGACGCCTCGCCCGACCACATCGACCCGATCATGGCCGACTGGGGCTCGGCCCACCTGTTCTTCGAACCGGACGAGCATGGCGCCGTGGCGATCCTGCGCTTCGTCGAGCCCGGCACCGACACCCCGGTGGCGATCTCGGCGTTCGAGCTCGCGCCGTGGTTCCAGGCCGGCGAGAGCGCCGAGCTGGTCGGGCTCGACGCCGACGGCGACGAGGTGGCGGAGCACGCCGTGACCCCCGACGACATCGGCGACGGCGAGGTGACCATCGTGCAGAGCATCTCGGGATCGTTCCAGACGGTTCAGTGGCGGACCCACGGAGACCCGGGGATCGCGGCCAACACCCTGATCTTCACGCCCTGACCCCGGGGCGCCGCCGGCGCCCGCCTACTCCAGCACCCGGTCCTGTGGGTACTGCGCGTACCACGCGAACCACGAGCAGTGCAGCGACCACGCGGTGGGATCGTCGGGCGGCAGCTGGACGAACACCGAGGGCGCGCGCCCGGTCCACAGCTCGATCTCCCGGCCGCCGAGCTCGATCGTCGTGCGGCCCCCCTCCCCCGCCCGCGCGAAGACGACGTCGAGGGGCACCACGACCCGCTCGCCGCCGGCGGCCACGACCAGCACCGGGGCCTTGTTGCGGCGGCCGCCCGCGGGGGGCAGCGGGTCCACCGGGAAGGCCAGCAGGTCGTTGCCGCGGTACTGGTTGTAGGGCTTGCGCTTGTAACGCCGGCGCAGCGCCTCGTCGCGGGCCAGCACGGTCGTGTCGGGGTGCAGCGCGTGCCAGTCCTCCCAGCGCACGAACGACGACGGCACGACGGCCAGCGCGGTGCCGGCCGCGGGGCCGGCGATCGCCTCGCGGCGCAGGGGGCTCCACAGGCTCTCGGCGCCGTCCTCGCCGCGGTCGTAGAGCACCTGGGTCGAGTCCAGCAGCAGGCCGCTGTGGCCGAACTCGAGGGTCTCGTCGGCGGCGCGGCGGTCGAGGACCACGGCGGCGTCGGACAGCGGGTGGTAGCTGACGGCGATCGGCACCCCGCCGACGGTGTCGTCGACCACCTCGTGCCACTCGACGATGTCCTCGGGGTAGGCCCGCGCCTCGCCGCCGAGCACCACGCCGACGACGCGGTCGTCGGGCAGCAGCCAGGCCTTGCTGCCGTGACCGCCCTCCTCGGCCGCGCGGGCCTCCTCGGCGGTCCACACCGGGGGGTGATCCAGCGCGCGGATCGCGTCGCGGGCCAGCCCGCCGGCGACCAGGTCGTCGGGGGCACCCTGCAGGTCGAAGCCGTAGGTCGCGGGGTCGCGGCCGTCGCCGGTGGCGTGGGAGTCCAGCCCGCCCAGGATCGCCGGGACGCGCCAGGCCAGCGCGGCCGCCACGCCGGCGGCGGCGAGGGCCAGCACCCAGCCGCCCTCCCTGAAGCGGATCACGGGGTCAGGACCCTGGCGTCCAGCCGGTGGTCTCGTACCCCAGCGCGTCGATCGCGGCCTGCATCGCCTCGGGGGTGGTCTTGGCCGGATCGTAGGTGACCCACACCTTGGCCTCGGTGTGGGAGGCGCGGGCCTCGGTGACGCCGTCGATCGCCAGCAGCGTGCCGGTGATGCCGGCCTCGCAGGAGCCGCAGGTCATGCCCTCGACGTCGAACACCGCCCCCATGGCGCCCGGGACCGGGTCCTCGCCGCCGCCCTTGCAGGCGGACAGGGACAGCGACAGGGCCAGCGCCAGGGACAGGGAGAGCAGCAGCCTCGTCATGGTCACGCCTTGGTCTTGAAGTCCTTGCCGATCCAGTTGCGCGCGAGGATCAACAGTACGGTCGAGCACATCGCGATGCACGCGTAGATCAGCCACATCGTCTCGGTGTTGATCTCGCCCTCGGCCGGGCAGTACTTGTCCATCATCCAGCCGGTGAGCAGCAGCGGGGCCAGCATCTTGGTCAGGAACCACGGCAGCTGGGCCACGCCCATGTACTCGCCGGTGCGGCCCTCGGGGGCGATCTCGGCGGCGTACTGCAGGAACCGCGGCTGCCACATCGCCTCGCCGATGGTCATGATCAGGATGTAGGGGAACAGGGTCCACCAGTGGGGCCCGATGGCCAGCAGGAACGCCGGGGCGGCCATGATCGCGGTCCCGAGGATCATCATCAGGTAGACCGGCTTGTTGCGGGTCAGCGCGGCGATGATCGGCACGGCGAAGAAGATCAGGATCGGGTTGGAGTTGGCGGCGATCTCGAAGTAGTCGCCGATCCAGCCCTCGTAGGCCCGGTTGATGTACTGCGGCAGCACCATCCAGTTGTAGACGAACAGGGTCTGCACCGGGATCAGCGCGAAGATGAAGAAGAAGAACTTGCCGTCGGCCAGCGGGTGGCGGGCCATCCACTGCCGCGCCGGGGGGATGACCAGCACCGCGACGAAGATCAGCACGATCGCGGCGGCGACGACGTGGGCCGTCATCGACGGCCGCCACGCGCTCCAGGCGGCGCCCTCCTCCAGCGGAGACAGGCGCCAGTAGGCCGCGGCGATGCAGGCCACGATCACGCCGTACATGTGGATCGGCACGCGCTTGGGCTGGGCGTCGAGGGCGGCCTGCTTGTCGGCGGCCTCCTTCTCCTCGGCCTTCTGCTCGTCGGACTTCTTGGCCTCCTCCTCGGCCTTGATCCTGGCGGTCTCGTCCTTGGCCCGCTGGATCGCCCCCTCGACGGTCTTGCGCGTCAGGATCAGGATCGTCACGCCCAGCGCCAGCGCGGTCAGCGCGGTGTAGACCACGTAGGTCCCGGAGATGCCCAGCCCGGCGAACTTGTCGTCGCGCAGCAGGAACGCGAACGTGGGCAGCCAGCCGCCCAGGTTCATCAGCGCGTACAGCATCGCGAAGCCCATCGCCGCGGTCTTGGGCGTGGTGAACTGCCGCACCGCGGCGTAGGCCGACGGCTGGTACATGCCGTAGCCGATCACCACCAGCACGATGCCACCCATCGTGATCAGGTGCACCGAGCCCCACAGCCCGGTCTGGGCGCCGGGCAGGAACGGCGCCCCCGAGATCAGCGCGCGGCCGGCGAACAGGAACACGAACGCCAGCATCAGCGCCCGGCGCACGCCCCACTTGTCGCAGATCCAGCCCAGCGCCACCATCGACAGCGTGATGCCGGCGGTGAGCACGGTGACCATCGCGTGGGACAGCTCGTCGGCGTGATCGATCCCCGCGAAGATGTAGTCCGAGAAGTGCATCGCCAGGTAGCCGAGCATCCCGAAGTAGACGAGACCCTCGATCACGTAGGCGAGGTTGATGCCCCACAGCGCGCGGGGGGCCTTCACCAGGTCGATGAACGGCTGGACGATTTCCTTCAGCGGGTTGGGCTTGTCGTCGGCGGACGGCGGAGCGGACATGGGCAGCCTTCCTCAGCAGCAGACGCACGGGCGCCGGCGCGCCCGAGGTTGGCGCATCTTACTCACGCAGGGGGGTGCGTTCAATAAAGGCTACAGCACCACCTCGAGCAGGCTGCGGTCGTCGGCCAGGATCTCCTCCTTGAGCGCCACGTTCTTGACCAGCAACCGCCGCGCGTAGAACAGCGCCGTCTGGACCTTGTTGTGGTAGAACACCGCCTGGTCGTTGCGGCCCAGCAGCGCGGCCTTCTCCTCGTCGGTGTCGCAGCTCTCGGCGGCCTCGAGCTCGTCGAGCCTGGTCCGCGCCACCAGCGCCTGCTCGCCCAGCAGCATCCCGACGAAGACCCGCGACAGCAGCTCGAGGAACGGGGTGGCGTTGATCAGCGGGTAGAGCATGTCGCCGGCGCCCTTCTTCGCCAGCGTGCCCACCACCTCGACCAGGTCGGCGTTGGCCTTGCCCAGCCGCTGGCCGAGCTCGGCCAGGCGCTCCTCGGCGGCGATGCGCTCCACGCCCAGGCCGATGCGGCCGATCACGGCGCGGGCCGGGGCCCCGTCGCGGATCCGCATCTTGCGGCCCACCAGGTCCAGCGCCTGCACGCCGTTGGTGCCCTCGACGATGGCGAAGATCTTGGCGTCGCGCATGTACTGCTCGACGCGGTACTCGGCGCAGTAGCCGTACCCGCCCATGCACTGCATCGCCTGCTCGGTGACGCGCAGGCCCATGTCGGTGCAGAACGCCTTGCACAGCGGGACCAGGGCGTCGACGAGATCGGTGTGCGGCTGGGCCGCCTCGCGGTCCGGGTGGTACAGGCTCAGGTCCTGCTCGTGGGCGGTGAAGTACATCAGCGCGCGCATGCCCTCGCACAGCGCCTTGCACTCCATCAGCATCCGCCGCACGTCGGGGTGGCTGGTGATCGGGGCCTGGCTGCCGTCGGCCGGGTTGTCGCCGATGGTCGCCTTGCCCTGGCCCCGCTCGCGGCTGTAGTCCAGCGCGTAGTGGTACGCCGCGGCGGCGATCGCGAGGCCGTTCATCCCGGTCTCGATCCGGGCCTCGTTCATCATCTGGAACATGCAGGACATGCCCTTGCCCTGCTCGCCGAGCAGGTAGCCCACGGTGGGGCCGCCGTCGCCGAAGTTCATCAGGCAGGTGGGCGACCCGTGGATCCCCATCTTCTCCTCGATGTTGGCGCAGCGGATGTGGTTGAACTCCCCCGGGTCGCCGGCGTCGTCGAGGCGGAACTTGGGCACCAGGAACAGGCTGATCCCGCGGGTCCCCGGCGGGTCGCCCTCCACCCGCGCGAGCACGGCGTGGACGATGTTCTCGGTGAGGTCGTGCTCGGCGTTGGTGATGAAGATCTTGGTGCCCTCGATCAGGAAGTGATCCCCCTCGGGGATCGCCTTGGTCGTCAATGCGCCGACGTTGGTCCCGGCGTGGGGCTCGGTGAGGCACATCGTGCCGCCCCACACGCCGGTGAACATCTTCTCGACGTAGGCCGCCTTCTGCTCCTCGGTGCCGAACGACGCGATCAGGTTGGCGCAGCCGTTGGTCAGCATCGGGACCAGGCCCCACGCCGGCGAGGCGCTGTCGATGAACTCGTGGCAGGCGAACGCCACCGGGCCGGGCAGCCCCATCCCGCCGTACTCCATGTCGCGGATCGGGGCCCACCAGCCGGCCTCGACGAACTTGGGGTACAGCTCGTAGAACGAATCGGGGAACTTGACCGTGCCGTCCTCGAGGCGCCGCGCGCCCTGGACGTCACCCTGCTCGTTGGTCGGCGCGACCTGCTCGGTCATGAACTTGGCGGCCTCGACGACCACCATCCTGAGCGTGTCGGCGTCGTAGGCCTCGGCGTAGCGCGGCAGGGCCAGCAGCTCGTCGATCTGCAGGTACTCGAAGAGCGTGAACAGCGCATCTCGTTCGTCGACGCGGAAGTCACCCATGATCGGTCCTTTCCCTCGTTTCCCATCGCTCTGAGTGAGCGTTCATTCACTCGCCTGATCAGGGCAAGCATGCTACCTTCGGCGGGCCATCCACGCAACGATCTCCGGGAAGGAGTGCACGGTGCTGCACCACCGAGCCGTCGCCACGACGGCGTTCCTCGGGCTGTCCCTGGTCCTGCTCGGACCGCTCACCTCGTGCGTCGAGATCCGGATCACCTCCGCGACCGTGGTCGCCGGCCCCGCGGCTGGCGGCGCGCTGACCCTGCAGGTCGGCGCGACCCTGACCCTCGAGGAGGGCATGGTCAGCGAGGAGGACCCCTCGATGATGGAGCCGACCCCCAACGCGATGGGGTACGTCGTCGTCGGCCTGCCCGCCAAGGCCGAGGTCCGCGGCGCGCGGCTGGAGGGTCCCGCCGCGATGACCGGCGCCGGCGGGGTGCGGGTGATGGGCGAGGCCCCCCAGATCGCAGGGATCTACGAGAGCGAGTTCGCCACCTCGGGCATCCGCTGGGTCGCGTTCCACGTGGTGCTCGACGAGGTCGACCTGCGCACCCCGCAGGCGGTCTCGGTCGAGCTCGACCTGGCGGGCGTCCCCACCGGAGTCCACCCGGTCCACGTCGCCGCCGGGGCGATCGACGACCTCTCGACGGTGCCCACGGCGGCCACGCCCACGGAGCTGGAGCTGGCGATCGGGGCCGACAAGGCCACGGTGCGGGTCCTGCCAGCGCAGCCCACCGCGCCGAAGGGGGTGAAGGCATGAGCCGCCCCGGCCCGCGTCTGTTCTTGCTGCCCCTGCTGCTGGCCGCCGCCACCCAGCTGGCGTGCCCGACGGTGACGATCAAGAGCCTGGAGGTGCTGAAGCGAGCCCGCGGCGTGGTGACCCTCGGCGCCGTGATCGAGGTCGACAACGGCGAGGCCTACGCCGATCCGGTGGAGTCGACGTTCGCCATCGCCGCCCCGGCGGGGTGGACCGTCGACGAGGTGCGCTACCAGATCCCCGGGGAGCCGCTGCAGCGGAGGGCGCGGCTGGCGCCGGGGATGGCCGCCAAGGCCGACTGGACGTACGTCCAGCCCGGGGCCACGTGGTGGGGGTTCCACACCGCGGAGCACGTGATCCCCACCGGCGTCGCGACCTACACCGCCGAGATCGACGTGCGCGTCCCGTGCAAGCAGCGCGAGGGCACGGTGGTGCTGGTGGTGGGCGAGCCCGGCACCGAGGCCGCCACCGCGGCCTACCGGGTGACGGTCAAGCCGCGACCCGGCACCGCCGCGACCGAGGCGCCGGGGCTGAACCCGGACGCGATCGTCCAGGACGCGCTGGCCGGCGGCGGGGACCTCGGCGACCTCGGCGGGTTGTTCGGGATGGGCGGCGCCGACTCCGAGGACTTCATGGAGGGCGGCGGCGCGCTCGGCGAGGGGTTGGGGATGCTCGGCTCGCTGCTCGGCGCCGCCGGACAGCCCGGCTACCGCGACGAGTGGATCGCCGCGCAGAGCTCGGCGGGCCGCCTGCAGCTGGCGGGCCTGTCGGTGGCGTTCCCCGACGAGATGTCGGTGATGGGCGACCCGCCCGAGGGGGACCGCGTGCAGCTGGTGCTGTTCCCCGCCGGCGCGCCCTACATCGGCGGCCTCGACGTGCACCTCGCGGTGGACGAGGTCGAGGCCAACGCGCGGTTCGACCAGGAGGTCCAGACCGCCGCCGCGGAGCTCGCCACCGAGGGCCACGGCCCGTCGTTCGAGGAGGCCCCCGTGGAGCAGCTCGACGGGGCGGTGCTGCGCACCACGACGTTCGTCCACGGCGAGGCCGGGCAGACGGTCCACACCACGCTGATGGCGCGCATCGGAGGCAGCACGATGGTGCTCGCCGCGGTGTTCGGCGACGGCTCCGGCGAAGGCGCCGCGGCGATGCGGGCGATCCTCGAGACCGTGATCGTCGACTGAGCGGCCGCCTGGCCACCACCCGCCGCGCGTCGTAGGATGGCGGCGAGGGAGGTGCTCCGATGACGAAGCTGGCCATCGCCGTGGCGGCCGCCGCGCTGGGGGCCCTCGCGCTCCCGACCGTGGCCTGGGGGGGCGAGCCGCGGGATCTGCGCGAGGTCCTCGATCACGCCGCCGAGCGGCGCCTGTTCTTCCCGGTCCCGGAGGGACCCCAGCAGTACACCGTGTCCGGCGCCGAGTACTGGGGCATGGGCTTCGACGAGGCCGGCCTGGGCGAGAAGTACCCGGCGGAGCAGTGGGCCGCGTTCGAGCTCGGCGAGTACGAGTCGGGCCGCACCCGGGTGGTGGCGCTGCTGGCGCTCAACGACCACAGCAAGGAGCTCGTGGCGTTCCTCGAGGAGGGCGACGTCCTGGCGCTGACGCTGTCGTACGAGGACCGCCTGACCTACGAGTGGAACGACGTGGTGCTGGACCAGACCGAGGAGCGCGAGCTGATCCTGATGGAGGTCGACACGCTGAGCTACGCCCTGCCCCGCATCGAGGGCTACAGCGTGCTGTGGTACGACCGCGCCGCGCCCGACCGGGTCCAGCAGCGCGAGCACCTCAGCCAGGGCGCGCTGGTGTCGATCGCCACCGCGCTGGACCCGGGCGCCGAGATCGCGATCGACCTGCAGCCCGGCATGATCCAGGTGCTGTACTTCCCGGAGATCGGGACCAACGCGCTGCCGGTCGAGATCGAGACCTCGAGCACCAGCACCCTGGTGTTCGGCGTGCTCAGCGGCAAGATGGGCCTGGCCCGGATGGACCCGGGCGCCACGCCGGGCGAGGGCGTGGCGGGGGAGAAGGTCGTCCCGCTGACCGTGCCCGGCGACCTGGTGGGCAAGGACCTCTGGGTCGTCCGCAGCCAGCCGTCGTCGACGTTCTGCCTGCTGCACGTGCCGCAGACCGCCAAGGCCGGGGTCAAGGGCAAGCTGGTCGTCGGCCAGCCGCCCGGGGCCGCCGCCGAGTAACCCGAGCCGCGAACGGGAGACCGAGATGACCACGCCCGAGGAGGCGCGCCCGCTGACCGCCCTCGAGGAGCTGCAGCAGATCCAGGGATACCTGGATGGACTCGAGATCCCCACCAAGCTGCTCGAGCGCAGCGAGGATCTGGACGTGGACGCGCTGCTGGTGGGGCTGCCCGCCGACGCGGGGGGCTGGTCGCCCGAGGTCAGCTTCCTGCACGTGCCGGTGGGCGAGGGCCAGCTGCAGCACGTGCGGCTGCTCCAGCTGGCGGTCCCCTACCCCGTCGAGGTCGAGCCGCTGCGCCGGCCGGCGCTGTGCGCGCTGCTGACCGAGATCAACCCCCAGCTGCCGCTGGGACAGCTGGCGATCAACCCGGCGGAGCAGGTCCAGTTCCGCCACGTCCACGTCTACCCCGCCGGCGAGGCCCCCTCGCGCGAGGTGGTGCTGGAGCTGCTGCAGCTGTTCGCCTACTCGGCCAGCCTGTTCCGCGAGCGGATCGCCGAGATCGCGTCCCCTCAGGGGTAGGCGTAGCCCAGCAGGAACTCGGGGGTCTGGCCCTCGCAGCCGGGGTCCTCGCTGACGAAGTGATCCCCGTTGCCGCCGGTCAGGCAGCGGTACAGCGGGACCGTCCCCGGCTGGGCCTGGTTCTCGATCCACCCCACCGGGCCGAGCGGGTGCTGGCCCTCGCAGCCGGGGTCGGCGGTCAGCATCGAGTGGTCGCCGACGCGGCACTCGAACAGCAGCGTGGTGTCGGGCTGCTCGTCGCGCCACAGACGCCACGACGCCTCGGCGCCGAACGACGCCGGGGCGACGCGCGACGAGGCCCAGTGGCCGCGGGCCGGATCGTACGAGCGGGTCAGCCGCGTGTAGGGCAGGTCCTCGAACCCGCAGTCGAGCACGGGCGGCGACAGATCGATGCGGTTGGCCATCGCCCAGGTGGCCCACGCCTGCTTGGCGCTGCCGTCGTCGTTGCGCAGGCCGACCCCGAGGCCGGCGGCCAGCTCCGCGGGGTGATCCACCATCCGGTGGTAGATGTAGCTCTCGATCCCGGGGGTCCCCAGCGCGTTGCGCAGCGAGTCGCAGACCCCCGCGGCCTGGTCCGCCTCGGAGGAGTACGGGGACACCGAGTTGACGCCGGACTCGGTGAGCTGGATCTCGCTGGCCTGGACGCTGTGGGGCCACTGGTCGTGGAGCCATCCGGCGAGGGTCCCCAGGTTTCCGTAGGTGACCTTGGGCCAGTCGTCGGGGGAGAACCCCGGCTCCAGCAGGTCGGGCGGGTACGGGTGGTACGCCACCCGCCAGGTGCGGCCCGCGGCGCCGGCGTCCACGGCGGCGAGTACGCTCTGGCCGGAGATCAGCGCGTCGTGTTCGCCGGGCAGCTCGTAGTCGGGGCCGAAGTGGTGGTCCAGCGAGACCAGCACCTTGGCGTGGGTCTGCTCGGCGGTGATCGCGTCGTGGGCGGCGTTGTAGTTGGCGCTGTACGTCGCCCGCCAGGTGGCGGCGTCACACGGCGTGCCCTGGCCGCAGCCGATGTCGAACCAGGTGTTGCTGTTGACCTCGTTGTGGATCACGAAGTCGGCCACGCGCCCGTGGCCGTTGTGGCCGTTGTAGCGGCGGGCGACCATCCCGGCGAAGCGGGCGTAGTCGGCGGGATCGTCGGGGACGCAGAAGATCTCGAAGCCGGGGGCCGCCGGGGAGCAGGCCACCTGGGTCCGGGCCCAGGCGGGCACGCCGTAGACGATCGCGGTGACCACCAGCCCGCGGCTGGTCCAGTCGAGGATCGCGGCGTCCACGGCGGCGTCGACCACGAAGCAGTGGCCGTCGTAGTCCTGCTCGGTGGCGGGGTCGCACGGGGGGCTCGAGACCGAAGGCTCCCAGATCGACCACACCAGGTTCATCGCCACCCCGCCGGTGTGGTTGCCGCTGATCTCGTCGTGGTCGGCCCAGAAGTCGGGCTGCAGGCCCTTGATCTCGTAGGCGTCGCGGGTCGGGTAGGGCTCGTGGGGGTAGAAGCCGGTGTCGTCGTCGCCCGCGGTGTCGTCGTCGCCCGCGGTGTCGTCGTCGCCGGCGGTGTCGTCGTCGCCCGCGGCGTCGTCGTCGCCGGCGGTGTCGTCGTCGCCGGCGGTGTCGTCGTCGCCCGCAGTGTCGTCGTCGTCCGCGCCGTCGTCGTCCCCCGCGCCGTCGTCGTCGCCCGCGTCGTCGTCCGCGAGGTCGTCGTCCCCGGGGGTCCAGGTCTCGCAGGCCAGCAAGACCAGCGTCGACAGCAGCGCCAGCGGCAGCGAGGAGGTGCGGGGTCGAGGTCGGCGCACGGCAGGTCCTCCCGCCTCGTACCCTATCAGGAACCCCCGCCGGTCGCCGACCGTCCGCGACCGGTCAGCGGTCGCCGCGACCGCTCGGCACGACGGCCCCTTCGCCCTCGCCCGGCGCTGGTACACCCAAAGAGGTACGAGGCGCTGGCCGCCACTGGAGGGAGGACCCGATGGCCCCGTGTAGCCTGCTCTCGCCGGGACGCCGGCACCGTGGGGGCGATCCTGATCACCGCCGCGGCGTACGCGGTCTACCATCTGGCCAGCATCGACGAGATCCACGGCCTCGACGCGATGCTCGGCGAGATCGCGATCACCTTCGTGATCCGCGCGGTGCTGCTGTCGTTCGTGGTGTGGTCACGCAGCGTCGGCGTGGCGCTGATCGCCGACGGGGTGATGAACTACCTGGTGTTCCTGCCGATGGACCACTTCCACCCGCCGGTCTGGCAATGGCCGGTCGGGATCGCGGTCCTGGCCGCGGTGTGGCTCGCCTACCGCTGGGGCATGCGCCGGCTGGCGGACAGCCGCCGCAGCACCACGGCGTTCCAGGCCACCCACCCGGCCAGCCCCAGCGTCACCGCGGGCCACAGCACGAAGAACAGCAGGGCGTTGGCGTCGCGGTAGGTGATCCCCAGCACGTCGGCCAGGTGGATCACGAAGTCCACGCACTCGAAGTAGAGCCACGTCCCGGCCCGGGTCAGCAGATCGCTCAACGCCGCCTCCGCAGCCGACGGAGCCGGACCCGCTGCGCGAGCCCGATCGCCAGCAGCGCCAGCATCGCACCGGGCCAGCCGGCACAGAGCAGGACCAGGTTGGCCACGCCGTAGCCCGTGGCGGAGTCCAGCCCGGTGAGGCCGCCGGCGGCGTACAGCGCGTCGATCGTCCAGCCGTACAGGCCGTCGTCGGCGGTCAGCAGGTCGGGGAGGACCGGGTCGTGGCGGCAGCCGTGGTCGTGGCAGTACCGGGTGCACTCCGCCGGGTGCCAGGCCCTGGGGGGGGCCCCCATCGCGGCGTTGACGCCGAACAGGATCGCCGCGGGCAGCACGCAGCACAGGACGAGCACGATCGCGGCACGCGGCGGGGTCACGGGAGCCTCCAAATCGGAAACCGGCGAGGGCGCCCGCTCGTTCCCCCGGCGGCAGGTCGCGGCGTCAGCGGCGGCGGTGGAGCTTGAGCGGCTGGCGGGTCTTCTCCCGGTTGCGCTCGCGCAGGCGCGCGGTCTTCTCGGCCATGCGCCAGATGGGGCGGATGTGCAGCTTGCGCACGGCCCACTGCAGGAAGGCGTCGTCCTCGTCGAGCAGGTCTCCGGGAGCCAGCCAGCGGTCGTTGGCCCGGATCTCCTCGACCAGCTCCTCCAGATCGGTGTCGCTGAGGTCGTTGGACAGGTAGAACCGCGGCTCGATCAGCGGGTCGTCCTGGTCGACCTGTCCCTCGGCGCGGGCGATCTGCTCCAGCTCGGTGCCGGGGTAGATCCGCATCCCGAAGGTGAAGATCACCGCCTCGGCGAGGGTGTCGAAGCGGCGCAGGAAGTCCAGCGAGCGCTCGGCCGAGGCGCGGGTCTCGCCGGGGCCGCCGAGCAGGGCGTACAGCCCGATCGCGATCCCGTGGTCGTGGAGCGCCCGCACCGACTCCTCCAGGGCGGTGGTGCGGAAGCCCTTCTTCATCCGCTCCAGCATCTCGTCGTCGGCGACATCGACGCCGAGCTCGACCGCGGTGCACCCCGCCGCCGCCATCGCCTGGACCAGCTCGGGCCGCAGGTCGGTGGGGTTGGCGTAGCACGTCCAGCGCAGGCCCAGGTCCCGGCGCTCGATCGCCTCGCACACGGCGCGGGCGTGGTCGCGGGGGAAGGTGAACACGCTGTCGGTGAACCCGAAGTCGCGGATCTCCTGCTCGCGCAGCACCGACTCCATCTCGTCGGCGATCCGCTCCGGGTCGCGGCGGCGGTACTTCCGGCCCTCGAGCACCGGGTAGTTGCAGTACACGCAGTTGAAGGCACAGCCCCGCTTGGTCTGGATCCCGACCCCGCCGCCGTCGAGGACGTACGGGGCGTAGTTGATCAGGTCGTGGGCCGGGGGGAAGTGGTCCCAGATGTCGGCGTGCTGCGGGGGGTTGTGGACCCGGTCCTGGCCGCGGCTGACCACGCCGGGCAGATCCTCCAGCGGTGCGCCGGCCTGGAGCGCCCGCACCAGCTGCGGCGCGACCAGCTCGCCCTCGCCGACCACCGCGACGCGCAGGTCCAGCGCCTTGAGCACCTCGTCGACCACCAGCGAGGGACCCGAACCGCCCAGGATGATCGGCCCGTCGAACTGGGCGCGGATCTCGTCGGTCAGCTCGCGCGCCTGGGGCACCGACCAGTTGGGCGCGTGCATCCAGGTGCTGTCGATGTTGCGGATCGAGAGCGCCACCAGCTGGGGGCAGAAGCTCTCCACGGTGTAGGCCACCGCCTTGGCGGGGTCCTCCTGGTACATCAGGTCGAGGAGCTCGACGTCGTGCCCGTCCCGGCGCAGCGCCGCGGCGACCCAGGCGGCCCCCACCGGCGGGGCCGGCTCGGGCCAGCGCTCACGGTTCAGGTAGATCAGCAGGACCCGCAAGCTGGGCTCCTCCATCCCCCGGTTCGGGGGCGTCACACTAGGCCTTCGCGCCCCGCTTGTCCAGCAACCGCCGGTACCACGCGAGCATCTCGCGGGCCGAACGCGACCACGAGAAGTCGGCCTCCATCCCGCGCCGCTGGATCGCCCGCCAGCCGTCGCGGTCGGCGTGGGCCCGCAGCGCGCGCTCGAGGGCCCACCACAGCCCCGCCCCGTCGGCGTGCTCGAACACGAAGCCGTTGCCGCGCGCCGGGTCCTCGTCCACGTCGATCACCGTGTCGGCCAGGCCGCCGGTGCGGCGGACCACCGGGACGGTGCCGTAGCGCAGGCTGTACATCTGGTTGAGGCCGCACGGCTCGTAGCGCGAGGGCATCAGGAACAGGTCGGCGCCGGCCTCGACGCGGTGGGCCAGGGCCTCGTCGAAGGCGCGCACGAAGGCGACCGCGTCGGGGAACATCGCCGCCAGGCCCTGGCAGCGCTGCTCCAGCCCCGGCTCGCCGGTGCCGACGATCACCAGCCGGCCGCCCAGGTCGGCGAGGCCGGGGGCCACGTCGCACACCAGGTCGATGCCCTTCTGCCACACGGCGCGGCTGACGACGCCGGCCAGCGGGCGGTCGTCGTCCTCGGGCCAGCCGAGCTCGGCGAGCAGCGCACGCTTGCAGGCCGCCTTGCCCGCGGGGTCGGCGGCGCGATAGGGCGCCGCGAGGTACGGATCGCGGGCCGGGTCCCAGATCTCGACGTCGATGCCGTTGAGGATCCCCACCAGGTCGTCGGCGCGCTCGGCCAGCAGCCCGGTGAGGCCGTAGCCCAGCGCCGAGTCGGTGCGGATCTCGACGGCGTAGGTCGGGCTGACGGTGTGGACCCCGTCGGCGTACCAGATCCCGGCCTTGAGCAGGTTCAGATCGCCCCAGTACTCGAAGGGCCCGGTGGGGTACGCCAGCTCCCGGGGGAACCCCAGCGCCGGGACCCACCCGAGGGAGTGGATCCCCGGGTAGCCGATGTTGTGGATCGACAGGGCGCGGGCCGCGGTCCCCAGCGGGGTCAGCGCCCCGTGGTGGTGGACGGTGGGCATCGCCAGCGCGGCGTGGGCGTCGTGGGCGTGGAGCACGTCCCAGCGCCCCCCCAGGGCCGTGGCGGCGCGCAGCGGGGCGCGGCTGAGCACGACCCAGCGCTCCAGCTCGTCCCAGTACGGCGCGTGGCTGTAGGGGTCCAGGTAGATCGCGCGATCGAGCAACCCGGGGCAGTCCACCAGCACCACCGGGACGCCCGTGGGGTGGGTCGCGCTGCGCAGCGTGACGTCGAAGTGCTTGTCGCCCACGAGCTCCACGTAGCGGCCGCCCGGGACCGGTGGAGCCTCGTCGCGCAGCGGGATCAGGTCGTGGTACAGCGGCAGCACGACGTGGACCTCGGCGCCCTCGGCCCGCAGCGCGGCGGGGAGTGCGCCCACCACGTCGCCGAGCCCACCGGCCTTGGCCCACGGGGCCATCTCGGCCGAGACCATCAGGATTCGCAGCGGAGCGTCCATCGTCTCGCCTCTCCTCGGCAGGCGTGCTCAGCGGTCCTCGATCGCCAGGCCCAGCGAGGCCTCGAGCGTGGCGCCGGGCTCCAGCTCGAGGCGCCGCAGGGCCACCACGCAGGTGCCCTGGTAGATCCGGTCGACCCCGGCCTCGGACTGGCTCAGGGTGTGGAACCCGTACGAGACCCAGCGCGTGTCGCCGTCGGCGGTCAGCCGCAGCGTGACGCCGAGCCGGTCGTCCTGCAGCTCCAGCGCCGGGGCCGCCGTGGCCTCGAGGTGGGCGTCCATCGGGTACGACGCGCCATCGTGGGGCGTGTGGAGCCGGCGGTCGTCGCCCTCGTCCTCGAGCAGCTTGGCGTTGCACTCGACGCCCCACCAGGCGCGCAGCGGGTACTCGCCGGTGTTGGTCAGCCGGTGATGGCAGCGGATCCGCTGGCCCGCGTGGAGCTCGACGATCTTGATCACCTGCAGCGGCTGCTGGCCGCCGTCGGGCCACCACAGGTTGCCGTCGCGCTGCAGCTCGATCATCGCCCGCAGCGAGCCGGGGGCGCCCCCCTCCAGCACGCGGGCCGCGTAGGGCTGGGCCACGAAGTCGCCGAGCTCGCGGGCCTCCTGGTCGCGCAGCGCCGCGGCGCCGGGCAGCTCGGCGAGGAACCGGTCGAGCAGCGACAGCCGCCGGTACCAGTCGTAGACCAGCTTCTCGCCGGGCGGGAGCACGCGCACGATGTGGTGGATGTTGCCCTCCTCCCGGAGCGGCGCCTCCTCGGCCGGCACCAGGTGGGCGTGGTAGCCCTCGGGCCGGCGGGTCAGCACGTCGTGCAGCGCCAGGCGGCGGTCGCGCAGGTCCCAGGCCAGCAGCGCCCCGCCCTCGCCGGGCTTGAGCGCCACGAGCTGGGCGGCGCTCTCGACCAGCACCACCGGCTTGCCGTCGACCTCGAGATCGGTCTGCTCCACGACGACCCCGTCGCCGCCGTCCCACAGCAGCGCGTCGGCGGCGATCCGCGGAGCCTGGATCCCGGTGCGCAGGTGGGGCAGGTAGGTGCCGCCGAACACGCCGTGCCAGTAAGCGCAGTTGCACTGGGAGCGCTGCAGCTCGGTGCGGGCCCGCTCGAGGCGCTCGGGGTCGTCGAGGGCCGAGCCGTGCAGCGCCGCGCTGGTGCGGCTCATCAGCTTGTGCTGGAGGTTGACCTCGGGGTACTTGGTCAGGAACCCGCGCCAGAAGCCCCCGCCGAGGAACGGCCGCAGCTCCTCGATGCGGCCCTGCTCCTCGGCCTCGTGGACCAGCGCTGCGAACCGTCCCGCGCGGTCGGCCGGGAGCGTCCACTCGGCCATCTCGAAGTAGGACGCGCTGGGCAGGTAGACCCGCCCCACCGGCACCTCGTCGAGCAGCTCGCGGGGCAGGGTCGTCTCGATCGGGGTCTCCGGGTCGGCCAGCATCCCGAAGAACCGCTCCAGCCAGCCCTTGGCGTAGACCGACTCGAAGGTGTGCGGCCAGACCCCGAACTTCTCGCCGTCGTCGAAGAAGCTGAGCGCGGCGCCCTCGGGCACCGGGGCGTCGAGGCAGGCGGCGCGGACCTCGTCCACCGAGGCGAACGGGATGGCGTAGCGCAGCGTCTGCGAGATGGGGAACACGCGGACCGCGCCGCCGCCGTCCTCGGTCAGGTAGGTGCCGTGCAGACCGGCGGGGTCCATCCCGGCGCGGGAGAAGTGGTAGTCGTCGAGGGCCACGTACTCCACCCCCGCCCGGGCCAGCGGCGAGGCCAGGTGCGGCTCCCAGACGCGCTCGGCGAGCCACACCCCGCGGGGACGGACGCCGAAGCGACGGTGCAGGTGGTCGGACATCCGCTGCAGCTGCTCGTGGCGATCCTGCTCGGGGATCGCCACCAGGACCGGCTCGTAGAACGCGCCCCCGATCAGCTCCACCCGGCCGGCCTCGACCAGCGCGCCGAGGCGGTCGAGGTAGCCGGGCTCGTGGTCCTCGATCCACTCCAGCAGCGGGCCGGTGTGGTGCATCGCGAGGCGGATCGCCTCGTGGCGCTCCAGCACCTCGAGGAACGGGGCGTAGGCGTGGGCGTACGCGTCGGCGAAGACGTGGTCGAAGTTGCCGACCGGCTGGTGATCGTGGATGCCGAGAACCAGGCGCCGGAGCGGGGGCATGGGTCACCTCCTGCGCGGGAGCCCGCGAGGGCCCGCGCGAGAAACCGTCCATAGCAGCTATCGGCCGCCCGTGCATCCCCGGGGGAACAGAATTCTCGTGTGGTTCAGAACCGGAACCCCTTGGGTACCACCACCAGCCCGGACTCGGTGACGGTGAACCGCTGCCGGTCGTGCTCGAGGTCGAAGCCGATGCGCTCCCCCGGGGGGATCCGGACCTGCTTGTCGACCACGCAGTGGCGGAGCTTGGCGTTGCGCCCCACGTCCACGCGGTCCAGCACGATCGCGTCCTCCACCAGCGAGTAGCTGTTGACGCGCACCTCCGGAGCCAGGATGCTGCGCCGCACGGTGCCGCCGCTGACCACCACGCCGGCGGCGACCAGCGAGTCGTGGGCGCGGCCGATGCGCTGGTGGCGGACCCCGTCACGCCACTCGTGGACGAACTTGGCCGGCGGCAGCCAGGTCCGCGACCAGCCGTGGATCGGCCAGTCCATGTCGTAGAGGTTGAGGTCCGGGTCGGCCCGCACCAGATCCATGTTGGCGTCGTAGTAGGCGTCCAGCGTCCCCACATCGCGCCAGTACGGGGCCGCCTTGTCGTTCTCGTCGGCGAACGGCCAGGCGACCACGGTGCGGCCGTCCTCGACCATCGCCGGTACGATGTCGCCGCCGAAGTCGTACCTGCACTCCTGGCCCGGGCCCTCCTCGAGCTCGCGGTACAGCTGCCGGGAGCGGAAGATGTAGATCCCCATCGAGGCCAGGCAGCGGGAGGGATCGGTGGCCATCGGCGTCGGCCGCGCGGGCTTCTCCTCGAAGCCGGTGACGCGGCCGTCGGCGTCGGCGACGATCACGCCGAAGCGCCCGGCGGCCTCGTCCACCGGCACCGGCAGCGCGGCGATCGTGACGTCGGCGTCGCGCTCCTCGTGGAACGCCAGCAGCTTGCGGTAGTTGGCCTTGTAGATGTGGTCCCCGGCGAGGATCAGCACGTGCCGGGGGTTGACGTCCCGCACGCGGAACAGGTTCTGGTACACGCAGTCGGCGGTGCCGGCGTACCACCGCTCGACATCCCGCTGCTGGGGGGGGCTGCAGTGGATGAAGCCCCCCAGCCCGGGCGTGAAGAAGTTCCAGGTGACCTCGATGTGGCGGCTGAGCGAGTCGGACTTGTACTGGGTGGCCACCAGCACGTGGCGCAGCCCCGAGTGGATGCAGTTGCTCAGCGCGAAGTCGATGATGCGGTAGATCCCGCCGAACGGCACGGCGGGCTTGGCCCGGTCGATGGTCAGCGGGTGCAGGCGCGTGCCCCGCCCGCCGGCCATCACCACCGCCATCATGTTGGGGCGTCCGTACATCGGGTGATCCCCTTCCCACCTCGGGCCAGGATTGTGACGCAACCGGTTGCCCGGCGGAAGATACCTCGAATGAACGTCACCGTCCCGTCGTCCAAGCGAGTATGCGGCGAGCCGGGAGACGTGCGCCCACCCGTTGACAGCGCAGCGGGGCGGCGCGACGATCGACGCGGCGCGTCCAGGAGGAGGAACGCATGATCCGAGTGACCTTGATCGTGACCGTCGTCTTCGCGCTCGCCGGGGCCGCGTGGGCCGGCGAGGAGAAGACCACCCCCTGCGTGGACAAGGCGGGCGACGAGCTCAAGACCTGCCTGACCGCGGCGATGGAGGGCGAGCCCCAGGTGGCGCTGCCCAGCTGCGAGGGCAAGGAGGGGGACGAGCTGACCCGGTGCACCGAGATGCGCACCGCCTACCAGAAGGCCCTGGCCGAGGTGACGGGCAAGCCGTGCATCGGGTTCGAGGCCGACGAGCTGCAGGCCTGCGAGGACAGGCAGGCCAGCAGCAAGAAGAAGAAGGGCTCCCTGGAGAAGCACGAGGGCACCAAGATGGAGCGGATGTCCGGCACCGGGGACGAGGAGGAGTGATGAGCGACGAGGGCGCCAGCTGTCCGATGCCCGATCGCAGCCACGACGCCCGCGTCCGCGAGGTCCTGGGCCAGCCGCGGACCGTCGCGGTGGTCGGGATGTCGCCCAAGCCCGAGCGCCCCGTCCACGAGGTGGCGCTGTACCTGCGCGACCGGGGCTTCACGATCGTCCCGGTCCACCCCAGCGAGACCGAGATCGAGGGCATGAAGGTCTACCCCGATCTGGCCTCGATCCCGTCCGAGATCGCCATCGACATCGTCGACCTGTTCGTCGCCGGCCCGCGCACCGCGCCGGTGGTCGAGCAGGCCGCCGCCATCGGTGCCCCGATCGTCTGGTTCCAGCCCGGTGCCGAGAACCCCCAGAGCGAGGCGCGCGCCCGCGAGCTCGGGCTCGAGGTGTTCTCCGGGTCCTGCACGATGGCGGAGCACAAGCGCCTGCTGGCCTGAGCCATCGGCCATGGGGGCCA
>CAZOYV010000071.1:0-31875 GCA_964584075.1 uncultured Rickettsiales bacterium | reverse complement strand
GTCGATCCCGTCGCACAGCTCGGTGGCGCCGGGGTAGCTGTCGGGGTCGGCGTCGTCGCAGTCGACGCACTCCGAGGCCCCGTCTCCGTCGCCGTCGGGCTCGTCGAGCGTCGCCGGGTCGCAGTCGTTGTCCACACCGTCGCAGGTCACCTCGGCGGCGCCGGGGTGGGCGCCGGCGTCGCCGTCGTCGCAGTCCCCGGTGCACGTCGAGAACCCGTCGCCGTCGGCGTCCTCGGGGGTCAGCGCGGCGTTGTTGTCGGCGCAGTCGCCGTCGCAGGTGGTGAACCCGTCGCCGTCGATGTCGAGCAGGTTGAGCAGCGCGTTGCCGTCGTTGCAGTCCCCGTCGCAGGTGCTGGCCCCGTCGCCGTCGCCGTCCAGGTCGTTCAGCGCCGGGTCGGTGTCGTCGCAGTCGCCGTCGCAGCTGCTCTGCCCGTCGCCGTCGACGTCGAGCGGGTTGAGCGCCGCGGTGGTGTCGTCGCAGTCGCCCTGGCACTCGGCCACGCCGTCGCCGTCGTCGTCGCTCTCCAGCGGCGGCAGGACCTCGTCGCAGTCGTTGTCGACGCCGTCACACAGCTCCGGGGCGCCGAGGTAGGTGTCGGGGTCGTTGTCGTCGCAGTCGCCGGCGCAGACCGGCTGGCCGTCGTGGTCGAAGTCGAGCTCGTTGGCCGGCACCGAGCCGTTGCAGTCGTTGTCCAGCCCGTCGCAGATCTCGGGGGCCCCGGGGTAGGTGTTGGCGTCGCTGTCGTCGCAGTCGCCGTCGCAGGCCGTCACGCCGTCGCCGTCGTTGTCGCCCTGGCCGTCGTCGATCTGGCCGTTGCAGTCGTTGTCGATCCCGTCGCAGTACTCCGGCGCGTTCGGGTGGACCCCGGCGTTGGTGTCGTCGCAGTCGCCCTCGCAGATCAGGTACCCGTCGCCGTCGGCGTCGACCTCGTCGGCGCCGAGGCTGCCGTCGCAGTCGTTGTCCTCGCCGTCGCAGGCCTCGGTGGCGCCGGGGTAGGTCGTGGCGTCGGCGTCGTCGCAGTCGCCCCCGCAGCTGGTCACGCCGTCGCCGTCGGCGTCATTCAGGTTGAGGTTCGCGTTGCTGTCGTTGCAGTCCCCGTCGCACGAGGACGCGCCGTCGCCGTCGCCGTCCTGCGGGGTCAGGGTCGCGTCGCCGTCGTCGCAGTCCCCCTCGCAGGTGTCGTAGCCGTCGCCGTCGGCGTCGGCGAGGTTGAGGTTCGCGTCGCCGTCGTCGCAGTCGCCGTCGCAGGTCGTGTCGCCGTCGCCGTCGGCGTCGGCGAGGTTGAGGCCGGAGTCGCTGTCATTGCAGTCGCCGTCGCAGCTGCTGGCGCCGTCGTTGTCGGCGTCGGCGAGGTTGAGCGTGGCGTCGCCGTCGTCGCAGTCCCCGTCGCAGGTGGAGTCCCCGTCGCCGTCGATGTCCAGCGGGTTGAGCGCCACCGAGGTGTCGTCGCAGTCGCCCTCGCACTCGCTGGCGCCGTCGCCGTCGTCGTCGATCTCGTTGGCGCCGAGCGCGCCGTCGCAGTCGTTGTCCAGGTTGTCGCAGAGCTCCGGTGCCCCCGGGTAGGTGTTGGGGTTGGCCGGGTCGCAGTCCCCGGCGCAGGACGGCACGCCGTCGCCGTCCTGGTCCTGCTCGCTGGCCGGCACCGAGCCGTTGCAGTCGTTGTCCAGCCCGTCGCAGATCTCGGGGGCCCCGGGGTAGGTGTCGGCGTCGTTGTCGTTGCAGTCGCCGTCGCACGGCGTCACGCCGTCGTTGTCGTTGTCGGACAGGCCGTCGTCGACCTGCCCGTTGCAGTCGTTGTCCTTGCCGTCGCAGTACTCCGGCGCGCCGGGGTAGATCTCGTCGTCGGTGTCGTCGCAGTCGCCCGCGCACACCAGGGCCCCGTCGCCGTCGGCGTCGACCTCGTCGGCCGGCAGCGTCCCGTCGCAGTCGTTGTCCGCTCCGTCGCAGACCTCGGTGGCCCCCGGGTAGCTGTCGGGATCGGCGTCGTCGCAGTCGCCGTCGCAGCCGGTGTACCCGTCGAGGTCGCCGTCGAGCTCGTCGGCCGGGACCACCCCGTCGCAGTCGTCGTCGAGGCCGTTGCACTGCTCGGGCGCGCCGGGGTACACGGCGCTGTCGCCGTCGTCGCAGTCCCCGCTGCAGGTCGTCCAGCCGTCGCCGTCGGCGTCCACCGGGATCACCGACGGGTCGTGGTCGTCGCAGTCGCCGTCGCAGCTGGAGTAGCCGTCGCCGTCGTCGTCCCACGGGTTCAGCGCGGCGTCGAGGTCGTCGCAGTCCCCGCCGCACGACGAGACGCCGTCGTTGTCGAGGTCCATGTTGTTCAGGCCGGCGTCGGTGTCGTCGCAGTCGCCGTCGCACTCGGACTCGCCGTCGCCGTCGTCGTCGATCTCCAGGGCTCCGAGGCTGCCGTCGCAGTCGCTGTCGATGCCGTCGCAGCCCTCGGGGGCTCCGGGGTACACCGCCGGATTGCTGTCGTCGCAGTCCTCGCACTGCACCGCGCCGTCGCCGTCGTCGTCGGTGGTCTCGTCGGCCGGCACCCCGTCGGCGCAGTCGTTGTCCTTGCCGTCGCACAGCTCCGGCGCGCCGGGGTAGGTGTCGGGGTCGTTGTCGTCGCAGTCGACGTCCTCGGTGTAGCCGTCGCCGTCGGCGTCGGCCGGGCCGGAGTCGTCGTCGCCGGAGTCGTCGTCGCCGGAGTCGTCGTCGCCGGAGTCGTCGTCGCCGGTGTCGTCGTCGCCGGAGTCGTCGTCGCCGGTGTCGTCGTCGCCGGTGTCGTCATCGGCGGCGGGATCGCCCTGGTCCCAGAATCCGACCCAGTCGCCGTCCCGGTCGCAGCCCGCCAGGAGCAGCCCCATCGCCGCCAGGGTCGCCAGAAGTCCGTACCATCGCATGGTCATCTCCCTGCTCCCTTCACGGCAGCCGCCTGGGCCCGAGCTGGAACGAGACGCCGACCCGGCCGCCCACCGCGGCGCTGACCAGGTAGCCGCCCTCGAAGACGCCGTCGATCACCAGCGGCGTGTCCTCGACCGGGACGTGGATCCCGACCTCGGCCAGGATCCCGCCGTCGGCGCGGGTGTCGCCGCCGAAGCCGCTGAGCACGATCGGGATCAGCGCGCCGATCGTCAGGCGCGGGCCCTTCAGCGGGATCGAGACGCCCACCGCCCCGCCGAACTCCGGCACCGTCACCGTCCCGCCGCGCTCCGGGTAGGGCCCCATCGCGACGCGGGCGGTGACCCCCAGCTCGACGTACTCGCCCAGCAGGAACCGGGCGTCGACCAGCGGTCCCAGCGCGGTCAGCTGGGCCTCGTTGGCGAAGTGCGTGACCAGCAGCCCCGTGCCGATCCGCGCGTGGGCGAACCGCCGCGGGGTGTCCCCGGGGAAGCCGGTCTCGACCCGCGCCCGGGGCGGCCGCTTCCCGGCCGTGCCCCCGTCGGGCCGGGGCTTGCCGCCGTCGAGCCCGGTCGCGTCGCCGGTGGCCGCGTCTCCGTCCGGCTTGCCCCGGTCGCCGCCGGTGTCCTGCCCCCCGCCCGAGGACGCCCCCAGGGCGCCGCTGCTCGCCGAGATGACCGCCTTGGCGCGGTCGAGCTCGGCCTCGGGGAAGTCGGCGTCGAGGTAGGCGCGGGCCTCGCGCAGCGCCGCCTCGTGCTCGCCGAGCGCCTGGTAGCACTCGGCCAGGTGCAGCCGGGCCTGGTGCAGCGTCGGGTCGAGCTGCAGGCACAGCTGGAACCGGCCGACCGCGAACGCGCACTGGCCGCCCTGCTTGAGATCGAGGGCCTCGAAGAACACGTCCTCGACGTTCTCGCCGGCGGCGTCCTGCGCGGCGACCGGGTGCGGTGCCAGGCACGTCAGCGCCAGCACCAGACAGGGCCAGATCGAGATCGGTGGGGTGCGCATGATCCCCATTGTAGCAACCGGGCGCGCGCCCTCGGCGGGTGCGTTCACGCGGGCGAGCTCGCGCGAGCCGTGAAGCGATCCGCGCACCGCGCTACACTGGGGAGGACCGCGATGGGAGGGGTTGGTGTGACGGACAGCGCGGACGTCAGCGCGACCTTCGGGCCCTACCAGATCCGCCAGCTGCTGGCCTCGGGCCGGATCGCCAGCGTGTTCGAGGCGGTCGGCGGAGAGGGGGAGACCCGGCGCGAGGTGGCGCTGAAGGTCTTCGCCGGGCGCGTCCGGATCGGCGTCGAGCTCTCGCCGGGGACCGCCCGGCAGGCGGGAGTGCCCGGGATCCGCGTGCGCCACCCCGCCGTGGTCCAGATCTACGAGATCGGCCGGGTCGGCGAGAACCTGTTCGTCGCCATGGAGCGGGTCGACGGGCCGACCCTGGAGCAGCTGGTCTCCACCGCCCGCGACGGGATGCTGCCGATCGAGCGCCCGCTGATCGTGTACCTCGCGGTCCAGATCGCCGAGGGCCTGCGCGCGATCCACGTCGCCGAGGTCGAGGGCACGCCGCTGGACGCGGTCCACGGCGACCTGCGCCCCTCCAACGTGCTGGTCTCGCGCGCCGGGCAGCCCAAGGTCGCGGGGTGGGGCACCGAGGCGGTGATCCGGGCCTACTCGGACCTCGACGAGCCGGCGCGACCGCTGGACCCGCCGCTGTACGTCTCGCCGGAGCAGACGCGCGGCGAGGAGCTGACCCCGGCCTCCGACGTGTTCAGCTGGGGCACCGTGGTGCTGGAGCTGATCGCCGGCAAGCCGCTGTTCGACACGCCGACCACGCGTGGCTCGATCCGCAAGCTGCGCGGGGCCCAGGTCAAGGGCCCCCTCGAGGTGGCCGGCAAGTCGTTCCCCGAGCTGGTCCCGATCCTGGAGAAGGCCCTGCACAAGGACCCCGCCCGGCGCTACCACGACGGCGAGGAGCTGGCCGCGGCGCTGCGGGAGATCACCCCGACCAAGGGTGCCCGGGACCTGCTGGCGCTGCTGATCGAGGACGTCCGCGGCGTGATCCCCGACGAGGTCGACGACGAGGACGAGCTCGTGGAGCGCGTCAGCCACGCCAGCGCCGACGACGAGGGGCAGCCCTACTCGTCGTTCGTGCTGCCGCCGTCCGACCCGATCGCCGCCGAGCAGCGACACGGTGCGACGCCGCTCCGCCCCGAGGAGGAGTCGCTGGGGGGCACGGACACCGACGACCTGACCGCCACCGACGAGATCGGGGAGACCGAGGAGCTGCTGGACGCCGCGACCTCGTCGTCCGCGCGGCGCGAACCGGCCCTGGACTCCCTCGAGGCCCAGGCGACCACGGCGCGGACGGCGGCCCCCACCGGGGACGAGGACACCGCAGGGCAGGACGCGCAACGCGCGCCGGCCGCAGGAGGCGCCGGGGACGACTCGCCCGGAGAGCCGGACACCGAGGACGGCGAGGGCGACGAGCGCGAGCCGGACGCCACCGAGACGCTGCGCGGCGAGGGCGTGCAGGCCGAGCGCCAGCTCGCGGCCGACATGGAGATCTCGGCGTTCAACCCGCCCCGGACGTTCGACGACGAGCTGGAGTCGACGGTCCCGCCGGCCGGGACGGACGGGGGCGAGGCCGACGACGACGACGAGCCTCCCGAGGAGTCCACCGACGACGGCGAGGGGGGCGGCCCGGTGCGATCGACCCGGCGCGCGTTCCCGGGCGGCCCGGCGCCCCGCCAGTCGGCCAGGAGGTCCCCCGAGAAGGTCACGGTCTGGACCGGGACCTCGGGTCGCCCCGAGACGTTCACCGCGGGCGCCGCGGAGGCCCGCTCCGGTGGCGCCCGCTGGCTGTGGATCGCCATCTCGGTGGCCGCCGTCGCGCTGCTCGCGGTGCTGATCGTCTCGGAGTTCACGCCGTCGCGGCGGGGGGGCGACGCCGCCGCCGCCGGCACCACGGGCGGCGGCGGGGCGGGGATGTCCTCCACGGTGGGGGCCGGCCAGGGCGGGGGGCAGGCGGGCACCGCGGGCTCCACCGACGCCGGCGCGGGCGACCTCGGCGCCGCCCCCGACGCGGCCCCCGACGCCGGGACGGAGGACGGCGAGGCCGCCACCGGGGCGCCGCTGCTCGACCCGTCGATCCTCGGCGACGCGCCGCCGCGGCCCGAGGAGGAGGACGAGGCCCTGACCCCGATCGCGGAGAACCTCGAGGACGGCGCCGTGGGCGCCGAGCCGTCCACGCCGCTGCCCTCGCTGCGGGTCACCCACAGCCCGGTCTCGCGGGGGATCCGCGGCCGGCCGATCTCGCTGTCGGTCTCGGTCGACCCCCCGGGGAGCTACCAGGCGGTGATCTGGTACCGCGCCGCGGGAGGCCCGTGGCAGCAGTCCGGCGCCCGCGGGGGTGACAGCGGCACGATCAGCGGCAGCATCCCCCACGGCGCCTGGCTCGGCGACGACGCCAAGGAGGTCGACTACTACATCGAGGTCGTCGGCGACGGGGTCACCGGGCTGGCCGGCTCGGCGGTCTCGCCCCACCGCGTCAAGATCTACTGAGCCGCGGGCATGGCCAAGCTCACCCTCGACCTGCACGACATCTACAACCGCAGCCGCGACATCGACCGCGAGCTCGAGCGGGTGATCCGCGAGGCGGTCGAGCGGCGCATCGCGCTGGTCGAGATCATCCCGGGCAAGGGCAGCGGCCAGCTCAAGAAGCGGGTCCTGCGGTTCCTCCAGCGCCCCGAGATCAAGGCGCTGTACCACCGCGTGGAGAAGGACTCCAAGAACTGGGGCCGCCTGTTCGTGCACTTCCGGCACCGCTAGCCCGGCAGATCGGGCGGCCGCCGATGGCATAGAATGCGGCGGCGAAGTCCGGAGGCACCGCGGGACCGATGAAGCCGCCCAGGGTCGACGACATCCTGCAGCTGGTGGGGGGGACCCCGCTGGTGCGGATCCGCCGGCTGCACACCGATCCCGCCGTCGCGGTGTACGCCAAGCTCGAGTTCATGAACCCCGGCGGCTCGGTCAAGGACCGGGCCGCGCTGCGGATGATCGAGGCCGCCGAGCGCAGCGGCGCGCTGACCCCGGGCCGCACCGTGCTCGAGGCCACCAGCGGCAACACCGGCATCGGGCTGGCGATGGTCTGCGCGGTCAAGGGCTACCCGATGATCTTCGCGATGAGCGAGGCGGCCAGCGCCGAGCGGCGCAAGATCCTGCGGGCCTACGGGGCGGAGATCCTGCTGACCCCGGGGCACCTGGGCACCGACGGCGCGATCGAGGAGGTCTACCGCATGGCGCGGGAGGAGCCCGAGCGCTACTTCCTCGTCGACCAGTTCAACAACGACGACAACTGGCGGGCGCACTACGAGGCCGGCACCGCCGACGAGATCGCCGACGCCCTCGACGGCGCCCCGGCGACGGTGGTCGCGACGCTGGGGACGTCGGGCACCGCGGTGGGGCTCGCGCGGCGCCTCCACGAGCTCGACCCGGCCCACCGGCTGGTGGCGGTGGAGCCCTACAAGGGCCACAAGATCCAGGGCCTCAAGAACATGAAGGAGTCGTACGCCCCGGGCATCTTCGACCCGGCGGCGCCCGACGCGATCGTGCACGTCGACGACGACGCGGCCTACGAGGTCGCCCGCCGGCTGGCCCGCGAGGAGGGCATCTTCGTGGGGATGAGCGCCGGGGCCGCGATGCGGGTCGCGCTGGACCAGGCCGCGGCGATGGAGGCGGGCACGGTGGTGGCGATCCTGCCCGACGGCGGCGAGCGCTACCTGTCGACGCCGCTGTTCCGCAGCGAGAAGGTCCCGGTCCCGCTGCGGTTCCACAACACGCTGACCCGGCAGCTCGACGAGCTCGACCCGGTGCGCCCCGGCCGCGTCGGGATCTACGCCTGCGGCCCGAGCCTCGACGGCCCGGCCGACCTGGGGCTGTGCCGGCGGATGGTGTTCGCCGACCTGGTCCGCCGCTACCTGGCCTACCGCGGGTTCGACGTCAAGCTGGTGATCAACCTCGGCGACATCGACGACCGCACGGTGGCCCAGTGCCTCGCCGAGGGGGCCGAGCTCGGCGCGTTCACCGCCCGCTGGGAGCAGGCGTTCTTCGACGACATGGGCTCGCTGGCGGTGCTCCCCGCGCACCACTACCCGCGGGCCAGCCAGCACGTCCCCGAGATGGTCGACGAGGCCCGCCAGCTGCTGGAGCAGGGCGTGGCCTACGAGAAGCTGCGCTCGGTGTACTTCGACATCGGCAAGGCGCCGGGCTACGGGCGGCTGTCGCGGGTCGACCTCGAGGCGATCCGCAGCGGCCAGTCGGTGGACTACGACTACTACGAGAAGGACAACCCGCGGGACTTCACGCTGTTCAAGCGCAGCACGCTGGCCGAGCTCAAGGCCGGGATCTACTGGCCGACCCCGTGGGGCAACGCCCGCCCCGGCTGGCACGTCGAGTGCTCGACGATGGCCACCCGCCACCTGGGCCAGCCGTTCGACCTGCACCTGGCCAGCACCGATCTCGTGTTCCCCCACGGCGAGAACGAGATCGCCATCGCCGAGGCGCTGACCGGCAAGCCGCTGGCCAACCTGTGGATGCACTGCGAGGTGGTGGTCGCCGACGGCCACAAGGTGCACCGCGCCCCGGGGCACGACGTCACGCTGGCCGACCTGGTGGCCCAGGGCCACGACCCCGCCGCCGTGCGCTACTGGATGCTGTCCCAGCACTACCGCCGGGTGCTGCGCCTCGACCCCGACCAGCTGCGCCAGGCGGCGCGCCGCGTGGAGCGCCTGCGCGACTTCGCCGCGCGCCTGTACCTGGCCCGCCCGGGCGCCACGGCGCCGGAGCTGGACCAGCTGCTGTACGAGCTGCGCCGCGGCTTCCACGACGCGATGGACCACGACCTGGGCGTCGCGGCGGCCCAGGCCACGCTGTTCCGCGGGATGCGCCGGATCAACGGCCTGCTCCAGGCCGGGCAGCTGGACGCCGAGCAGCTGGACCGGGTGCGGGGCTTCGTCGCCCGGGTCGACGAGGTGGTGGGGGTGATCGGCGACGGCGCCCCGGAGGCCGACGCCGCGGTGGAGGACGCGCTGCGTCGGCGCGAGGCGGCCCGCGCGGCGGGGGACTGGGCCGCGGCGGACGCGATCCGAGACGAGCTGCAGGCCCAGGGGGTCCAGGTGATCGACACCCCGGCCGGTCCGCGCTGGCACCGCCGGGAGGCCGCCGGGCCGGGCGCCGCCGAAGAGGAGCGACGATGACGGACGTGCTGAACGAGCTGCTGGCGCTGCTCGAGCTCGAGAAGATCGAGGAGAACCTGTTCCGCGGCCAGAGCCAGGATCTCGGCTTCGGCGCGCTGTTCGGCGGCCAGGTGCTGGGGCAGGCCCTGTCGGCGGCGCACCGCACGGTGGCCGACGAGCGGGGCGCGCACAGCCTGCACGCCTACTTCCTGCGCGCCGGCGACTCCACCCGGCCGGTGGTCTACCAGGTCGATCCGATCCGCGACGGGGGCACGATCTCCACCCGCCGGATCGTCGCGATCCAGAACGGCAAGGCGATCTGCGCGGTGATGGCGTCGTTCCAGGAGCCGCACGACGGGTTCGACCACCAGCGCGCGATGCCCGACGTGCCGGGGCCCGACGGCCTGTCGTCCGAGCTGGAGCTGGTGCAGCGGCGGGCCGAGAAGATCCCCGAGCCGTACCGCACCAAGCTGCTGTGCGACAAGCCGATCGAGATCCGCCCGATCGACCCGGTGGACCCCTTCGCCCCGGAGCCCCGCGAGCCGCTGAAGTACCAGTGGCTGCGCGCCGCCGGCGAGCTGCCCGACGATCCCGCGGTGCACCAGTACCTGCTGGCCTACGCCTCGGACTTCGGGCTGGTGGGCACGGCGCTGTACCCCCACGGCCGCACGTTCTGGGACCTGCGCCTGCAGGTCGCCAGCATCGACCACGCGATCTGGTTCCACCGCGACTTCCGGATGGACGGCTGGCTGCTGCACGCGATGGACAGCCCCAGCGCGGCCGGCGCCCGGGGGCTCAACCGCGGCCAGTTCTTCGACCGCGCCGGGGTGCTGGTCGCGTCGGTGGCCCAGGAGGGCCTGATGCGCGAGCGGCCGCGGCGCTCCTGAGCGGGGCGCTCACCCGCGGGGCAGCACCTGCCCGCTGCGCAGCGCCCCGAGGCCGGCCACCGGCGTCGGCAGGCAGCGGTCGAGATCAGGGTTGTACATCAGCCGGTACGAGTACCCGCGGTTGCCCTGGCGGTCCATCTCCGACCACCCGCCGCAGTAGTACGGGCAGCGGTTGTCGAGGCAGACGTACATCTCCTCGCAGCTCCACTCGGTGAACGGGGTCTGGGGCACCGGCCAGGGGGTCAGCGGCTGCTCGCAGTAGGGGCAGCGCAGCGTCTGGCCGACGGCGCGCTTGCGGGCCTCGATCGCCTCGCGGTCCAGCGGCACGCCGCGGATCGACGCGGGGCGGGGGCGGGCCGGGCGGTCCGCGGGGGCGCCGCTGCGGTCGGCCCACACCGCGTAGATCGGGTCGCTGGGCAGGCCGGTGTCGGCGAACTCGTCGTCCGCCGGGCGCGGTCGGCCGACGGCCTCGAAGCGGCCCAGCCGCTCGAACCCGGTGGTGACCATCAGCAGCTCGTGGACCAGCCCCGCGCGGCGCTGCTCGGGGGCGTCGCGGAAGAACCGCGTGGCCTTGCGCCGCACCTTGCGGTTGCTGAACAGCACCACGAACAGCCCGCCGGGGCGCAGCACGCGGCTGACGTGGTCGAAGATGTCGAACGGGTGGGTCAGGTACTCCATCGCGAAGCTGCACAGCACCGCGTCGAAGCTGGCCGCGGGGAACGGCAAGGCCGGCACCGCGTTGAGGTCGTGGACCACGGTCTCGGTCAGCGCCGGGTTGGCCCGCAGCGCCGGCTCGTCGAGGCCGAGCCCCACCAGTCGAGCGGGCGTGGCCCCGTCCGGCAGGTGGCTGTCGGCGCCGGCGGCGAGGTCGAGGATCGCGGCGCCGTCGGCCTCGAGCAGCTGGCCGATCAGGTCGCGGGCGGTGTCCAGCGCCAGGCGGTCCAGCGGCGGCTCGGAGCGGCCGGCGCGGTAGAACGCGCGGTCGTCCTCCTCGTCGTCGCGGGTGAACGCGTCGGGGCGCAGGCGGGGCAGGACGTCGAGCTCGATCATCTCGTCGGGGGGCATCGGATCTCCGGTCGTCGGCATGACGGACCGAATCTAGGGCTGGTCGGCCGGATCGGCCAGGGGAGCTGCGGTGGGGTGGGGGAGCGGGTCAGTCCCCGGAGTCCTCCTCGTCGTCCTCGCCGATCACGATCGCGGCGCCGGCCGGCTCGATCACGATCTCGTCCTCGTCGCCCTCCTCGATCGAGATCGCGGCGCGGGCCTCCTCCTGGCGCTCGCGCTCCTCCTCCGCGCGGCGCGCGCGCTCCGCCTCCTCCTCGGCGCGGCGGCGCTCCGCCTCCTGGCGGCGGAGCTCCTCCTCCTTGCGCCGCTGGCGCTCCTCGGGGGTGAGCTCCAGATCGACCACCTCGAGGTTGGTGACCTCCTCGCCGAAGACGAAGACGTCGTCGCTGTCCTCGATGGTGTCGATGATGTCCTCCATCTCGAAGTCGAGCTTGATGTCCTCGGCCTCGTTCTCGGCCAGGATCTCGGCGGCGGTCTTGGGCCGCTCGCCGGTGAACAGCTCGGTGATCATCGGCGGCAGCTCGACCTTCTGCTGGGTCTTGTCCACCGCCAGATCGTCCTCGACGGTGCGGATCCAGCGGCCGCGGTTGGCGTCGAACAGGTTCAGCCGCAGGGTCAGGTGGCTGCTGTCGCTGCCGTCCGAGACCGTCCCGACGATCATCCGCGTGTGCTCGTGCTCGGTGGCGAACTCCGACAGGCAGGCCTTGCTCTCGGCGCAGCCCTTGTCGAAGTCGCCCGGCTCGTACTGGTTGGTCAGCTCGCAGTGGCCGACGATGTCCACCTCGGTGTTGACCAGGGTCGTCAGCGCGAGCAGCCCCCCGTTGCCGGTGAAGCGCCCGCTGCCGGTGAACTGCAGCACCCCGCAGGTCGTCATCGGCTCGCGCTCGACGACCTCCACCGGCGTCCGCGGCTCGCGGGGCTCCTCGCGCTCGGCGATCGCCTCGCGGGGCTCCGGCTCGGGCTCGGGCTCCGGGGCGACCCGCCGCCCGGTGAGCAGCTCGTTGGCCAGCAGCGGCAGGGTCGCGAGCAGGACCTCCTTGCTCGCCCGGATCTCCTCCTCGACGTCCCGCTGGGAGCGTCCCTTCTTGGGATCGAACAGCTCCAGCTGCAGCCGGACCGTGCGGTCGGCGCGGCCGTCGGTCACGACGCCGGTGATCAGGTGCTCGAGGTTCCGGTCCCTGGCCAGCTTCTTGAGGCACCGCGGGTTGTCCTGGCAGCCCTCGTCGACCTCCTCGACGGGGATCAGCACCGCGGAGCTGCACTCGTCGCGGTCGCGGAACTCCTGGGCCACCAGCGCCGAGAGCTTGACCCGGACGCTCTTGCCCGCCAGCTCGCCGTCTCCGGCGAACTCGAGCACGCCACAGGTCTGCGCCGCGGCGCCCCGGACGCCGCCGAGCGAGAGGGCGAGCGAGGCGACCACGACGCCCCACCGTGCCACGTTGGAGACCATGTCCAGCCCTTCCGGGGAACGCTCCCCGCCATACAGGATATCATTCCTGTCCACCCCTTTGAACAGGGGGCGCGTGATCGAGTAACAAGGTTTCTTCGGATCGCCGATCGAGAGGACCGTCCATGCAGCACGCGCAGCACGACGCCATCGCGGTGGTGGACTTCGGGGGACAGTACGCGCACCTGATCGCGACCAAGATCCGTCGCCTGCGGGTGCTGGCCGAGATCCGCCAGCCGGAGGACCCACCGGAGGCCTATGCCGGGTACCGCGGGATCATCCTGTCGGGCAGCCCGTCGCTGTCCTCCCGCGGCGAGGACTCGGCCTACGACCGCGGGATCTTCGACCTCGACGTCCCGATCCTGGGGTTCTGCTTCGGGCACCAGGAGATCGCCAAGCACTACGGCGGGACGGTGATCCACGGCGGCCGCGAGTGGGGGCACGCCGACCTGCACCTGCGCCGCGCGCACCCGCTGTTCGCCGGGCTCGGCCCCGTCGAGCAGGTGTGGATGAGCCACTTCGACACCGTCGCCGCGCTGGGCCCGGAGTTCGAGGAGCTGGGGTACTCGCTGTCGGGGGACGGCCGCGTGCGCCACGCCAACGCCGCGATCGGCTGCGACCGGCTGCGGCGCTTCGGGTTCCAGTACCACCCGGAGGTCGACGACACCGAGCACGGCGAGGAGATGCTGGCCAACTTCGCGCTGGGCATCTGCGGCTGCGAGCCGAGCTGGACGATGGAGCGCTACGTGGAGCAGCAGGTGGAGCAGATCCGCGCGCAGGTCGGCGACGGCTCGGTGTTCCTGCTGGCCTCGGGGGGCGTCGACTCGACCGTCGCGGCGCGGCTGTTCGGCGAGGCGCTGGGGCCCGACCGGCTGCACCTGCTGCACATCGACAACGGCCTGATGCGCAAGGACGAGAGCCGCGAGGTGCTGGCCCGCTTCGCCGACCTGGGGCTGGACCGCAACCTGCACTTCGTCGACGCCGGCGACGCGTTCCTCGACGCGCTGGGGACCGCCACCGAGCCCGAGCGCAAGCGGCACGTGATCGGCACCACGTTCATCGACGTGTTCGAGCGCGAGGCGCGGCGGCTCGGGATCGAGGACCACCTGCTGGGCCAGGGCACGATCTACCCCGACACGATCGAGACCGGCGGGACCCGGCGCGCCGACACGATCAAGACGCACCACAACCGGGTCCCGATCATCGAGGCGATGATCTCCAAGGGGCGCGTGGTGGAGCCGCTGGCCGAGCTGTACAAGGTCGAGGTCCGCGAGCTCGGCGAGATGCTGGGGATTCCGCGCGGCGCGATCTGGCGGCACCCGTTCCCCGGGCCGGGGCTGGGGGTGCGGCTGCTGTGCAGCGAGGGCCGGCCGCCGTCCCCGGCGCTGGCCGAGGTGGGCGGCGCCGCCGACGCCATCGCCCGCGGCTTCGGGCTGCACGCCCGCGCGCTGCCCGTGCGCTCGGTGGGGGTCAAGGCCGACCTGCGGTCCTACGAGCACCCGGTGATGCTCGGCGGCGACGCGACGTGGGACGAGCTGCGGCGCGCGGCGGGGCAGATCCTCGAGGAGGTCTCCGGGGTCAACCGCTGCGTGTGGAGCCTGGCGCCAGGGACGCCGTCGCGGTTCGAGAACCTCGCCGCGACGATGACGCGCCCGCGGCTGGACCTGCTGCGCGAGGCCGACCACGCGGTGATGGAGGGCCTGCGGCGCCATGGGATCTACGACGCGATCTGGCAGTGCCCGACGGTGCTGGCGCCGCTGCGGATCGACGGGCGCGGCGAGGAGCTGTGCATCGTGCGGCCGGTGCACTCGGCGCGCGCGATGACCGCCACCCCGGCGGCGCTGCCCGCGGCGCTGATCGACGAGCTGCGCGAGCAGATCCTGTCGCTGCCGGGCATCTCGGGGCTGGCGCTGGACCTGACCTCCAAGCCGCCGGGGACGATCGAGTGGGAGTGATCAGCCGGTGTCGGGGTCCTGCTGCGGCGCGGCGTGCCACTGGAAGTTGTCGATGAACACCACCGAGTCGTAGATCCCGTCGCCCTCGTCCCAGATGCTGAACTTGAGCTTGATCGTCTCGCCGGGGGTGCACGGCGCGGTGGTGGTCAGCCACCCGGTGGCGCCGGCCTCGGTGGTGCTGCCGCTGTTGCTGGTGCAGGCGGTGCCCTGGGCCAGGCCGGTGTAGCCCTGCCCGGAGAAGCCCGGCAGGTTGTACATCGTCGCGCAGTCGGTGACGACGAAGTAGTTGTTGTTGACGGTGATCGGCAAGCCGTTGCCGTCGAAGCTGATGTTGCCCTCGGGGATCCCGTCGCCGTCGTGGTCGGGGAAGTCGGCGGGGTTGAGCGCCGAGCTCTCGAGGTACATCTCGAACGTGTCGTTGAACGCGGTGCAGACCCACTCGATGTACTCGCTGGAGGCGAAGAAGAAGTCGACCGAGAACGAGTTGACCCCCTGGGGCACCTGCAGCGCGATGTCCACGTAGGTCAGGTCGTACTTGCTGTCGTTGCCCGGCGGGGGCGGGTTGCCGCAGCTGGCGGTGTAGCCGGTGAAGTCCCACTCGTTGGTCGGGTTCTGGTGCAGCCACTCGCCGATCTGGGCCACGGGTTCGTACATGTTGCCGCTGTGCAGCCCGAGCAGCCGGCAGCCGCCCTGGGGGGCGATCGCCGGGCCGTAGGCGCTGATCACCTGGTACTGGTTGACGTCGCCCCAGGTGTTGACGCCGAGCACGCCGGTGCACGCGTCGATCGCCTCGGCGAAGTCGCCGGTGGAGGGGCAGTCGCACACGCCGCCCTCGTCGATCTGGCCGTCGCAGTCGTTGTCGATCCCGTCGCTGGTGTCCTCGAACGCGCCGGGGAACACCGCGGCGTTGCCGTCGTCGCAGTCGCCGTCGCAGGAGGTCACGCCGTCGCCGTCGGCGTCGTCGAGGTTGAGGAACGGGTTGTTGTCGTCGCAGTCGTTGTAGCAGGTCGACCAGCCGTCGCCGTCGACGTCGTTCTGGTTGAGGTAGGGGTCGTGGTCGTCGCAGTCGGTGGACTCGGGGGTCCCGTCGCCGTCCCCGTCGAAGGCCCCGGTGTCGTCGTCGCCGGTGTCGTCGTCGCCGGTGTCGTCGTCGGCGAGGTCGTCGTCGCCCAGGTCGTCGTCGCCCGCGTCGTCGTCGGCCGCGTCGTCGTCCGCCGCGTCGTCGTCTGCGGCGTCGTCGTCGCCGCTGTGCTCGGTGGTGTCGTCGTCGTCCACCGGGGGCCCGTCGCCCATCTCCCAGGTGCCGCAGCCAGCCCACGCCAGGGCGGCGAGCAGCGCGAGGTGAAGTCCGAGCGTGCGCATCGTTCGACTCCCGTCCGGGGGCAGGGACCCGCCGCTGCCCTCCCACCTGCATCGTACGTCATGCGCGGGGGTAGGATGAACGGAAAGAAGAAATCGCGGAGCCGGCCTCCGGGCGGGCTACACTGCCGCGAGGAGGGCCGCCATGGGTCGTGCGAGCTGGATCGGGTTCGCGTTGCTCGGGATCGGCGCGTGGCTGTGGACCGGGTGCCCCGCCGACCAGGACGACGACAGCGCAGGGGACGACGACGCGGCGGACGACGACGCGGCGGACGACGACGCGGCGGACGACGACGACGCAGACGACGACGCGGCGGACGACGACGCGGGGGACGACGACACCACGGTGGAGACCGTCGACGCCTACGTGATCGAGGGCGAGATCACCTGGTCGCTGGACTTCGACGCCGACGCCGAGGCGGCGGGCTACGGCGACTGCGACTACACCCGGACCTACGGCGGCGTGCAGTTCCTCGACCAGCCCTACCTGTGCCCCGGCTGCTCGGTCCAGCTCGAGGGCGAGGCGGTGATGACGGTGGGCTTCGCCGAGTGCTACGAGCTGGTCTTCGGCGGCACCGACACGCGGCCCGAGTGGTGGTCGCTGGACTGGTCCGAGGTCGACGGCGACGGGGCCCTGTTCTTCCGCAGCGCGGCCGCGAACCTGTGCCACTCCAGCGAGCTGACGACGATCGACGCGATCACGGCCGGGACCCCGTTCGCCCTGGAGTGGGACAGCGAGTACGCGCTGTCCGACCTGGGCCTGCCCGACGACGGCGTGATGGCGCTGAGCGCCACCGGCTCGGCGACGCTGACAAAGGACCCCGGCACCCAGATCGCCAACCCCTGGGTCCCGCGCACCGCGCCCTACGACTGCGGCTGGCCGCTGGGCAACCCGGGCACGCTGACCACCGACTTCGTGCTGGCCGAGGACGCCACGTTCCCCACCGCGTGGCTGGAGGACCCCTGCGGCGAGCTGGTGGACCTGTGGGACTTCACCGGCCGCTACCTGGTGTTGGACTCGACCCAGCCCGACTGCGGGCCGTGCCTGCAGATGGCTCAAGGGGCCGGCGACTTCCTGACCGAGATGGACGGCCTGGGGATCCCCACCGTGTTCGTCAGCATGCTCGGCGAGGGCCTGAGCAACGTGATCGGCGAGCCGACCCAGCAGGCGTTCGACAGCTACGTGTCGACCCACGGCACCGCCGGGGAGCCGATCCTCAAGGACCGCGGCTTCGGCTACGCGATCTTCGAGCCCTACCACCAGGACGACCTGGGCTACCCGACCTGGGCGATCGTCCGCCCCGACATGACCGTGCTGCAGGTCGGCAAGGGGTTCAGCAGCTGGGACTCGTTCCGCGACGCGATCGTCGCCGACCAGCCCTGACCCGCCTCGACCCGCCCCGACGGCACGCGGCTTGCTAGCTCCTCGCTCCAGGGAGCACCTGGAGACCCGCCGATGCGCTTCGTCCTGTCGATCTCGCTTGCCCTCGCGCTGACCCTGGCGTGCGCCGGCCTGGCCCGCGCCGACGCCTCGCCGTTCCCCGGCCCGCCGGAGACCTGCACCGAGATCAAGAAGGAGCAGCCCGGCACCGACTGCGAGGTGTGCTACCCGGTGTGGGGCGACGACGACAGCGCCGAGAGCTGCCAGGACCAGCTGGCCGGGACCGGCTTCCACTACGTCTGCACCCAGTCCGACTGGCAGGGCGCCGAGGTGTGGTGCGACGGCCCGGCGCGCCAGACGGCCTGCGCGCTGGACGCCGGCGCCACCCCTTCCGCGGTGCTGATCGGCGTGTTCGGCGGCCTCGCCGCGCTGGGGATCGCGGTGCTCGGGCGGCGTCGGCGGTAGCGAGCCGGACGGGGAACGACCAGGCCCCGGGCTGGCCCCCTACTCCCCAGGCGGGAGTGCCCGGCCGGCCACCTCGCGCAGGATCTTCAGCGGACCCGCGCTCAACACCCGCGCCCGCTCGGCCTCGTCGCGGACCAGCAGCCCGCCGGCGAAGCCGATCGCGTTGACCGAGATGCCCTCGGCCTTCTCGCGGGTGCGGGGCACGGCGAGCGACCAGCGGCGGGTCCACAGCAGGTTGTACGGCGCCCGCTGGCGGACCGGCGGCGGGGCGTCCCCGGGGTCGCGCCCGATCGCCCGCAGCAGCCGGCGCTGCTCCCGCCACAGCAGCTCGCCCGCGGCGATGGGATCGGCGGGTAGCTCGTGGCGGGCCAGCGCGTGGGGGAAGGGGAGGGCCGGCAGCCGCAGCACGTCGCCGTCGGCCACGGCGTCGCCGAGCACGGCGTCGAGCGGGGTGCCGTCCAGCCCCGGGGCCAGCGGGTAGGGCGCCAGCTGGACGTGCTTGTGGGGCTGGCTGGCGCCGCCGGCCTCGCCGCCGTTGTAGAACCCCAGCCCGTCGATCCCGGCCAGCACGGTGGCCAGCGCGGCGAGGTCGCCCGGGTCGGGCAGCTCCTCCTGGTCGGCGAACGCCCGCGTGACGATCAGCAGGTGGTGGTCGAGCACGTTGAACTTGTTCAGCAGCAGCACGTGGTCCGGCGGCAGGTCGGCGACGTACAGGTCCTCGTCGTAGGGCAGGAACGGGTCGGCGTCGCCGGCCCGCGGGCGCTGCCCCACGCGCTGCCTCTGCAGCGACTTGCGCCGCAGGTTGTCGACGATCCGCAGCTGGAACGGGATCCCCCCGTCCGCGACGGTCTCGAAGGTGGTCGGGATCGGCTGCAGCGCGCCTGCCGCCAGGCCGTGGGCGGTGGCGGCGCGGACGCGGTCCCACAGGGGGGGCGGGGCGGGCTCGCTCACGCACAGAGCATGTGCCGCGCCGGCGGTGGCGCGTCAAGCGATGGGATGTGGCAAGGTGTCGGCGGGACCCCACCGCGGAGGTGAAGATGGCCTGGAACCGGTCGCTCCCCTGGCTGGCGCTGTGCTCGCTGCTGGCCCTCTCGCTCAGCTGCCCCGGTGACGATGACGACGACGACTCCGCCGCGGACGACGACGCCGGCGACGACGACGACGGCGGCCCGGTGGAGTTCCGGTTCACCCTCGGCGTGATCGCCGACCCCCACTGCACGGGCAACGCCGAGCACGCCGAGCGGCTCGATCTCGCGGTGCAGTGGCTCAACGACCACGCCGCCGAGCGCGACATCGAGCTGGTGGTGGTGCTCGGCGACATCGGCTGGAGCTCGGGGCTGGCCGAGGTCAAGCCGCAGCTGGACGCGCTGACCGTGCCCTACGTGCCGATCACCGGCGACAACGAGATCCACAGCGGCGACGAGGAGGCGTTCCACGACACGTTCCTGCCGCAGTGGCAGCTGCTGTCCACCGAGCTGGAGTCGTTCTCGCTGGCCTCGGCCCCGGTCTACAACCCGGAGATCGACGCCGACAGCTGGTTCAACCTGTTCTCCTTCGACCACCGCGGCGTGCACTTCGTCGGCGTCGACTGGGTGGTGCGCGGCGACGACACCCTGGTGGGCGAGTTCGGCGACCTGCACGACTTCGACGGCGGCAGCTGGCGCTGGCTCGAGGACGACATCGGCGACCGCCTCGGCGACCCCGACGACAGCATCATCCTGCTGTCCCACATCCCGATGCACCTCGGGATGTTCGACCTGGCCGAGATGGACCTGATCGAGGTGCTGTTCGCCAGCCTCGACGACGCGGTCTACGCCAACCTCGCCGGCCACGTGCACATCGACTCCCACGAGACGATCGCCGACGGCCTGTACGAGATGTACACCTACGACGCCACCTGGGACGACGAGCTGACCGTCGGCCTGGTGGAGGTCTCGGGCAACGACCAGCGCTTCGAGTACACCCACGAGCTGCACGTCGTGCCCTACGGGGACTGAGCGCCGCCGTGCCGACCCCGGACCCCCGGCTGCGGACGATCCTCGACAACACCGTGGTGGTCTCGCCGCCGCTGTGCCCCGAGCTGCGGCTGCGGCTGATCGCGCCGGGCTGCCGGCTGTGGCGCGGGACCGAGTACGACGCCGCCGACGCGGGCCTGCCGTGGCCGTTCTGGGCGTTCGCGTGGCCCGGCGGGCAGGCCCTGGCGCGCTACCTGCTGGACCACCCCGAGGTGGTCGCCGGCCGCACCGTGCTGGACTTCGGGGCGGGGTGCGGGATCGGCGCGATCGCCGCGGTGAAGGCCGGCGCGCGCTCGGTGCTGGCGGCCGACATCGATCCGCTGTCGGTGCTCGCCGTCGAGCTCAACGCCGCGCTCAACGGCGTGGCGCTGCGCACCACCCGGCGGGACTGCGTCGGCGTGCCGGTCCCCGAGTGGGAGGTGGTGCTGGTCGGCGACATGTACTACGACGCCGGCGAGGCCTCGCGCACCACGGGGTGGCTGCGCGACGTCGCCCGCCGCGGCGCGCGGGTCCTGGTCGGCGATCCCCACCGCGGGTTCTTCCGGCCCGCCGGCACCACCGAGCTGGCGAGCTACCGCGCGCCGGCGGACAACGACGCCGACGGCTCGCGGCTCGTCGACACCGGGGTCTACGAGCTGGGGCGCGGCGGGCCGTGATCGCCTGGCTGCGCGACGAGCTGAGCGCCCTGTGGCGCACGCTGGCCGGGCTGGACCGCGGCACCACCGCGGTGCTGGTCGCGGCCGCGGCGCTGTCGCTGGCCCAGGAGCGCTGGGGCCACCAGCGGTTCTTCCGCACGCACCTCGCCGAGCTGCTCGGCGCCGATCCGGGCGGGATCGGCCAGTACGCCTGGCACCACGGCACCCAGTGCCTCACCGGGTTCGTGATCCCCGTGCTGGTGCTGCTGGTGCTGCTGCGCCGCCGCCCCGCCGACGTGGGCCTCGGCCTGGGCAACTGGCGCCTGGGGCTGGTCGTCGCGGCGGTCTACGTCCCGATCGTGACCGCCGGCTGCTGGGTGCTCTCGGCCCAGCCGGGGTTCCAGCACCAGTACCCGCACTACACCCCGGCGGCCGAGGACTGGAGCGTGTTCCTGGGCTACGAGGTGATGGCGCTGGTCTACTGGGTCGGCTGGGAGTACCTGTGGCGCGGCTTCGTGCTGTTCGGCACCGCCCCGACGTTCGGCCGGATGGCGATCGTGGTGCAGATGGTGCCGTTCGCCGTGCTCCACCTGCACAAGCCGCCCGCCGAGGCGTTCCTCTCGATCGTCGGCGGGCTGCTGCTCGGCGCGCTGGTGTGGCAGTGCCGCAGCTTCTGGATCGCGATCCCGATCCACGCCTACCAGATGGCCGCGATGGACTTCTTCTGCGTGCTGCGCAGCCGGGGCGATCTGTGAGCCGCGCCCCTCGCACGCCGGGCCCCTCGACCGTGGGGAACTCTACCACCCATTCCATGGAAGGGGAGGGGGTGGTGGACGCCATGGACTCCAGCGGATTGCTCTACAATCGAAGGGCTCCACCGTGCAGGGGAACGACCCCATCGAACGGCAACGACGGCCCCTGTCCCTGAGCCGCGCTACCCCAGTCGCTGCGCCGGCGAGTGCTCGGTGCGCTCGATGACCCGCGACGGCATGCCAGTAGCATGCTATCGTCATCCCATGGCGAACCTACAGGTCAAGAACGTGCCCGACGAGCTGCACGACAAGCTACGAGAGATCGCCAAGCGGGAGGGGACCACCGTCCGCGAGGTGGTGCTGCAGGCGGTGATCCGCAGGGTGCGGATGGAGGAGTTCCGCGTCCGGCTCGAGGGCCGAGAGCCGGTGGAGCTGGGGGTGCCGGCGGTGGCGCTGGTCGCGGAAGCCCGGGAGGAGTACGGAGAGCGGGAGCCGTGATGCGGCTGGTCGTCGACGCCTCGGTGGCGGTGGAGGTCCTGCTGCGCAGCGCGCTGGGGCGGTCGGTGGCGCCGATGATCCTGCTGGGGGATCTGCTGGCCCCGGAGCTGCTCGACGCGGAGGTGCTGGCCGTGCTGCGGCGGGCGGTGATGGGAGGCCGGCTGGACGAGCCGCGGGCGCGTGAGGCGCTGGACGACCTGGCCCGCTGGCCCATCGAGCGGGTGCGGCACGCCCCGCTGCTGCAGGTGGCCTGGGGCTACCGGCACAACGCCTCGGGGTACGACGCGTTCTACCTCGCCGCGGCGCGGGTCCACGACGCCACGCTGCTCACCGCGGACGCACGCCTCGCAGACGTTCCGTCTCCGGGCATCCCGATCCAGCTGGTGCGGATCTGAGAGACGGAAGGGCGGAAGGCAGGCGCTACCCCTGTCGCTGCGCCAGCGAGTGCTCGGTGCGCTCGATCAGCTCGAGCTGCATGTTCTCGTTGAGATCGACGAAGTAGGCGTTGTAGCCGCTGATCCGGACCAGCAGGTCGCGGAACTCGTCGGGGTGCTCCATCGCCTGGCGCAGGGTGTCGCTGCCGACCACGTTGAACTGCATCTGCATCCCGCCCATCTCGAAGTAGGCGGCGGTGACCGCGGTGATGCGGTCCAGGGTCTGGGCGTGGGTCTCGCCGGCGGCGGGCACGACCTTGACGTTGTAGGCGATGTTGTTGGGCATCAGGGCCGCGTCGAGGCCGGCGACGACGCGGATCTGCTCGGCCAGCGACGCGTGGCACAGCGGCGAGGGGGTCAGCCCGGGGGTGAACGCCTTGCCCTGGCGGCGGCCGCTGGGCAGCGCGCCGGAGAGCATCCCGAACGCCACGTGGTTGGACATGCTCCAGTAGCCCGGGACGTAGTGGCCGCCGCGGTAGTGCGGCCGGGCCTGCCAGTGCTCGTGGCAGCGGGCCATCAGCTCGTCGGCGATCGACCGCGGCAGGGGGTGGTCCTGGCCGAACTTGGGGACCTTGTTCAGCAGCCGCGCGAGCAGCACCTCGTGGCCGGCGAAGTCGGCGTCGACGGCGTCGAGCAGGGCCGCCATCTCGACGCGGCGCTCGTCGAACACCAGCGTGCGGATCGCGCACAGGCTGTCGACCACGTCGGTCAGCCCGACGTTGGCCACCCCGGTGGAGTTGTAGATCGCGCCGCCGTCGATCACGTCCTTGCCCGACTCCATCGGGCCGGTGAACAGCGCCGAGAGCAGCGGGGACGGCATCAGCCGGCGGTGGGACTCGCCCAGCAGGTTGTTGCACTCCGCGGCCTGGTCGATCAGCCAGCGCAGCTGGGTCAGGTAGGCGTCGCGGAACTGCTCGTAGCTGGTCATCCCCCGCGGGTCGCCGGTGCGCGGGCCGATGCGCTCGCCGAGCACGGGGTGCACGCCGTCGTGCAGCGCCATCTCCAGCGGGGCGACGAGGTTGAACATCAGGCACCCGGTGTGGCCGAAGTGGCGGCCGCAGCTGGTGGGCTCGACGCAGCCGGTGGCGGACCAGTCGCGGGCGTGCTCGGGGGCGAAGCCGTGGGCCACCAGCGACGGCACCACCGCGTCGTCGTTGTGCAGCGAGGGGGTGGCGCGGGTCAGCAGGTTGACCTCGCACAGCCGCCGCAGGTAGGCGGGCGGGTTGACCCCGGGGGCGTAGCGGGCGTTGACGTTGGGGTCGCGCAGGCGCAGCAGCTCGGTGGCCTTGAGGAAGATCCAGGTCATGTCGCCCACGGCGTCGCCGCCGTCGTGGTCCACGCCGCCGAGCGTGATCACCTGGTCCGACGACGAGCCGCCGAACAGGCGGTTGCCGATGTCGGGGACCAGCGGCAGGTGGTCGGTGCACTTGAGCATCAGCGCGCAGGTCCACCGCAGGGCGTCCTCGACGCACGCGGCGCGGGCCTGCTCTCCCTCGACGCCGGCGAGATCGCGCTCCAGGTACGGCTGCAGCCACACGTCGAGGCGGCCCAGCGACAGGCCGGCGTTGATGTTCTCCTGGTGCTGGCACAGGAACAGCAGCCAGATCGCCTGGATCGCCTCGAACAGGGTCCGGGCCGGCCGCGCCGGGACCCGCTCGCACGCCGCGGCGATGCGCTCCATCCGGGCGCACTGCTCGTCCCCGGCGGGGAGCTCCGCGGCGGCGGCGCGGGCCTCGGCGGCGACGCGACGGGCATAGTCGAGCACCCCGTCCAGCGCCAGCGCCATGGCGCGGTACTGGTCGCGGGCCGCGCCCTCGCCGGCGTCCCCGGCGCGCGCCCGGGCCTCGTCGCGGAGTTCGAGCAGGCCCCGCGACAGCGCCCGCGGCACGTCGACGATGGTGTGCGAGACGGCGTAGCCCTTCCACTGGAAGTACAGCACGAAGCGCTCGTCGAGCTGCAGCGAGGTGGGGTTGCCCGCGGCGCGGCGGGCGTGCTCGCGGACGTTGTCGGCCAGCCAGTGGGGGAACACCTGGCGCGAGAGCAGCTCGGCGTCCGCGGGCTCGACGTCGTAGGGGTTGAGCGCGCGCCGGGCGCAGGTGTGCAGCTCGGGCCAGATCGTGGCGCCGAACGTCTCGGGGTAGATCACCACGCCGATCCGCTTGGACGAGGTGGTCCCGCCGAGCAGGTCGTCGTCGTGCAGGATCGCGCGCTTGTGGGTCAGCACGTGGTGGATCGCCCGCGCCCGGCGCAGCGCCGGGGCCTCGCCGGCGGAGGCGGGGTCGCGGCGCTGGCGGACGACGAACTCGGTGAGCAGCCGCGCCCGCTCGGGGCACAGCGTGGGCCGCACGTGGCGGTGGGCCCACAGCAGGCGCTTGACCGCGGGCAGGTCGTCCAGGCCGAGGTGGGCCAGGTGGGGGTCGGGCAGCGCCGACCCCGGCTGCACGTCGGCGCACGGCTCGCCCACCGGCGGCGCGGCCAGCTGGCGCCAGGCGTCGGGGGCGTGCGCGGGGGCCGCGGGCGGGGCGAACCGCGGCCCGTGGGCCACGTCGCCGGCGATCGCCCCGAACTTGAGCAGGTGGGCCTGGCTGCCCTCGACGACCAGCACGTTGTCCAGCAGCATCTGCAGCGCGTCGCTGCCGAACCGGAAGAACGACCGCAGGTGGCGGGGCTCGCGGAAGCGCAGGATCACGTCGGGGTCCCGCGCCGGCCCGGCCCCGACGCGGACCTTCCCGTCCCGGATCGCCATGTGGGTGACATGGCGGTCGTCCCAGGTCTGGAACTGGAAGCAGCCCGCGTAGACCTGCTCGTCCCCGATCGGATCGAGGTCGCGCAGGTGGTGGCGCAGCGCGGGTCGCGCCTGCAGCATCCAGCCCAGCAGGCGCAGGCGCCCGATCACCTCCAGCGGGGTGAGGCGGTCGCGCAGCCCCTCGCCGTCCCGTCCGAGCATCGCCGTCTCCTCCGCTCGGTTCCAAGATAGCAGCCCCACCCGCGGTTGGCCGCGTCGGGGCGCATTTGCGACAATGGGCCCGAGGGGCCCTGGCCGGCGTCCTCACACGCGCACCCGCGACCGGGAGGCCCCCTGGACCAGGTCACGCTCGAGCTGCCCACCCAGGAGATCGCCCTGCAGACCTGGCTGGTCATGCAGCAGGGCGGGCTCGTGATCCCCGTCCAGGACGTGCAGTTCGAGGCCGAGGTGCACGTCGAGCTGGCGTTCGGGTTCTGCCCCCACCGCTACGAGCTGGTGGGCACCGTGGTGGCCAACACGCCCCACGGCACCGCCCTGCAGCTGGGGCCGATCCCCGATCCGATCGCGGCGTTCTTCCGGGCCGTGGAGCAGGGCGTGGAGCCCCCCGATCCGCCGGTCCCGCCGCCGTCGCCGCGCAGCGAACGCCAGGCGAGCAAGCTCACCGGGGACTTCTGGTCCACGGTCGACGAGTTCTCGGAGATCATGCTCGGCGGGGACCCCGACGAGGAGCTCGAGGACGCGCTCGAGGAGAGCTCGGAGGGCGAGCTCGCGCCGTCGCTGGAGGAGTCGGCCAGCGTGGTCGTCGAGATCCAGGACACCGGCTCGCTGGAGCTGCCCGCCGAGCTGGTGGCCTCGCTGGAGCGCTCGGCGCCGCCCACCGGCGAGCGGATGCTCGGCGCCGAGACCGAGGAGGTGGATCACAGCGAGGAGCGGGCGACCTCGCCGGACGACTCGGCGGAGTACTCGGAGTCGTCGGCCTCGGCGGACGCCTCGCAGAGCATCGCGATGCTCACCGGCGAGGAGGACGCCTTCGAGCGGATGGCCCACACCCTGCTGGGGATCGACCGCGAGGAGGCGGCCGCCGACGAGACGATCGGCGACGTCGACGCCGCGATCGAGGCGATGCTCGACGAGGTCGGCCGCGAGGACACCCTCACCGAGATGGCCGAGCCCTCGATCGACCACGAGATCGCCTGGAGCGCCGTGCCGTGGACCCGCCGCGCCAACCGCCACGGCTCCCTCGACCCGGCCCGCACCGGCGCGCTGATCCGGGAGCTGACCGCCAGCCGCGACACGGGGATCCTGCGCATCGACCTGCCCGACCGCACGGTGTACAGCCTGTGGCTCGCCGGCAGCCCCGTGTTCGTCACCGCGGACCCGCCGGAGGAGGGAGGCGAGCTGGAGCACGCGCTGGCGTCGCTGCCGCTGGTGGACGCCACGGTGTTCCAGATGGCGCTGGCCAAGAGCGCCGAGCAGGATCGCCACCTGGCGCTGGTGCTGATCGACGTGGGCGTGCTGCAGACCGAGGACGTGCGCGACCTGATGCGGCTGATGGCCCGCCGCGCGGTGCGGATGCTGCCGATGCTGCCCCGCGGGCGCTACCAGTTCTGGGAGTGCGCGGTGCCGATGGCCGACGAAGGCGTCGAGCTGGAGCTGGAGCTCGTGCTAGCCTGGGAGCCGGGCGTGTCCCCGCCGTCCGAGGAATCACTGCTCTGATGACCACCTGCTCCCGCCACCGCTGCCGACCCGGACTCGGCGCGGCGGCCGTGCTGCTGCTGCTGGCGCTGGGGTGCCCCACCGACGAGGCCCCCGGGGTGTGGGCGATCCAGACCGAGGTCAACGAGGCGGTGCCCACCGTGGTGACGGTGACGTGGACGTCCGCCGAGGCGGGCGTCTCGCACGTCGAGTACGGCCTCGACGGGCTGGACCGGTCCTCGCCGACCACCAGCGCTGCGGCCACCGAGCACGCGGTGCGGCTGCTGGGGCTCAAGGCCGGCGCGACCTACCGCTTCCGGGTGGTGACCGAGCCCGACGGCGGCGACCCGCTGGTCAGCGACGAGCGAGAGCTGACGCTGGCGCCCCCGCCCGCGCAGCTGCCCGACCTGACCGTCTCCGAGGTGGACGCGGCGCGGATGCAGCCCGGCGGCTACGTCCTGACCAGCTACCTGCAGCCGGACAACAGCTGGGTCGTGATCCTCGACCGCGACGGGGACTACGTGTGGTTCCACGAGGCCGCGGCGGGGCTGAGCATCCCGACCGCCAAGCCCGGGCGCGACGGGCAGAGCATCCTGTACACCCAGAACGACCGGGAGCAGACCGCCGACCTGTCGGGCACGGTGCGGGTCTCCCTCGACGGCGAGATCCAGACCGTCACGCGGATCCTGCTGGGGCACCACGACTTCGTCGAGCTGCCCGACGGCACCATCGCCTGGATCTCCCTGGAGACCCGCGAGCTGACCGTCGAGAAGAGCGACTTCCTGGTGGCCGGCGACGTGATCCTCGAGGCGGAGGAGGGCTTCGACGACGAGGACGGAAAGCCGCCGATGATCTTCAACTTCTTCGACGACTACGGCGACCCGTGGATCACCTGCAACCACTTCTTCGACGAGGCCTACGGGACCGGCGCCAAGGACTGGACCCACTGCAACTCGCTGATGTACGACGAGGCCGACGACGCCTACCTGATCATGTGTCGCAACCTCGATAATCTTCTCAAGATAAGCCGTTCAAATGGCGAGATTATCTGGGAAATCGGCGGACTTCATGCAACGGTTGAACTCCCGGCCGACGACGCCTGGAGCCACGGGCACATGTCCCACTTCTGGGGGGACGGGTTCCTGGTCTTCGACAACGGCTACCACCACGACCCGCAGCACTCGCGGGTCGCCGCGTACGACCTGGACACCGGGGCCGGCAGCGCCGCGCTGGCCTGGGACTACTGGGACCCCGAGGAGCGCTTCATCCCGCTGCTCGGCGACGCCCGCCGGCTGCCGGGGGGCAACACCCTGGCGTGCTGGACCTCGGCCGGGCTGATGACCGAGCTGACCCCCGACGGCGACGTGGTGTGGCGCCTCGACACCGACATCGGCACGGCGATGGGGCGCGTCACCTGGATCGAGGATCTGTACCAGCTGCGCTGACCCCGGACGGTATGATGATCGCGATGAGGAGGCTGCTGCCGCTGCTGCCCGCGTTGCTGTGCCCGCTGCTGCTGGCGATCCAGCCGTGCGACGGGATCGGACGGCGGGCCGAGGGCGTCCGGGGCGGCGGGCGTGTCGAGCCGGCCACGCCGGAGCCCACCGGCGCCGGTCCGCTGTACGTCAGCATCGTGGTCCACGCCGAGGAGGACACGCGCGGCGGCACCAGGGCCAAGGACCAGGTCCCGGACTACGACGGCAGCGCCGCGACGCTGACCCACTTCACCGCCGCGATGCGCGCCTTCGCCGACACCTGCGCGGCCCACGGCGCCCACCTCGACTTCGGCACCGACTGGACCTTCGCCGACGGCGTGGCGGCCCACGACCCGTCGTTCTTCGCCGACCTGGAGGAGGGGGGGCACGAGATCGACGCCCACGCCCACGAGACCGCGGTGTCGTACCACGAGCTGCGCGGGCGCATCGAGGCCGCCGGCGGCCACCCCACGGCGGTGGCGTCGGGGATGCGCGAGGACCGCCTCGCCGAGACGCTGCGGGGCTTCGAGCAGCACCCCGGCGAGTTCCGGATCCTGTGGGGCATCGCCCACCCGGGGCACGCCCGCGACGAGGTGATCTCGGGGTGGGTCTGGCGGCCGTCCCGGAGCGACTGGCTGACCCACGACCCCGACGGCGCCTACGTCTGCGTCGGCCACGGCGAGCTGATCAACAGCGTCGACGCGGTGCGCCGCGCCGCCGAGGCCCGCCGCGACGACCGGATCGAGAGCTACGCGCTGTTCGCCAGCCCGCGGGACTTCAAGGCCAGCCCCGGGACCCGCGGGATCGACCGCCGCTGGACCGAGAAGCCGGGCCGGCCGGGCCACTGGGAGAGCCGCGTGGCGTGGTGGGACGACCTGCTCGACGAGCTCGACGTGCTGGTCGCCGAGGGGGCGGTGCAGTACGCGACGCTGACCGAGATCGCGGCGATCTACGAGGCCGCGGAGCCGGCGCTGGCGTTCCCCACCGCCGAGGAGCACCCACGCTCCTCGCGCCCGCGGGGCAAGCGCAACCGGGAGGCGGGCTACCTGCCGTGAGGCTCGCCGGCTCCCACGGCCACGGCCCGGCGGCGGTGGCGTGGGTCGCGGCGCTGGCGCTGGCCGCGGCCCTGCTATCGGGCGGCTGCTGCGGTCGCCGGGACCGCGCCGACCCCGGCCCGGCCGACCCCGCCCCAGCCGACGAGCCTGCCCCCGCTGCCGAGGTCACGCTGCTGTTCGCTTCCAGCTTCGACTCGGGCGGGCCGTGCCACCGCGGCGAGCACGACGGCTGCGACCTGTACCGGGCGCAGCTGGACCTCGACGGACCGGTGGCCCGGGACGTCGAGCGGTTGACCGACGTGCCCGGCCAGGCCGAGTGGTTCCCCACGATCGACGCCAGCGGCGAGCTGGCGCTGTACGAGGCGCGGGCGGGCCAGCGTGGCCACGTCGAGGTCCTCTCGCTGGATGGAACCTACGCCGCGGAGATCGCCCCGGGTCGCTACCCCGACTTCGACCATCAGGGCCAGCGCTTCGCCTACAGCACGGGGGGGCGGCGGCTGAAGGTCGTGCCCTACGAGCGGGATGAGCACGGGCTGGTCCCCTCGCAGGCCTCGGGCGCCGGCCGGGGCCGGGACCCGCAGTTCCACCCCGACGGCGGGCAGCTGATCTTCCACGTGCAGCCGGACGGGGAGACGACCCGCACCGCGCTGGCGGACCTCGCCGGACGCGAGCGCACCGACTTCTCCGAGCCCGACCGCTGCGCCCACGCGGCGTTCGCCCCGTCGGGGGAGATCGGGGTCTGCAGCGTGCGCGGGACGGTCTACGGCCGGCGGCTCGCCGGCGGGGCGTGGGGCGCGCTCGAGCCCCTGGCGACGCCCCCCGGCACGGGTGCGCTGCCGGACCGCTTCGCCGGTTGCGAGCACCTCGGCTACGGCTACCCGGAGTTCTGTGGCGACGACGAGCACCTGGTGGCGACGCTGGCCTGCGCCCGCGGCGGAGCGCTGCAGTTCGCCAACCTGGTGCTGGTGGACCTCGCGACCGGCGAGGTGACCGACCTGCACTGGCTGCTCGCGGCCGCGCACGGCGCCGAGGGCGGCGAGTCGGCCACCGCCGCGTGCTCCCTGCGGTGAGCGCGCCGCGGCGCTCGGGGTATCCTGGAGACGGGGAGCGAACCCCGAGACGACTGGGAGCGCCGATGAGGACACGACTCGCCATCCCGCTGTGGTCTGCCCTGGCGCTGGGGCTGCTGGCGCTGGCTCCGCGGCCCGCCACCGCGCAGTGCAACCCCACCACGTTCACGATGGGCACGACGGCCACCAGCGGGTCGACCAACCGCACCAAGGTCGACATCCTGCGCATCGACGTCGACGCGATCCTGGTGGACTTCGAGGTCTACGCCAGCGGCGGGATCACCACCGACTTCTTCGTCTACGAGGGGACGGCCGAGAGCGGCAGCTACGACCTGGTGTGGAGCTCGGCTCGCCCCATCTCGGCCTCGGACTCGTGGAACTCGTCGGGGACGCTGGACCTGCCGCTGACGGCGGGCCGCTACTACATCGTCGGGTTCATCGGCCAGACCGCGATGGACTACTACTACGTCAACCCCGCCACTCCGGTCGCGGACTGGTGGGGGTACCACGGGAGCGGGCAGGACAACTCGGGCAGCACGGTGACCTCCCAGATCAGCGTGTCGGCCTCGACCAACATCTCGTACCACGTCCGGGCCACCATCGCGGAGGTCTGCGTCAACGACAACGACGGGGACGGCTACGTCGTGCCCGACGACTGCAACGACAGCAACCCCGACATCCACCCCGGCGCGATCGAGGTCTGCAACGGGGTCGACGACGACTGCGACGGGTTCGTCGACGAGGACGTCGACGGCGACGGCTACGACGCCTGCGCCGACTGCGACGACAGCAACCCCGGGATCCACCCCGGCGCCGCCGAGATCTGCGGCGACGGGATCGACAACAACTGCAACGGCCAGATCGACGAGGGCGGGGACGCCGACGGCGACGGGGTCACCACCTGCGACGGCGACTGCAACGACAACAACGCCACGGTCTACCCCGGGGCCCCGGAGATCTGCGGCGACTCGCTGGACAACGACTGCGACGGCCAGGTGGACGAGGGGGTCGACGCCGACGGCGACGGCTGGAGCACCTGCGCCGGCGACTGCAACGACGGCAACGCGGCGATCAACCCGGGCGTGGCCGAGACGTGCAACTCGGTGGACGACGACTGCGACGGGTTCGTCGACGAGGACGGGGACGGCGACGGGTTCGGGATCTGCATCGACTGCGACGACACCAGCGCGGCGATCTACCCGGGCGCCACCGAGGTCTGCAACGGGCTCGACGACGACTGCGACGGCGTCACCGACGACGTGGACGCCGACGGCGACGGCGCGGTGGCGGCGGCCTGCGGCGGCCCGGACTGCGACGACGGCGACGCCGCGGTCCACCCGGGCGCGGCCGAGGTCTGCAACGGGACCGACGACGACTGCGACGGGGCCACCGACGAGGACGGCGACGGCGACGGCTACGGCGTGTGCGACGACTGCGACGACGGCAACCCGGCGGTCTCGCCCGCGGCGACCGAGACCTGCAACGGGATCGACGACGACTGCAGCGGCGTGGCGGACGACATCGACGCCGACGGGGACGGGTTCGACGACGCGGCCTGCGGCGGGACCGACTGCGACGACGGCGACCCGTCGGTCTACCCGGGGGCGCTCGAGGCCTGCAACGGGGCCGACGACGACTGCGACGGCGTCGTCCCGGCCGACGAGACCGCCGACGACGACGGCGACGGCCACGTCGCCTGCGCCGACTGCGACGACGCCGACGACACGGTCTACCCCGGCGCCAGCGAGGAGTGCGACGGGCTCGACACCGACTGCGACGGCGCGATCCCGGCCGACGAGGCCGACGACGGCGGCGACGGGGTGCGGG
>CAZOYV010000070.1:2728-31892 GCA_964584075.1 uncultured Rickettsiales bacterium | reverse complement strand
GGATGATGCGGTGCTCAGGCGACGGGAGGGGATAGATTCACAAGCTCTCAGCCGACCCACAGCGGCCGGAACCGCTGGGCCTCGACGTCCACCAGCCCGTGGTCGGTGAGCCGCAGGGTCGGGATCACCGACAGCTGCACGAACGACAGCGGCATGAACACCTCGCGCTCGGTGCCCAGCTCGGCCAGCGCGCCCCGCAGCCGGGTCAGCGCCTCGGTCACCTGGAACAGCCCCTGGTCCGACATCAGCCCGGCCAGCGGCAGGTCCAGCGAGGCCAGCACGCGGCCGCCGAGCACCACCGCCATCCCGCCGTTGGCCCGCTGCACGTGGTGGGCGGCGGCGAGCATGTCGGCGTCGTCCATCCCCACGGTGCACAGGTTGTGGGCGTCGTGGCCGACGCTGGTCGCGATCGCGCCGCGGCGCAGGCCGAGCCCCTGCAGGAAGCCCAGCGCGAACCGCTCGCCGCGGTGGCGGTCGATCACCGCGACCTTGGCCAGGTCGCGCTCGGGGTCGGCCACCGCCAGCCCGCCCTCGACGCGCGGCGGCAGGTGGCGCTCCTCGGTCAGCAGGCTGCCGTCGAACACCCCGATCGCGCGCAGGTCGCCCTCGCCCGCCGGGATCGCCAGGTGCTCCACCGCGATCGCCGGCATCCGGAACCTGCCGAGCCTGTCGGGCAGGTCGGCGAAGTCGCCGGTCACCGGGTCGACCAGCTCCCCGTCGCGGACCACCACGCGGCCGTCCTTGATCACCATCCGGATCGACAGCGCCTCGAGATCGTCGACCAGCACCATGTCGGCCTTGTAGCCCGGCGCGAGGGCCCCCATCGAGCGCAGGTTGAAGTACTGCGCGGTGTTGATCGTCGCCATCCGCACGGCGATCAGCGGGTCGACGCCGCGGGCGATCGCGGTGCGCACCAGGTGGTCGATGTGCCCCTGCTGCAGGATCTCCAGCGGGTCGCGGTCGTCGGTGCACAGCGAGAAGAACCGGTGGTTGCGCTCGGTGACCGCCGGCAGCAGCGCCTCGAGGTTGCGCGCCGCGCTGCCCTCGCGGATGAACACCTGCATCCCGCGGCGGACCTTCTCCAGCGCGCCCTCGGCGGTGGTGCACTCGTGGTCGGAGCGGATGAACGCGCAGAGGTAGGCGTTGAGCCGCTTGCCGCGCATCCCCGGGGCGTGGCCGTCGATCTTCTTGTAGCGGTGGCGCAGGATCTCGATCTTGGTGATCAGCTCGCGGTCGCGGGCCAGCACCGCCGGGTAGTTCATCACCTCGCCCAGCGCGATCACCCTCTTCGGGTAGCGGTCGACCAGGTCGATCATGTCGTCGGTGCCGAGGTACGCCCCGGCGGTCTCCATCGGCGTGGTGGGCACCGCCGACGGGATTCCGATGTAGACGTTGAGCGGGATCCCCTCGGTGGAGGTGATCATGTAGTCGACGCCGTCGGTACCGAGCACGTTGCCGATCTCGTGGGGGTCGGCGATCACCGTGGTGGTCCCGCGCAGCAGCACCGCGCGGGCGAACTGGCGCGGGACCAGCATCGAGCTCTCGATGTGCAGGTGGGCGTCGATGAACCCGGGCAGGGCGATCAGCCCGTCGGCGTCGATGTGCTCTCCGGCGTCGGTGTAGTCGCCGATCCCGGCGATGCGCTTGCGGTGGATCGCGATCTCCCCGCGCTCCAGCTCGCCGGTGAAGACGTTGAGCAGCTGCGCCCCCCGGACGATGGCGCGCGCGGGCTGCTCGCCGAGCGCCACCGGGATGATGTTGCGGATCTTCACGTCGGCCTCCCGTCGCGGGCTGGAGAACGTGGCGCAACTCTACGCCCGGTTGCCGGCTCTTTCGAGGAGGGGGAGCGCGGAGGTGTCGGATGAGGCCTGGAATCCTGGCCCACGTGGACGAGGATCGCTGCTCCGGGTGCGGCGTCTGCATGGAGAACTGCCCGTTCGAGGCGATCCACCTCGTGGACGGCAAGGCCCGCGTGGTCGGCGACTGCGGCGGGTGCATGGTGTGCGTGCCGGCGTGCCCCGATCAGGCCATCGCGCCGCTGCGCGTGGAGGCGCTCGAGGACGAGGCCCCCTCGCAGGACCCCTGGGGCTTCGGCCAGGGCGGTCGGCGCGGCCGGCACCGGGGGTGGTAGCCCCCGAGCTCGGCTCGGTTCCTACCCGGGATCGGGCTGCGGCGAGGCCTCCTCCGCGGCCTCCTCCGCGGCCTCCTCCGCGGCCGGCTCCAGCAGCGCGACCAGGTCGTGGGGGCTACGCTGTGCCTCCTCGGCGATCTCCTTGAGCTTGGCGCCGGGGTCCGCCTCGATGCCATCCTGCGCCAGTCGCGCCACGGCCTCGTCGACCGGGACCCCGATGTCCGCGCAGTACTGCTCCAGGGTCTTGCGCCCGAGCCCCGATCCGGCCGCCGGGGCAGGCTCGGCGGAGCCGCCGCCTCCACTGCTGCCCCCGCCGCCGCTGGCACCCCCGCCACTGCCGTCCCCCGCGGTGCAGCGCTCGTCGGCCTCCATCCAGTTGAACAGCGCCGCCGGCGTGGCGCCGTGGGCCTCGGCCAGCTCGCCCAGCGTCGGGTCGCCGTCCCCGACGTCCACGCCGTGGTCCTCCAGCGCCGCGCGGCACGCGGCGGGGTCCCAGCCCATCCGCTTCGCCAGCGTCCGCACCGTCGACCGCTCGGCGTGGCCGTAGGGCGGGCTGCCCTCCCGCGCCTCCCACCAGTCCTTGGCCGCCTCGCCGAGGTCGACGATCTGCTGCAGCGGGGGCAGCCCCAGCAGGGTACCGACGAAGAACGCCAGCACCACCACCGCCGCCACGGCTGCCTCCCGGGTCGCCACGACGAGCTGCTTGGCCTCGTTCTTGAGGTACGAGGTGATCGGCCTCCAGTTGTACCAGGTGTGCAGCAGGCCGGCGGCGACGAACAGGAACGAGCAGGTGGTGTGGACCGCGCCGAGCTGCTCCTTGGACAGGCCGAGGAACTGCCAGTCGGTCCAGTACGCGACCCGCCCCTCGGGAGCGATGTAGAGTACGAGCCCGGTGCAGGTCAGCACGGCGGCGACCAGCAGCATCGACAGGGAGACCACGCGGCGGAACTGGAACTTCTTCACCATGGCGCGATCCTACTCGCAAGCGACCGGGCCGGGGAGACGGCAGGCTGGGCCCCGATCAACCCCGGCGGCGGGTGGGCTAGGATGGCTCTCGCCGCGGCGCCCGGTGGACGCCGCGGAGCTCGCCGGCGATGCGGACGGGAGAGGGATGCCCGGGACTCGAACCGAGCTGGCGTTCGTCGCGGCCTACGCCGCGCTGGTGCTGCTGGTCGGCGCCGGGATGATCGCCGTCGTCCGCGTCGAGCACCGCGCCCAGCCCGTCGCCTCGGCCGAAGCGGCGGTCTCCGACGCCACCGCCCCGCCCCGCGACCACGTGCTCGTCGCCGGCACGGGCGTGGCGCTGCCGCTGCTCGAGGTGCTGGCCGAGGCCCAGGCCGCTGCGTCGCCCGTGCCCATCCGCGTCGCGCCGAGCATCGGCTCCTCGGGCGCGCTGGCCGCGCTGCGCGACGGGGCGATCGACTGCGGCGTGGTCTCCCGCGAGCTGACCGAGGAGGAGTCCGCCGGGCTGCGCGTCGTGCCGTTCGCCCGCGCGACGGTGGTGCTGGCCGCGGGGGCGGAGCTGCCGGCGCGCGAGCTGGCCGGCGACGAGCTGCTGGCGCTGGTCCGCGGCGAGCGCCGCACCTGGGACGACGGCGGCCCGGTGACGGTGCTGCTGCGCGAGCCCGGGGACTCGGCGGCGGCGGCGCTGGCCGCCCGGCTGCCCGGGTTCGGCGAGGCCCACGATCGCGCCAGCCGGGACGAGGTGTGGCGCACCGTGATCACCGATCTGGCGATGGAGCGGGCGCTGGTGGACGGGCCGCGCGCGCTGGGGCTGTTCGACCGCGGCACGATCGCGATCCGCGGGCTGCCGCTGCAGGAGCTGCCCGTGACCGGGCTCGACGGCGCAGGGCCGGTGACGCGGACCCTCGCGCTGGTGGTCTCCGGGGACCCCCCGCCGGAGGTGGACGCGTTCGTGCAGCACGTGGTCGGGCCGGTGGGCCAGGCGGTCGTCGCCCGCTGGGCCTACGAGCCCGCGCGCCCGGTGGCGCCGCCCGGCGGGGTAGGGGGCTGACGCGATGCCGCCCCCCGCGCTGACCCGCCGGCTGTCGCGCACGATGCTGCCGATCGCGCTGGCCACGGCGTGCGTGGTGGCGCTGGGGGCGCCGCTGACCTGGTTCGGGCTGCGCTATGCCGAGCTGCGCGCGGTGGCCGACGAGCTCGCCGAGCACAAGGCCGCGGAGATCCAGCAGCTCGCGGAGGAGTCGCCCGAGCTGTGGTTCTACAACTCGCCCAAGATCGGGGCGTACGTGCAGTCGCTGCACGGGGACTACTGGACGACCCACCTCGAGCTGCTCGACGACCGCGGCCGCAGCGCCTACCGCCACGACCCCGACGCGGCGCCGTACCTGTGGAGCACCGCCCCCGTGGCGGTCGCCGGCCGCGACGTGGGGACGGTGGTGGTGGGGATCTCGTCGCGCGGGCTGCTGACCACCGGCCTGCCGCTGCTGGCGGCGTTCGCCGTGCTGGGGCTGCTCGCGGCGGGCTTCCTGGTGCGGGTCCCGCTGGGGGTGGTGGACCGCACCGAGCGGCTGCGCCGGCTGGCCACCAGCACCTACTCGGCCCAGGAGGAGGAGCGCCTGCGGCTGGCGCGGGACCTGCACGACACCGGCGGCCAGATGCTGACCGCGGTGCGGCTGCAGCTCGAGCAGGCGGTGCAGCTCGTCGAGGGCGGCGGGGACGCGGCGGCCCGCGACCCGCGGCTGGCCGCCGCGCTCCATCGCTCCGCCGCGCTGCTGGACCAGACCACTGAGCAGATCCGGCAAACGATCCACGTGCTGGGCACGCCGCTGCTCGACCAGGGCGGGCTGCGGGCCGCGGTGGGGGCGCTGGTGAGCAGCTTCGACCACCCCGGCTGCCAGGTCGAGGTGGACGACGGCGGGCTGCCCGACGAGCTGCCCGCTGCGGTGGAGATCGGCGCCTTCCGGGCGGTGCAAGAGGGGCTGACCAACGCCCTGCGCCACTCGGGCGCGTCGCGGATCGGCATCACGCTGGCCGTGGCCGGCGACACGCTGGCGGTCCAGATCGAGGACGATGGCAGGGGCTGCGACCCCGCGATCGCCGCCGGGTTCGGGCTGGCCGGCCTGCGGGACCGCGTGGCGCTGCTGGGCGGGACCCTGCAGCTCGCGCGCGGGCCGGACGGCGGCACCGCGCTGCGCGCGACGATCCCGCTGCGCGAGGCGCCGGGGCCCGCGGACGACCCAGGAGGAGCGCCCCGATGAGCGGCGAGCCGCTCGGCGTCGTGATCGTCGAGGACCACACCATCGTGCGGCAGGGGCTGGTGTCGCTGCTGGACGCGCGGGACGAGTTCCGCGTGGCCGGCGAGTGCGGCACCGCCGCCGAGGCCGTCGCGCTGGTGCGGGCCGCCGCGCCGGCGCTGGTGGTGCTGGACCTGTCGCTGCCCGACGGCAGCGGGCTCGAGGTCATCGGTGCGCTGCGGCGCGCCTGCCCGACCTGCAAGATCGTGGTGCTGACGATGCACGACCAGCCCCAGTACGTGCTGCCGGCGCTGCGGGCCGGCGTGGCCGGCTACCTGGTCAAGGGCGCCGGCATCGGCGATCTGGTGCAGGCGCTGCGCTGCGCCGTCCGCGGCGAGCTGTTCCTCAGCCCCGGGATCGCGCGGCTGGTGGTGGAGACCCCGCCCCCCGAGGGGCTCGACGTGCTCACCGGGCGGGAGACCGAGGTGCTCGGCCTGGTGGCCCGGGGCAAGACCAGCCGCGAGATCGGGGCGCTGCTGGGGATCAGCCCCAAGACCGTGGACAACCACCGCCAGAACATCATGCACAAGCTCGGCGTCCACGACGTGGTCAGCCTGACCCGGCTGTCGATCCGCAGCGGTCTGATCTCGGCGGACTGAGCCGCAGGGCGCCCACTCGGCACGCCCCCGGCGAGGGGAGGATCTGGGTGGATCTGGGTAGATCTACCCAGGCCGCGTGGGCACCGCCCCCCATTGTTCCCGCTGGTCGCGGCGGGCGATGATCCCGATCCATGGAGCACACGCGCGCGAGCTGGTGGTGGATGATCCTCGCGGTCGGGATGCTGGGGACGACCGGCGCCCGGGCCGAGGAGCACGGCGAGGACGGGGAGCAGGGCGACGCAGCCGAGGCCGGCGACGACCAGGCCGGCGACGACCAGGCCGGCGACGACCAGGCCGGCGACGACGAGCCGGCGTGCGGCACCGTGGTGGTCGCCCGCGGCGTGCCCGAGGACCCGCTGGACAGCCTCCGCGCGGTGGACGTGGTGGACCGGCAGGCGCTGGTCGAGCGCCGCCCGCGCACCGTCCCCGAGGCCCTCGAGGAGGGCTCGGCGGCGTACGTCCAGAAGACCAACCACGCCGGGGGATCGCCGATCATCCGCGGGATGGTCGGGCCGCAGAACCTGATCCTGATCGACGGCGTGCGGCTGAACAACAGCACCTACCGCACCGGGCCGCTGCAGTACCTCAACACCGTGGACAGCTTCTCGCTGCAGCGCATCGAGCTGATGCGCGGGCCGGGGTCGGTGCTGTACGGCAGCGACGCCATCGGCGGGGTGATCGATCTGATCACGCTGGACCCGGTGCGGCCCGCCGAGGGCCAGACCGCGCGCTTCACGCCGCTGGGCGTGTTCCGCGGCCGCACCGCCGACTGGGAGCGCAGCGGCCGCGCCGCGCTGTCGCTGGACACCGAGCCGTTCGGGCTGATCGGCGGGGCCAGCTTCCACGTCTTCGACGACCTGCGCGCCGGCGGCGACCTCGGCGTGCAGCCGTGGTCCGGCTACAACGAGGTCGACTGGGACGCCAAGGTCCGGATCGGCAAGCCCGGCCGCGACCGGGTCGAGGTCCTGTACCAGTCCGTGCGCGTGCGCGACGCGGGGCGCACCGACAAGCTCGAGACCAACGGCGAGCTGCGGATGTACGAGGAGAACTACCGCGACCTGGTCGCCGTGACGGGCCACCTGCGGATCGACCCGATCCGCACGCGGGTGACGATCACCCCGTCGTGGCAGCGGCAGCTGGAGACCGCCAGCAAGACCACCTTCGCCGACCCGCCGGACTACGAGCAGGTCGCCAAGTTCTCGCGCAACCGCGACGTGGTGAACACCGTCGGCGGGACGCTGCGCCTCGACACCCGGCTGCTGGCGCGGCGCCTCGACCTGCTGTACGGCGTGGAGTACTACCACGACTTCGTCCACTCCGAGGCCTGGTCGGGCGCCAGCGAGGAGCAGCTCGTCGAGTCCACCCCGACCTACCCCGAGGGCAGCAACTACGACACCTTCGGCGCCTACGCGCTGGTCACCGGCACCCCGCTGCGCACCGCCGAGTGGGTCGAGCTGGTGGTCCACGGCGGGGTGCGCTTCGCCGCCTTCGCCGCCGAGGCCCCGGGCATCGAGGGCATCGGCGACGTCACCCTGCAGAACCAGGGCGGGGTCGCCGCGGCGGGGGTCCGCCTGCGCAAGCGCGGCGTGTTCAACGTCGGGATCGGCTTCGACGAGGGGTTCCGCGCCCCCAACCTGATGGAGGCCGCGCGGGTCGGCGACACCGGCAGCTGGTTCCACGTGCCCAACGACCAGCTCGGCCCCGAGCGCGCCGAGACGATCGAGGCCAGCGGGCGGGTCCACGCCGGCCCGGTGACGATCGGCGCGGTGGGCTACTTCAGCTTCCTGCGCGACTACATCACCCGCGTCCCGGCGACCCACGAGGGCCAGGACGACGTGGACGGGACCCCGGTGGTCCAGAACGTCAACGCCGGCAACGGCCGCGTCGGCGGCGTCGAGGGCTCGCTGTGGGTCGACACCCCGATCTGGCTCGGCGCCGGCGGCGACGTCACCTGGACCCGCGGCGAGTACGACGACCCCACCGAGGGCTGGGTCCCGCTGACGCGGATCCCGCCGCTGTTCGGCGGCGCGCGGGTGCGGTTCTCGCCTCCGTGGCGCCACCTGTTCGTCGAGGTCTACGGGCTGTTCGCCGGCAAGCAGGACCGGCTCTCGCCGCTGGACCTGACCGACCCGCGGATCCCCGAGGACGGCACCCCGGGGTGGTTCACGCTCAACGTCCGCGCCGGGGTGCGCCCGCTGGACTGGCTGCAGGTCTCCGTCGGCGGGGCCAACCTGACCAACGAGCTGTACAAGGTCCACGGCTCGGGGGTGTACGGCCCGGGAGCCACGGCGTGGATCTCGGTCGAGGTCTTCGAGGGGTAGGCCGGCCGAGTCCGAGCGCCGCTGTCCCGAAACAGCGACCCCGAGCATCTACTGGGGTATGGCACGATCGAACGGAGAGGGAGGTGTGCCCGTGACACGTCGAATCCTCACGGCGCTGGTGTGGACCTCCTGTGCCGCGATGCTGGGCTGCGCCACCGGCGTGATCGACGTCACCCCACCCGGCGATGACGACACCGGGGGGGGGCCATCGACCGACGACGACGCCAGCGACGACGACGCCAGCGACGACGACGGAGGGACCGGGACGTACGCCGCGGTGAGCTCGGGCGGTCGCTACACCTGCGCGCGGGGGCCCGACGGCCTGGTGGTCTGCTGGGGCTGCATCAACTCCCAGCTCGGCCAGTGCGATCCGCCGCAGGTCCCGTTCGAGACGCTCCACGCGGGCTACGAGCACGCCTGCGGCCTGCAGGCGGACGGCACGGCCGTATGCTGGGGGGACAACGGTGACGGCGAGAACGACGTCCCGGCAGAGCCGTTCGACCAGATCTGCGCCGGGGGTCACCACACCTGTGGGCTGCGCGCCGACGGCTCGATCACGTGCTGGGGGGACGTCATGTACGGCCAGCTCGAGGTGCCGGGGGGTCCGTTCGTCCAGGTCGCCTGCGGGTGCTGGTACTCCTGCGCACGCATGGCCGACGGCTCCGTGGTGTGCTGGGGCGACACCGAACACGGCATCGCCGAGACCCCGGAGGTCCCGCTGGCCACGCTCTCCGCGGGGTACAGACACGCGTGTGGGATGGTGGACGGGACCGACGAGGTCGTGTGCTGGGGCGAGGACACCGGCGTGCCGCCCTCGTTCGCGTTCACGTCGGTCAGCGCCGGCGACGACCACACCTGCGGCCTCGACACGCAGTACCAGGTCCACTGCTGGGGCCTGGACAACTACGGCCAGGCCACTCCGCCGCCCGGCGAGTTCTCGCATGTCAGCGCGGGGAGTCGCCACACCTGCGGCCTGCACCCCGACGGCTCCGTGGAGTGCTGGGGCTTCGACGCCAACGGGCAGTGCTCACCGCCGTGACCGGGAGTGGGTATCGAGCAGACTCGCGCCGGGGAGCGCCGGCACCGAGGTCGACGAGAACGGCGTGGTCGAGGTCGTCGACGGCTGCGACGAGTACGAGCTGCTGACCGTCACGCCCCGCTAGCCCGCCCCCGCCCCGCCCTGCGCACGCCCCACCGCCATCTCCAGCGCCAGCCGCAGACGCACGGCCTGCACGTCCCCCTCGCGCGGCGACCTCCTGGCCGCCATCTGCACGGCCCGCTGCCCGATCCCGAGCGGTTCCACGAGGTCGCGACTGCGCAGATCGGCCTCACGGGCCAGCTGCACCGCGGCGAGACGGGCGCGGACGACCGGCAGGGCGCGGCCGCGGAGCTCGGGCCCGACGCACAGCGCGGCCTTGGCCGCCTCGGCCAGGCGGTTCGCCCCCGCTGCACGGATCTCGGTGGCTCCCGCGGGGGCCAGCGGGGTGGCGGGCAAGCCGACCGCCTCGTACGCCGCGCGCTGGCGGTATCGCGGCAACGCCTCCGCGAGGCGCAGCTGCAGGCCGTCCACCGCGCGGGCCCCGACCAGGTCGACGAAGCCGTTGCCGGTGTACAGCGCGGGGTGCTGGGGCAGGCCGTGGTGGGGCACCTGGGTCAGCAGGTACTCGACGAGGCTCTCGAGGTGGTGGCGGCCCGACACCGGCCGGAGCCACGGCGGCTCCAGCTCCGGCGGGGCCAGGGGCCGCAGGGCGAGCAGCAGGTCGTGGGCCACGCGCCCGACCCTCGCCCGGTCGCACAGCAGCAGCAGGTGCAAGTGGTCGTCGACGATGGACAGCAACACCACGATGCCGCCACAGATGCGGCCCACCGTCCGCACCGCGTCGCGCCGCAGCGATTCGTCGGGAAACAGGGTCGGCCGCCCCTCGGCCGAGAACCGCATCTGCCAGGTCTGCATGGTATCCCCTCCCTCCGCGTGTCCAGGTAGCCACGCGACCATCGCCGGTCAAGCAAGGAAGGCGAAGTTTCGGCCGGGGTGAGGCGTCACCCCTCGCGATGCTTCGCTTTTCGCGAAGTTTTGGACGGGGTGAGGTGTCACCTCACGCGTTATTTCGGTTTTCGCGAAGTTGTGGATGGGGTGAGGCGTCACCCCCTACGTTATTTCGCCCCTGACGAGACTGCAGCGGGAGCGAGGCGTCACCCCGCACGCTGTCCCGCGTCTACGCGCCGAGGCCTGGTGGCTACTGCCCCGGCTTCCAGACCTTCCAGACCTTGCCGACAAGGTCGGGGCCCGGCTTCAGGGTCGGCTTGCCCGGCTCCCAGTCGGCGGGGCAGGCCTCGGCGCCCTTGGTCTCGCGGATGTGCTGGAACGCCTGCACCTGGCGGAACGTCTCGCCGATCGAGCGGCCCACCGGCGGGGTCAGGATCTCCATCCCCTGGACGACCCCGTCGGGATCGATGATGAACCGCCCGCGGACGTTGACGCCGGCGCCCTCGTCGTACACGCCGTAGATGCGGCCCACGTGGCCGCCGCCGTCGGCGGCCATCATGAACGGGATGCCGCCCTCGACCATCTTCTGCAGCTCCTCCTCGTCCCAGATCTTGTGGACGAAGTGGCTGTCCACGCTCATCGCGATGACCTCGACCCCGAGCTCCTGCAGCTTGCTGTAGTTGTCGGCGACCGTCGACAACTCCGTCGGTCAGACGAAGGTGAAGTCACCGGGGTAGAAGCACAGGATCACCCACTTGCCGGCGTAGTCCGACAGCGAGACGTTGGTGAACTTGCCCCGGTAGTACGCCGGGGCCTTGAAGTCGGGGGCGGGCTTTCCGACCTGGATCTGGGCCATGCTCTGTTCCTTTGCTTGCTGGGGTTCGGGGGTCTCGTCCTTCGGGGCATCGCCTGCGACCTGGCTGGTGGGCCGGGCGCAGCCGACGCTCTCTTCCTCGGGCATGTCGGCCTCCTCTGCGCACACGAATCCGGAAGCGCGATTTTTACACGCGCGCCCGTGGAAATTGAATGTTACGAATTCGACGAGATCCGTGGAGTTGGCCCGGCGCCGGGGGGCCGTTCACCCAGGGCGGCGGAAGCGTGATCGATGGTCCTCCAGGTACGACCGGATTCCCCGGGGGGGACGGCCGAGGAGCTGCCGCAGGGTCGGGTCCACCCGCGCCTCGCCGAAGCGCAGCGCCACGTGCAGCGCGGTCTGGACGACGGCCTGGCCCCAAGAGAGGCCCTGGCGGCGGACGTGGACCACGTACCGCGGGGGGCTGACGGGCTGGTAGCGGATCGGGCGTCCGAGGACGTCGCCACAGATCCGCGCGACGGCGCCGAAGTCCAGGGCCTCGGGGCCGGTGAGGACCGGGGCCTCGCCGCGCAGGCCGCCGTCGAGCAGCGCGTCGGCGGCGACCTCGGCGATGTCGCGGACGTCGACGAAGGCGGCCCGGCCGCGGCCGGCGGGGAGCAGGATGCGGTCGCGCTCGACGATGTCTCGGCGGTAGGCGTCGCCGAGGTTCTGGGCGAAGAACCCCGCGCGCAGGAAGGTCCACGCCGGGCCCGCGCCGAGGAGGTGCCGCTCGACCCCGTGGTGGGGGATGAACCTCGCTCGCTCGGCGCCGACCACCGACAGGAACGCGACGTGCTCGACACCGGCGCCGGCGGCGGCGTCGACGAAGGCGTTCAGCGTCCCGGCGACGTCGGAGATCGCGGGCGGCCGGACGAGGAACACGGCGCGGGCGCCGGCGACGGCCGGCACGAAGGTGGCCGGATCGGTGAGGTCCAGGCGGGCGAGCTCGACGGCGGGATCGAACGCGCCCCGGGACCGGTCCGGGGAGCGCACGGCGGCGCGGACGGTCGCGCCGCGGCGGACCAGGTGCTCGACCACCGGTCGGCCGGTGTTGCCGGTGGCGCCGGTGACGAGGATCACGGGGGGGAGCCCGGCCAGCGGGTGACGAACCGGGCGCCGCCCCCGTCGGCGTCCTCGACGCGCACCTCGCCGCCGTGGGCCTGGAGGATGCGGTGGACGATGGCGAGGCCGAGGCCCACGCCGCCGGTGGCGCGATCGCGGCTGTCGTCGACGCGGGCGAAGGGCTCGAAGATGCGCTCGCGGTCGGGCTCGGGCACGCCGGGGCCGTCGTCCTCGACGTGGATCTCGAGACCGCCGTCGGCCGCGGGCACGGCGCGGACCACGACGTGCTGCTCGGCGTAGCGCAGGCCGTTCTCGACCAGGTTCTTGAGCACCCGGTGGAACGAGCGAGCGTGGGCCTGCACGCGCAGGTCGTCGGTCACGCCGTCGAGCCGGACCTCGATCTCGGGGTGGCGATCGGCGGCGCGGCGGATCTGCTGGGCCACGGCGTCGGCCACGTCGACGGATTCGAGCGTCAGCCCGGTGGTGCCGCGGTCGTAGCGGGTCAGGACCAGCAGCTCGCCGACCATCTCGTCGAGCTCCTCGAGCTCGCCGCGCAGCTCGGACGCGCGGCGCACGTGCTCCTCGCGATCCGGGGCCATCTCCAGCATCTCCAGCTGGAACTGGATCCGGGCGATGGGCGTGCGGAGCTCGTGGGCCACCCCCTGGACCAGCGCCTGCTGGCTGGCCAGCAGCTCCTCGACGCGGCCGGCCATCTCGTTGAACCGCTTCTCGAGCTCGCCGACGGGGCTGCGGTCACGGACCCTCACGCGGGCGTCCAGCGCGCCCTCGCCGAGGGCCTGGGTCGCGTGCTCGAGGCGGCGCACGCGGCGGGCCATCGGGATCAGCGGGATCGTCGCGGCGATCACCGCCACGGCGAGCATCAGCAGTACGATCTGGGCCAGCACCGCCGGCTCGGGGTCGAACACGCCCTCCACCGGGCCGAGCTCGACGACGTGAACGCCGTCGGACAGCGGCAGGTACAGCGTCACGCCCTCGCGATCGCCGTGCCAGTCGGGCTTGCCCTGCTCCAGCCGCGGGCGCACGTAGTCGGGGAACTCGGTGCCCGCCAGGGAGACCAGCCGCGTCTCGGTGTGCATCACCTCGCCGAACTCCGCCACCGCGGCGGGCAGCTCGTCGGCGGGCAGCCCGTCCACCCGCTCGTAGAGGTTGCTGGCGACGATGTCGGAGAACGGCGGCACCGCCTCGGTGCGGTGCTGCTCGATGGAGCGGGTCATGATGTACATGAAGCCCACGAAGCACACGACGATCGCGACGAAGATCGTGATCGTCTGCAGGACGACGGGTCTCACGGCACCACCGCCAGCAGGTAGCCCACCCCGCGCACGGACTTGATCCGCCGCGGGTGCTGGGCGTCGTCCCCGAGCTTGCGGCGCAGCCGGGCGACGCGCAGGTCGATGGAGCGGTCGAGGCCGTCCCACTCGATCCCCCGCAGCTCCTCGTAGATCCGGTCCCGCGCCAGCGTCTCCCCGGCGTGGCAAGCCAGCAGCCACAGCAGGTCGAACTCGGCGGTGGTCAGCTCCACCGGCGTCCCGCCGAGGGCCACCGCACGGCTGGTGGCGTCCACCACCAGGTCGCCGAGCTCCAGGCGCCGCTCGTCCCGGGGGGTCCCGGCGGCGGCGGGCGGCTCGGTGCCCGGGGGGGCACGGCGCAGCAGGGTCCGCACCCGCGCCAGCAGCTTGCGCGGGCTGGCCGGCTTGGCCACGTAGTCGTCGGCGCCGACCTCGAGGCCGACGATCTCGTCCACCTCGTCCCCCAGCGCGGTGAGCATCAGGATCGGTCCGGGGTAGCCGTCGCGGACCTGCTTGCAGACCCCGAGGCCGTCCAGCCCCGGCAGCATGATGTCGAGGATCACCAGATCGGGCTGCTCGCCGAGGATCCGCGCCGGGGCGCGGTCGCCGCGGGGCTCGATGGAGACCTCGAACTCGCCGGTGGTCTGCAGGAAGTCGCGGATCAGCGCCGAGAGCTTGTCGTCGTCCTCGACCAGCAGGATCCGCACCGTCATCCCGGTCCCCTCCCCCGACGGGTCGCCGGCCCCCACGAGCGGCTCGGGGTGCTGGGCGCTCATCGGCTCGCCACCCCAAGGATGTCGCCGCCGGTCGCGCGCAGCAAGGACAGCTCGGCCAGATCGGCCTGGAGCTGGGTGGTGGCCAGGTTGACCTCGGCGGCCGCGGAGCTGCGCCGCGCGTCGGTGACCTCCAGCGACGATCCCGCGCCGACCTCGTAGGCTGCCAGCGTCAGCTCCAGCACCTCGGCGGCCAGCGAGGCCTGCTGCCCGGCGATGTCCACCGCGGCGACGGCGGTGTCGCGATCGCGGCGGGCCTGGCGGACCTCCAACCCGGTGTTCCACTCCTCGTCGCGCAGCTGCGCCTCGGCCTGGCGCAGCGCCGCCTTGTTCTGGCGCAGCTCGCCGTAGCGGAAGTGGTCGTAGATCGGGATGTCGAGCTGCGCCACCAGCGTCCAGCGGGTCCGGTCGTCGCTGCCCAGATCGGTGGGCTCGGTGATCTGGTAGCTGCCCTGCCACGCCAGTCCGACGCTGGGCAGGAACTGCAACCGCGTTGTCGTCAGGCTGGCTCGCGCCAGGTCCAAGCTGGCCTTTGCCAGCAGGATGTCCGAGTGCGACGACAACGCAGTTGCAACGAGCTGGTCGTCGCTGCCGGTGGGGATCTCCACCACGGGCTCGCCGACGGGCAGCGGCAGGCCGCCGACCCCGGTCAGCACGCCCAGCGCGTCCCGCGCGGTCTCCGTCGCGAGGCGCGCGTCGAGCAGGTCCTGGCGCACCTGGGCCAGGTCGGCCTCGGCGCGCAGGCGGTTCACCTTCAGCCCGCTGCCGGCGTCGGACTGGGCCTCGGCCACGGCGAGGTGGTGCTCGGCGGCCTCCACCTGGGCCTCGCTCAGCGCCACCAGCGTCTCGGTCATCCGCGCCGCGTACCACGCCTGGGCCACGCCCAGCAGCAGCTCCTGGCGGGCGTCCTCCACCGAGGCCACGGCCAGGTCCTTGCCCAGCTTCGCGCCGCGGATCGTCGCCCAGTTCTGGGCGTCGATCAGCGACAGCGAGACCGTGACGTTCCCCGCGACGTCGTCCTGGCGGCGCACCACGGTGGGCTCGCTCTCCCCGTCGCCCAGGTCCACCTCGAACGGCAGGTCCTCGAACATCTCGGCGAAGGCGTCGGTGAGCCCCGCGGCCATGTCGATCTCGTCGGCGTGGTCGGCGTGGTTCCACGTCAGCCCCGCCGAGGCCACGGGCAGCACCAGCCCCACCGCGGTGGCCAGCCGACCGTCGGCGCGGTCCAGCTCGTAGCGGATGCCCTCCAGCGTCAGGTTGCGGGTGTCGGCCTCGCGCAGCGCCTGCTCCAGCGTCAGGGGGGTCTGCTCCGCCGCGGCCGCGGGGACGGCCGAGGCCGCCAGAACCAGGGAGAGCAGCGGGGTCAAGAACGGTTTCATGAAACGCATCGTCTCTCCATCCCCTCGCTCACGCGGCCTCGGTCCCGGCCGCGCCCTCGGACGCTCGCTGGAGCTGCTCGGGCACTTCCTTGTGGGCGAACCAGGTGTACATCGTGGGCACCACGAACAGCGTCAGCGCGGTGGACATCGTCAGCCCGCCGATCACGGCCCGCGCCATGCTCGACCACTGCTCGCTGCCGGCGCCGATCCCGCTGGCCAGCGGGACCATGCACAGGATCGTGGTCAGGCTGGTCATCAGCACCGGGCGCAGCCGCATCCGCGAGGCCTCGGCGATCGCCTCGGTGCGACCCCGCCCCTGCAGCCGCAGCTGGTTGGCCGCGTCGACCATCACGATGCCGTTGTTGACCACGATCCCGACCAGCATGATCACGCCGATCAGCGCCGAGACGTCCAGCGCGGTGCCGGTCAGCGCCAGCCCCCACACCACCCCGATCAGCGCCAGCGGCACCGCGAACACGATGATGAACGGCTGGCGCAGCGACTCGAACTGCCCCGCCATCACCGCGTAGACCAGGAAGATCGCCGCCAGCAGGGCCAGCCCCAGGTAGGCGAACGACTCGGTGAAGTCGTCGGCCGAGCCGCCGATCTCGTAGCTGAAGCCCTCGGGCATCTCCACGCCGGCCACCGTGTCCCGGACCGCGCCGATGCTGGCGTGGAGGTTCTTCTCGACGGTGCGCCCCTGGGCGTTGACGTACTGATCGGCGAGGTACACCGTCAGCGACGAGGTGCGGGCCTGGTCCAGCCGCGTGATCGACGCCGGAGCGAGCCCCTCCTCGACCGTGGCCACCGTGTCCAGCCGCACCACGTCGCCGCTCTGGGTCGCCACCGGGAGCCGCCGCAGCTCGTCCAGGTCCTCGCGGTACGCCGGGGCGTAGCGCACCACGATGTCGCTGCCCTCCTCGCCGTCGAGGTACTCGCCGGCCCCGTCGCCCTGGAACGCGGTGCTGACCACGCCGGAGACCTGCGCCACCGTCAACCCCAGCTCGGCGAGCTTGGCGCGGTCGTAGTCCACCTCCACCTGGGGCGCCTGGTCCTCCAGCGAGCTGGTGACCTGGTCGACCTCGGGCATCGCCATCAGCCGGTCGCGCAGCTCCTCGCCGAGCTCGCGGGCGACGTCCAGGTCGTAGCCCCGCAGCTCGACGGTCAGGTCGCCCTCGCCGCCCATCGGGTTGAACGTCGGGCCGACCTGGATCTCGGCGCCGGGCACCATCCGCAGCGCCGCGCGCACCGACCGCTCGATGTCGCCCTGGCTGCGCTCGCGATCGCGGATCGGCACCAGCGAGACCTCCAGCGAGCCCTCGTTGTCGTCGCCGGTGAACAGCGCGGCGATCCCCGAGCCGCCGCCCACGGACAGCAGCGAGTGCACGCGCTCCTCGCCGGGGACGAGGTCCTCGACCTGGGCCAGCACGCCGGTGGAGCGCGCGTGCGTCTCGTCCAGCGCCGTCCCGATCGGGACCTCGACCTGGACCTGGAGCCGCGAGTGGTCGCCGTCCTGGACGAACGCGGTGTTCAGGAAGCGCCCCAGCACGGCGGTGATCGCCAGCGTGCCGATCAGCCCCACGACCACCACCCAGCGGTGGGCCAGGGTCCAGTCCAGCGCCCGGCCGTAGGCCTCCCGGAACCGGCCGAACAGCCCGGCGTCGGCCCGGGCCCCGGCCTCCAGCGAGCGCTTGCCGCCCAGCAGCCGCGAGGCCGCCAGCGGCACGAAGCTCAGCGCCACCAGCAGCGACACCCCCAGCGCGAAGCAGATCGTGACCGCCATGTCCTCGAACATCATCCCGGCGAACCCGGGCACGAACAGGATCGGCACGAACACCGCCAGCGTGGTCAGCGTCGAGGCGCTCACCGCGGTGCCGACCTGTCGGGCGCCCTCCACCGCGGCGTCCCACGCCGCCATCCCCTGCTGGCGCAGCCGCACGATGTTCTCGAGCACCACCACGGCGTTGTCCACCAGCATCCCCACCGCCAGCGCCAGGCCGGCCGTGGAGAGGATGTTGAGCGTCATGTCGGCCCGGTCCATCACCGCGAACGTGGCCACCAGCGACAGCGGGATCGCCGCCGAGACCACCCCCGCGGCCATCGGATCGCGCAGGAACACGAGCAGCACGACGAACGCGATCCCCACCGCGATCAGCGCCGTGGTCGAGAGGTTGCCGATGGAGTCCTCGATGTACTCGGCGTCGCTGGACAGCACCTCCAGCTTCACGCCCGCGGCCTGCTCGATCTGCGGCAGCGCCGCCTCGACGGCGCGGATCGTCTGCACGGTGTTCTCGCCGGACTGCTTGCGGATCGTCAGCACCACCGCGGGCTCCCCGTCGACCTCGATGCGCTGGGCGTTCTCGACGAAGCCGTCCTCGACGGTGGCCACGTCGCGCAGCCGGATCGGCTCGGCGCCGCGGGTCGTGGGGGCGATCCCGACCATCACCTCGCCGAGCTCCTCGATGGACTGATACTGGCCCTGGCTGTGGACCCGGTAGGTCAGCGCGCCCTCGTCGAGCTCGCCGCCCGGCTGCTGGGTGTTCTCCAGGTAGATCGACTGGCGGATGCCGCGCGGGTCGAGCCCGTAGGCCTCGAGCTCGTCGGGGTCGAGGTAGACGTGGATCTCCCGCTCCAGCCCGCCCGCGACCATCGCGTTGGCCACGCCCTCGAGGCGCTCCAGCTGCGGGGCGACCTGGTCGTCGGCCCGCCGCCGCAGCTCGTCCTGGCCATACGGCCCGCTCAGCGCCAGCTGCATCACCGGCTTCATCGACGGGTTCATCACGAACACGATCGGCGCGGCGGCGTCGTCGGGCAGGTAGCCCTCGACCATGTCCAGGGCCCGCCGCACGTCGGTCTCGGCCTGGTCCATGTCCGAGTCCCAGTCGAACGAGATCTCCACCATCGACAGGCCCTGCCGGGACTCGCTGCTGATCTCCTCGACCATCTCCACCGACGCCACGGCGCCCTCGATCGGCTCGGTGATCAGGGTCTCGACGTCGTGGGGGCTGGCCCCCTCGTAGGAGGTGATCACGATCACGGTGGGGAAGGTCATCTCGGGGAACAGGTCCAGCTTGAGCCTGGCCAGGCTGAACAGCCCGACCCCGACCACCACGAGGTAGACCATCGCGAACGTGACGCCGCGCCGGACGGACAGGCTCGACAGGTTCATCGCCGCGTCCCCTCGTCCGCGGTCCCCTCGCCCGCGCCCTCCTCGATCACCGTCACCCTCTCGCCGTCGCGCAGCTGGTGCTGCCCGCGGACCACCAGCCGGTCGCCCTCGGCCAGGCCGGTGAGGATCTCCGAGGTGCCGTCATCGCGCAGCCCGACCTCGACGGTGCGCTGCCGCGCCACGCCGCCGTCGTCGACGACGAAGGCCTTGCGCAGGACCTGCCCCGGCGCCTGCTCCGCCAGGACCCGGCTGTCGAGCACCAGCGCGTCGTCGGCCACCGCCACGACGCCCTCGCGGCGCTCCGCGACGATGGTGGCGCGACCGAACATCCCGGGCTTGAGCGCGCGCTCGCCGCGGTCCTCGTCCCGCGGGTTGGGGACGTGGACCTCGACGGTGTTGGTCCGGGTCGCCGCGTCGAGGTACGGCATGATCCGCTGCACCGAGCCGGTGAACGTCTCGCCGGGCCGCGCATCCACCTGGAGCGCGACCTCCTGGCCGACCTCGACCCGCGCCACGTCGGCCTCGGTGAGCCGCAGCTGCAGCACGATCGGGTCCACGTCGAGGACGCGGCACAGCGGGACCTGCATCGAGGCGTAGTCCCCGGGGTCCTGGGTGCGGTCGGCGACGACGCCGCCGATCGGCGCCTCGACCCGCGCGTCGCCGACGGAGACCGCCAGCTGGTCGTAGGCCGCCCGCGCCGCCTCCAGCGACGCCGCCGTCGCGCGGCGCTGCGTCTCCACCTGCTCGTAGGTCTGCTCGGTGATCACCTCGCGCTGCAGCAGCTCGGCGGAGCGGGCCAGATCGGCCTCGGCCTGGGCCAGCTGGATCTCCAGCCCCTCGACGTTGGCCGCCGCCTGCTCCAGCCCCTTGCCCAGCGACTCGCTGCGCACCACCGCCAGCACCTGCCCGGCGCGCACCTCGTCGCCGTTGTCGGCCGGGAACTGCTGGATCCGGTCGGTCACCGGCGAGATCACCGTCACCGCCGCGCTGGCCTCCAGATCGGCGACGTAGACCAGCTCGCGGGTCAGGTCGGCGCGCCCCACCGGGGCGATCAGCACGGGGGTGGTCTGGCCCTCGGTCGACTCCGAGGCCGCCGCCGGCTTCGTCGGAGGCTGGCAACCGGGGAGCAGGGAGAGGGTCAGCGCCAGGGCCCCGGCCGCGGCGAGGGAGAGCAGGAACGTCGTCGAGAACGGATCGCGCATCTTGGGCCTCCATCCGCGATCCAGGATGGCCACGAACGGCGGCGCCGACCGCTGGCTTTGGATCACCGTCGGTTTCGTTCTGTACGGCTCGTATCGGTTCGTATCGGGCGTGGCGGCCCCCCGCGCCCTCCCCCGCTTCACCCCACCGTTCATCCCACCCTTCACTCCACCGTTCAGCGCCTTCTCTACCAAACGGTAGGCTGGGTACAGCGGCCGGAGAAGGAGAAGCGCGATGACACGCCAGTCCTGGGCACTCCTGTTGGCCGCCGGTCTGCTCTGCCTCGGCTGCGAGTTCCTCACCGTGGAGGACGAGGACCCGGATCACCCCGATCTCCACGACGACGACGCCGGAGACGACGACGACGGGTGGGACGACGACGGGTGGGACGACGATGCCGGCGATGACGACGCCGGGGACGACGACAGCGGCCCCGTGGGAGACGACGACAGCGGCGACGACGACAGCGGCCCCGTGGGAGACGACGACAGCGGCGGCCCCGGCCCCGACTTCCGGCTGACCGGCTCCTACCCCTACGACGTCACGGCCGACGTGCTGGTCACCACCCGCGGCTGCGAGCTGAGCTACGAGCTGTACGAGCCGCACAACGCCCCACCGACGCCGCTGATCGTGCTGGCCCACGGGTTCCTCGAGAGCAGCGAGCAGATGGCCACCTGGGCCGCGCACTACGCCAGCTGGGGGATGCGCGTCGCCACGCCGACCCAGTGCCTGTCGCTGCTGGACCTGGACTACTGGGCCAACGCCGCGGACCTGGTGGAGCTCGCCGACGCCGAGGCGGGCGGCGCGGTGATCTACGTCGGCCACTCCGCCGGCGGGCTCAGCGGGTTCATGTCGGCGTCGCTGGACCCCCACACCGTGGCCTACCTCGGGTTCGACCCCTCGGAGATGGGCACCACGCTGCAGGACCTGACCCCGTCGATGAACTTCCCGCTGTACTCGCTGATGGCCGAGGTCCACCTGTGCAACAACTTCGACGCGGCGATCCCGGTGTTCGAGAACGCCCCCGACGGGCGCGCCTTCCGCGTCACCGAGGCCGGCCACTGCGACTTCGAGATCCCCGTCGGCCTGCCGTGCGCGATGGCCTGCACCTTCGGCGAGACCAACCTGCAGTTCAGCGACGACGAGATCCACGACACGATCCGCGGGACCTCGACGGCGTTCCTGATCTGGCAGACCGGGCTCGACCCCAGCGGCTACGACTGGTGGTACGCGGGCGGGCACTACTACGATGCGCTGGTGGCCTCCGGCGCGATCACCGAGTTCTGACGGCCCCGCCCTCTCTCCTTGGCGAATCCTCCGATTCGCCGTACCCTACGCGTCCGGACTCCACCGCGACCGGCGCTCACGAGGGGATCCGCGCCGGCGTTCGACGACCCCCAGACCACCCCGAGCGGCTCCGGCGCGCGCGTGCGCCTCGGCTCCGCATGGAGGGACCGATGTCCAGAACCGTCAGGTGCGGCCTGATCCAGACCGCCAGCGCGCTCGACACCAGCGAGCCCGTCGACCGGATCCGCGACGCGATGATCGAGAAGCACCTGCCGTTCATCGAGCAGGCCGCGGCCCGGGGCGTGAAGATCCTGTGCATGCAGGAGGTCTTCACCGGCCCCTACTTCTGCCCCAGCCAGGACGCCAAGTGGTACGGGCTGGCCGAGGCGATCCCCGGCGGGCCGACCACCGCGCTGATGCAGGAGATCGCCGCGAAGCACCAGATGGTGATCGTGGCGCCGATCTACGAGAAGGCGATGACCGGCGTGTACTACAACACCGCCGCCGTGATCGACGCCGACGGCCGGTACCTGGGGCGCTACCGCAAGAAGCACATCCCGCAGGTGGCCGGGTTCTGGGAGAAGTTCTTCTTCAAGCCGGGCAACGAGGGCTACCCGGTGTTCGACACCGCCTACGGCCAGGTCGGGGTCTACATCTGCTACGACCGCCACTTCCCCGAGGGGGCGCGGCTGCTGGGGCTGCACGGCGCCGAGATCGTGTTCAACCCGTCGGCCACCGTCGCCGGGCTGAGCCAGTACCTGTGGAAGCTGGAGCAGCCGGCCCACGCCGTGGCCAACGGCTACTTCATGGGCAACGTCAACCGCGTCGGCACCGAGGCGCCGTGGAACATCGGCAAGTTCTACGGCACCAGCTACTTCGTCGACCCGCGCGGCCAGATCCTGGCCGAGGGCTCCGAGGACGACGAGGAGCTCGTGGTCGCCGACCTGGACCTGAACCTGATCCAGGAGGTCCGCGACACCTGGCAGTTCTACCGCGACCGCCGGCCCGAGACATACGGCGACATGGTCGAGCTGCTTCCCTAGGAGAACGCGAGATGAGCTACGACATCGTCATCAAGGGGGGCCGCGTGGCCTCGTCGCAGGGCCTGACCCGCGCCGACGTGGGCATCACCGGGGAGCGCGTCGCCGCGCTGGGGACGGATCTCGACGGCGCCGAGGTGATCGACGCCCGCGGCAAGATCGTGATGCCCGGCGCGATCGACGTGCACAACCACTTCCAGCTGCCGTTCTGCGGCACGGTCAGCGCCGACGACTTCCTCACCGGCAGCCGCGCGGCGGCGATGGGCGGGGTCACGACGTTCCTGGACTTCGCGATCCAGTCCAGGCCGCAGACGGTGATGGAGGCCATCGCGGCGCGGCAGGAGGAGGCGGCGCCCAAGGTCTGCATCGACTACGGCCTGCACGCCGGGATCACCGACTGGAACCCGCAGCGACGCGAGGAGATCAAGACGATCATCGAGGCCGGCCTGCCGACCTTCAAGATGTTCATGATCTACAAGGGCCAGGGCTGGCAGAGCAACGACGGCGACCTCTACGGGGCGCTGGAGGAGGCGGCCAAGTTCGGGGGCCGCGTCGGCGTGCACGCCGAGAACAACGATCTGATCGAGATGCTGCAGGCCGAGCACGACCCCACCGGGGTCCCCGGCTGCTACAGCCACGCCCTGACCCGCCCGCCGGTGACCGAGTCCGAGGCCATCTCGCGGGCGATCCAGCTGTGCGAGGCCGCCGGCGGGCGGCTGTACGTCTTCCACATGTCCACCGCCGCCGGGACCGACGTGGTGTTCGACGCCCAGATGCGCGGCGTGGACGTCCAGGCCGAGACCGGGCCGCACTACCTGCTGCTCGACGACGAGCTGTTCAAGCGCGACGACGGCCACCACTTCGGCACCTGCCCGCCGATCCGCAAGCCGGCGGACCAGGAGGTGCTGTGGGACGGCCTCGCCGGCGGCGTGATCGAGGTGCTGGCCACCGACACCTGCACGTTCGACAGCGAGCAGAAGGCGATGTGGGAGGGCGACTACCGCAAGATCCCGTTCGGCATGCCCGGGATCGAGACGCTGCTGCCGCTGACCCACGCCCGCGGGGTCGGCGAGGGCCGCATCTCGCTGGAGCGGATGATCGAGCTGCTGTGCGAGAACCCCGCGCGGATCATGGGGATGTGGCCGCGCAAGGGCACGCTGGCGGTGGGCAGCGACGCCGACGTGGTGGTGTTCGACCCCGAGCTGCGGGTCACGATCACCCCCGACGTGCTGGCCACCAACTGCGACTACAGCCCGTTCGACGGCACCGAGGTCACCGGCTGGCCGACCCACACGCTGGTGCGCGGCAGGGTGATCGTCCGCGACCGGACCTTCGTCGGCGAGCCGGGGTACGGCCGCTTCCTCGCGCGCGAGCCGATCGAGCCCGGCGGGGACGAGGGGTAGCCCGCGATGGACCGCGACACCATCCTGCGCAAGCACGGGGAGTTCCTGTTCCCGTGCGTGGCGAACTACTACGCCGAGCCCATCGCGTTCGCGCGGGGGCGCGGCATGACCCTGACCGACACCGAGGGCCGGGAGTACCTGGACTTCTTCGGCGGGATCCTGACGGTCAGCCTCGGCCACTGCCACGAGCCGATCGCGGCGCGGGTCGCCGAGCAGCTGCACACCCTGCAGCACACCTCGACGCTGTACCCCAACGAGTGGATCGTGGCGCTGGCCGAGAAGATGGCGAGCATCACCCCCGGGGGGCTGACCCGCTCGTTCTTCTCCAGCAGCGGCACCGAGGCCGACGAGACCGCGATCCTGCTGGCGCGGATGCACGCCGCCGGCGGCGACATCATCGCGCTGCGGCACTGCTACTCGGGCCGCTCGCTGCTGGCGCTGAACGTCTGCGCCCACGCGCCGTGGCGGCTGCTGCCGTCCCAGATCCCGGGGATCAAGCACGCGCACGTGCCGTACTGCTACCGCTGCGCGATGGGGCTGACCTACCCGGAGTGCGACCTGCGCTGTGCGCGGGATCTGGAGGAGCTGATCGCCACGGAGACCTGCGGCCGCGTGGCCGGCTTCATCGCCGAGCCGATCCTGGGCGTCGGCGGGTTCATCGTGCCGCCGCCGGAGTACTTCCAGGTGGCGGTGGAGATCGTCCGCCGCCACGGCGGGATCTTCATCAGCGACGAGGTCCAGACCGGCTTCGGCCGCACCGGCGGGGCGTGGAACGGCATCGAGCACTACGGCGTGACGCCGGACGTGATGACGTTCGCCAAGGGCATGGCCAACGGGCTGCCGATCGGGGCCACGGTGGCCACCGACGAGGTGGCGGCGAGCCTGGACGGGCTGTCGATCGCCACCTTCGGCGGCAACCCGGTGTCCGCCGTGGCGGCGCTGGCCACGATCGAGACGATCGAGTCCGAGGGGGTGCTGCAGCGGGCCGAGCGGCTCGGCGCGATGCTGCGCGCCGGGCTCGAGGAGCTGGCCGTGCGGCACGCCTGGGTCGGCGAGGTCCGCGGGATGGGCCTGATGCAGGCGATGGAGCTGGTGGAGGACCGCCACAGCAAGGAGCCGGCCCCGCAGCGCACGGTCGCGCTGATGGAGGAGTGCCGGCGGGAGGGGCTGCTGCTGGGCAAGGGCGGGCTGTACGGCAACGTGCTGCGCATCGCTCCGCCGATGCTGTTGCAGGAGACCCACATCGAGGACGCGCTGACCCGGCTGGGCCGGGCGATGGCGCGCGTGTAGGAGAACCCGATCCATGAGCGACACCCCCAACCTGATCCCCGAGGTCCGGTCCCACTACGGCCAGGTCCGGAACTTCGTCGACGGCGAGTTCGTCGACTCCGGGTCGACCCGCGTCCAGCAGGTGATCAACCCGGCCACCGCGCAGGAGATCGCCACCGTCCCGATGTCCACCGCGGACGAGGCCACCGCGGCGGTGGACGCCGCACAGGAGGCGTTCGAGGAGTGGCGCGAGACGCCGCCCAACCTGCGGGTCCAGCCGCTGTTCCGGCTCAAGGTGCTGGTCGAGGAGCGCTACGAGGAGATCGCCCGGGTGCTGGTGCAGGAGCACGGCAAGGTGATCGACGAGGCCCGCGGGTCGGTGCGGCGCACGCTGGACAACATCGAGTTCGCCTGCGGGATCCCCACGCTGATGATGGGCGAGACGCTGGAGGACGGCGCCGCGCCCGGCATCGACGAGGAGGCGATCCGCCAGCCGCTGGGGGTGTTCTCGGCGGTGGTGCCGTTCAACTTCCCGGCGATGGTGCCGTTCTGGTTCTGGCCACACGCCGTGGCGTGCGGCAACACCTTCGTGGTCAAGCCCAGCGAGCAGGTCCCGGTGACCCAGCAGCTGATGTTCGAGCTGATCGAGGAGGCCGAGTTCCCCGACGGCGTGATCAACATGGTCAACGGCGACAAGGAGGTCGTCGACACGCTGATCACCGATCCGCGGGTGCGCGGCATCTCGTTCGTCGGGTCGACCCCCGTCGCCCGCATCGTCTACGAGGGGGCCGCCAAGCACGGCAAGCGCGTGCAGTGCCAGGGCGGGGCCAAGAACTTCCTGACCGTGATGCCCGACGCCCACCTGGACGCCTGCATCCCCAACCTGGTCAGCTCGTTCTACGGCAACACCGGCCAGCGCTGCCTCGCCGGGGCGTGCCTGGTGGCCGTGGGCGACCGCGCCGACGAGGTCGTGGAGCGGTTCGTGGCGGCGGCGCGGCAGATCCGCGTGGGCTACGGCCTGGACGAGACCGCGCAGATGGGGCCGCTGGCGGCGGCCAAGCACCGCGACCGGGTGCTGTCGATGATCCAGGCCGGGGTCGACGAGGGCGCCCGGCTGGTGCTGGACGGCCGGGACATCGAGGTGCCGGGCTACCCCGACGGCTACTGGTGCGGCCCCACCGTGTTCGACGACGTGACCCCCGAGATGTCGCTGGCCCGCGAGGAGATCTTCGGCCCGGTGGTCTCGGTGCTGCGCGTCGACGACCTCGACGAGGCCATCGCGCTGGCCAACGGCAGCCGCTACGGCAACGCCAGCTCGATCTACACCACCAGCGGCAAGGCCGCGCGGGAGTACAAGGTCCGGGTCAAGGGCGGCAACGTCGGGATCAACATCGGCGTGGCGGCCCCGATGGCCTACTTCCCGTTCGGCGGGATGGGCGAGTCGTTCTTCGGCGACCTGCACGGCCAGGGCCGCGACGGGATCAACTTCTTCACCGACCGCAAGGTGGTGATCACCCGCTGGATCTGAGGGCGCGATGAGCGACAACTTCCCCGAGCTGACCTCCTTCGGGACGATCTTCCTGTTCGCCCAGGCGCTGGAGGACAACGCCGCGGCGCTGGCCGAGGCCGCCGCCGCGCGCCCCGACTGCGCCGCCTGGGCCGCGCCGCTGGGCAAGGCCGCCAAGAAGCACGCCAAGCGCGGCCGCGAGCTGCAGCGCCTGCGCCGCGAGCGGCTCAACGAGGTGGTGCTGCAGCCGATCGGCGGCCTGGACCGCGACGAGTACCTGCCCCCCACCGCGCTGCCCGCCGACGCCACCGGCGCGGTGGCCGCGGTGGCCGCCGCCGACGAGGTCACCGCCCGGTTCTACGAGGCCGCCGCGGTGCTGGCGGCCAACGCGCTGGGCGGGATGGACCGGAAGCTCCGCAAGCTGGCGAACGAGAGCCGCGAGCTGGCCGAGGCGCTGCGGGGGTAGGGCGCCGGGCAGGCCACCAGGGCGTGCCCTGGTTTCCGCCGGACGGAGACCAGGGGCTCGATCCCGTCCCCTGTTCGGTGCCCTACCGCCGCGCCCTCCGGACCACCGCGAGCCCCAGCAGCAGCAGCGCGGCCGTCAGCGGGGCGCCCACGGTGGGCGTCGCGATCGAGGACAGGAAGCCGGTGGGGGCCGGGTTGTAGCTGAACGGGTTGTACGCGCCGCAGCCGCCGCCGAGGCCGGGGGGGGCGCCAGCGGTGCTCGTCCCGATGTGGGGGGCCAGGTCGCGGCCGGTGACGACCACGTCCATCGGGCCCTTCTCGGCCGGGGCGAGGGTGAACGTGGCGGTGCCGTCGCTGCCGGTGACCGCCACCTCGTCCCACTCGCCGTCCTTGTGCAGCGCCACCACCGCGCCGGCGAACGGGCTGTCGCCGGTGGCGACCTCGACGACGAACTCCGACTCGCTCATCGGGAAGCCGCTGGGGTAGGAGACGTCGGGCTCGATCGGGGGCCGCGAGCGGACCATCAGCGACGCGTCGCCGAACAGCACCCACTGCTGGAACAGCCACTCGGCGTCCATCCCCTCGCCCCAGTTCTGGATCACGTAGCTCATCGCGTACAGCGCGGCGCTGCCCCAGTAGGCGTGGCTGTGGTCGAGGAAGCCGTAGGTCACGCCCTCGGCCAGGTCGCCGGCGGGGTCCCACGACGTCGACGTCGACGAGGCGTAGACCCCCAGCGCGCCCAGCGGCTCGTCCGGCGTGCCGTGCTTCATGAACACCTCGGCGAGGCAGTCGCCGCTGCCGTCGAAGCCGCCGTTGAGGCACGAGCAGTCGGTGACCAGCGGCCACATCCCGTCGTTGGTCAGGCTGGACACGTCGCTGACCGAGAACGGGGGCATCAGCGACGACCAGTCGTAGCCGCTGCCGTGGCCCAGGTACACGGCCCAGCCGCGGCCGTCGTCCAGCGCGGTCTTGACCTCGGCGTTGGTGCCGGTGCCGTCCTTGACGTACAGCTTGTCGATGTGGCTGTAGCCGTGGGCGTCGAGCACCTCGGCGATGCGGTCGAACCGCTCGTCGTCGGTCGGGCCCATCCCGGACTCGTTGCAGGCGGCGCCCATCGCCTTGCGCAGCCACTCGGCGTCGTCGCCCCGCGGCGGGGTCTTCTCGTAGCCGAGGATCTTCTCGACCTGGGTCGCGACGTCGTCGCCGCTGGCGCCGACGATGCGGCTGATCAGCACGTCGGCGAGCAGGTCGCCGCCCTCGAGCTGGGTGAACATGTAGTCCGACGCGCAGTTGTCGTAGGTGCCGCGGTAGAACGGCACGTCGTCGCCGACCAGCAGCACGTAGGTCAGCGGCGGGTCCCACGCCTCGTAGGCCTCGTCGATCGCGGCCTGGACGTCCTCGGTGGCCGAGCCGACGTCGCCCAGCGTGCGCACCGTGACCTGGATCCCGCGGGCGCGCTTCCAGGCCAGCAGCGGAGCCAGCGCGTCCTGCAGGTCGTCCTGGACGATCACCAGCATCGTCTCCGGCACGGCCGGGACGCCGTCCTCGGGCAGCTCGTAGTGGTACAGCGGCTGGTCGTACAGTGCGGCGAAGGCCCGCGAGTCCAGCGCGCCGCGGACCCCCGCGTCGCCACCGCCGTGGTGGACCCGCACGGTGGCCGCGCGCAGCAGCCCGAGCTTGCCGCGCTCGAAGTCGTAGCGCGCCACTCGCAGCTCCAGCCGTGCCAGCGGCAGCTGCCGCAGCATCCACGGGCCCTGCACCGCGGCCCACTCCTCGGGCCAGGTGGCGTCCGAGCCGTACAGCGCCTCGTCCAGCTGCCACGGCAGCTCGCGGGGCCCGCTGCGGGTCGGCAGCGGCATCGCGGGCTCCGGGGGCGGGCTGTCGAGCCACACCACGTCGACGTCGAGGACCTCGACCCACGGCTCGGCGTCCTCGGGCACGGCCAGCAGCCGCGCCGCGGTGGGCAGCGCCGGGCGGCCCAGCTCGCGGAGCGTCGCGGCCCCGGGGAGCTCGAGGACCACCGCGTCGAGGCCCGCGGCGGACGAGGGCGTCGCCCACACCCCGGCGACCTCGACGTGCAGCGTGGTGCTCGTGGCGTCGGCGCCCACGGTCTCGATGCGCTCGTCGGTGACCCCCAGACAGTCGGCCAGCT
>CAZOYV010000070.1:0-2718 GCA_964584075.1 uncultured Rickettsiales bacterium | reverse complement strand
GACCCCCTCCACCGGCCACGCCGGGTCCGCGGGGAGCCAGTCGGCCGCGGCCACACCGGCCCAGGCGAGGCAGAGCAGGGCGGTGAGTACGGGGTACGTCATCGCTCGCATGGTGGCTTCCTTCCCACCGGACAGTAGGGCCGATCCGCCGTCCAGATGCAAGGGCTTCGAAAGAACGGGACCGCACGCCGGCGGGCGCCCTCGGGGCGTTGCTGCTGCTGGTCGTGGGGGCACTGCTCCGCCGCCGCCGCCAGATCCCGCGATCTCCCCCGGCGCCGGCCGCCCCACCGCGGCCGGCGCCGCCTCCTCGCTCCGCTCTCCCCGACAGATCATCGTCGCGTACTCCCGCCGGTTGCGTCATCGAATCAACCCTGGGATGGTTTCTCGGTGTTCCTGCGCAGCGCCGTTGATCGGCGAAAACGCGTGGCATAGGCTAGCCGTCTCGTGGGCTCCCCCATCCGGGGATGCCCCATCCGGGATGACCCCTCAGGGAGGTAGATCGATGACGTCACGAAACGGATTGGGATTGATCCTGACCGCGGGGCTGCTGCTGGGTACGGCCTTCACTCCGCGGGCCGTTCAAGCCCAGTGTCCCGTCGACATCGGAGTGCTGTACACCAACACCATCGCCAACTCCGTCCAGGCGGCGCTGGACGACATGGGAGCCACCTACACGCTGCACGGGACCGATGACTTCACCTCGGTGGACCTGGCCCCCTACGACATCGTCGTGGTGGCGATGGACGGCGGCGGGATCGAGGAAGCCGACGTGGTGCAGCTCGCCGACGCCCAGGCCGCAGGAAAGGGCCTGGTGATCGTCGGTGGGACCTGCTACCAGCCGTGGGCACTCGGTGTGGACGGCCACCTGTTCGGCAATGATACGACGGACTACTGCTGGAACGTCCCATCGTCTCCGCAAGTGACCGTCGTGGCCCCGACCCACCCCCTGGCGCAGGGCATCCCCGCGACCTACGACTTCGCGAACGTCAGCGCGGGCTTCTATCAGATGCGCGCGACGGATCCGGGCCTCGAGGTGGCGGCCGTCAACGGTGACGGTTGGCCGCTGTTGTTCTTCGAGCCCGAGGGTGGCGGGCTGGCCTACATCAACAACTCGGCGCAGGACACGTATTGGGCTGACCCCAACGACTACGCGTACCTCAGCCAGGCACTGCAGAACGCCATCGGAATGGTCGGGCCCAACCGCACCGTCACGGAGAACGTGGCGGCGGGTCCGGGGCTGGGCATCGCCGTGGTCGACGACGAATACGACGGCACGCTGGGCTCGATGGAGTGTGTCGGTCTCGACTTCGCCGACGCCGGCGACGGGCTCGACTGGGTCCAGGACCTGGAGCTCACCATCGGCCTCGACCATTCCTGGGTCGGTGACCTGACGATCAAGGTCGAGAGCCCCAGCGGCACGGTCCTGACGGTGCTGAACCGACCGGGCATCGCGGGGGGGCCCGACGACGGGACCGGCTGCTGCGGGGACTCCTCGAACCTGATCTCGAGCAGCCCGATCCTGTTCTCCGATCTCGGGCTGTTCGATGCCGAGACCATGGGAGCGACCATCGTCGGCACCGAGTACATCTGCCAGGACGACGGCGAGTGCGAGTTCTACCCCAACCCGGACGGCGCCGTGGGAGTCGACTTCGCGGACTTCATGGACGAGTGGGCCTACGGAACCTGGAACGTCTGCGTCGGCGACTCCTACACCGGTGACCCCACCACCATCGACTACGTCGAGCTGGACTTGACCCGCTACAACACCAACATGCCGCTGGACTGGTACGCCGACAGCGACGGAGATGGCTACGGCGATCCGAGCGTGATGGTGACCGAGTGCGCTCAGCCCTCGGGCTACGTGGCCGACGGCACCGACTGCGACGACACCGACGCGGCGCTCAACCACGACGATCTGGACGGGGACGGCGTCGACACCTGTGCGGGCGACTGCGACGACGACGCGATCGGGGTCTACCCCGGGGCGACCGAGACCTTCGACCTGGTCGACGAGGACTGTGACGGCGTGGCCGACGAGGGCTTCACCTTCGCCGGGGACATCGTGGTCACCGAGATCATGAAGAACCCCGCGGCGGTCGACGACGCCGACGGCGAGTGGGTCGAGATCCTCAACGTCTCGGGGGTCGACCTCAACCTGCTGGGGTGGGTGCTCGACGACAACGAGGATGTCCACGTGTTCGACGCCGACCTGATCGTCGCCGACGGGGCGTACGCGGTGCTGTGCCGCAACGCCGACGGCGCGACCAACGGCGGCGTGATCTGCGACGCGGAGTGGACCGGGCCGGCGCTGGCCAACGGCGACGACGAGGTCATCCTGTGGCACCAGGACGCCGCCGACGTGGCGTTCGTGGTGGACGAGGTGGCGTACACCGATGCCGCGTTCCCGGACTTCACGGGCGCCTCGCTGTCGCTGGACCCGGCGACGCTGGACGACGTCTCCAACGACGACGGCGCCAACTGGTGCCCCGGCTACGTGGCGTACGGCGACGGCGACCTGGGGACGCCGGGTGCGGTCAACTCGACGTGCTGCGACGACGCCGACGGGGACGGCTACGGGACGATCGAGGGGATGAACTGCTACGCCGGCCCCGAGGTCGACTGTGACGACGCCGACGCCAGCGTCAACCCGGGCGAGACCGAGACCTGCAACTACGTCGACGACGACTGCAACGGCCTGGTGGACGACGGGCTGCCCAC
>CAZOYV010000069.1:0-32061 GCA_964584075.1 uncultured Rickettsiales bacterium | reverse complement strand
AGTTCGTGGCGCGACTGGCGTTCAGGCGGGAGTATGTTCGTGGCGCGCGACAGCGACGGCGTCGGTCACCTCAAGTTCGGCCGAGGGCCGGTAGCGCGCCCTGAAGCCCTCCCACTGTTCGGCGGCGTGGCGTCCTTCGGCGAAGCGATCTGACAGGATGTGGGGCACCTCGGTCGGCCATGCCATGCCTCGCGCGGCTCGTTTCGAACAGCTTCGAGGTCCTTGCGCGAACAACGGGGGTCGTCCCCCTTCAGCCTCCCCAACAACTCCAATTGCTCAGCCGCTGATAGAGGCTCCACGTCTTTCGAGCGTCTCAACGCGTCCAACTGGCCTTCCAACGTGACTCGACGCTGGCCCTCCGCCCCCAAAGCACCGGCAATAGCAGCTGAATCCGCAGTCTCAAGCCAGTCCTCAAGGCCTTGCGCAGACAGCGGCACAGCCGTGTCATCTATTCGTCGCTGAAGCCCATGCATGGTCAACAGCACGTTCTTCAGCTTCTTCTCTCGAGCAGTTCGAAGCCTCTTGGGCAGCAAGATCTCGCCAAGGTAGGATTCGAGATCGAGAGCGGGAACGTAGGAAACCAGTCCACCGTGCTTGCTCTGTACGATATCGCAGTCTGCTGTCACCACGACACCGAGTGTCTTCCAAGGCGCCTCCGGTTCGAGCCAAGCGATTACGTCTCCCTGATGAACTCGTGCTTCCTCCTCATCCACGAGGGCGTCGGTGTCGATGAACTCGGGAAGGACTGGCATCTGTTTCCTCCGGCGACTTACCCGGCAGATCCCCCCCCCCCCCCAGCAAGGTGTGGTGGCGAGATGCCGCTCCAATCGTCGCGGGCCCATGGTCCCGCCACGGTCCCATGACGGACAAGAACAGCGCAACTACGAACGACTTGACAAGGACGAGATCCTAGTAGATACAAGTACATAGGACTGGGCAAGGACTTCAGGGGCGGCTCATAACCCGAAGGTCAGAGGTTCGAATCCTCTCCCCGCTACCAGAGCCGAATGACGGGGTCTCGAAAGAGGCCCCGTTTTTCGTTTCGAACGTGATCTCCGCCCGACTCGTAGCGGGGAGAGGAGTCGAAGCGAGGAGCTCCCGGCCCTGCTGGAGGCGTTCCGCACGGCGCGGACCACCGATCTGGGCCCGGCCCTGGGTTCGCTCCTCGGGACGGACTGGGAGACGCTGGAGGCCGACTGGCTGGCGTTCTGCCGGGAGCGGTACGGCATCGGGGAGTAGGCCGACGGCGGGGGCGGCGGCGCTGCGGACTTGCCAATGCTCCATCCGAGCCGGGATCATCGTGGACGAGGATCGAGCCTGGGGGGCATCCTTGCGCACCGAGATCCTGCTCTGCCTGTTCGTCTCCGCGCTCCTGTCGATCGGCTGCCCCAGCGGCGATGGCGACGATGCCGCCGGCGATGACGACGACGCGGCCGACGACGACTCCGGCGACGATGACGTCGGAGACGACGACGCTGGAGTCTGTGACGAGGACGGCGACGGCTACGACAACCCCGACTGCGGCGGGAACGACTGTGACGACCAGGACCCGACGGTCAATCCCGGCGTCGAGGAGCCCGAGGACTGGGTGGTGCAGATGGTCGACGCCGATGCGTACCATGCCACCGACGTGTCGCTGGCGCTGGACTCCGTGGGCGCCGCGCACGTCGCCTACAGCACATCGACGTGGTCGGGCGAGGCATTCGAAGATGGGGACCTCCACCACGCCACCAACGCGTCGGGATCATGGGAGTCCGAGGTCGTCGAGGAGCAGCCGTTCGGGTACGCGCAGGCCACCGCCATCGCGATCGACGCCGCGGACGCCATCCACCTCGGCTACGTGGACGACTCGGGCTCGCTGCGCTACCTGACCAACGCCAGCGGGGTCTGGGAAGGCGTCACCGTCGACACCGGGTTGCTGGCCTACTGCGAGCTGGGGCTGGACGCCGCCGGCGCAGCCCACGCCGCCTACTTCCGTGGCCTCCCGGTCGACGGCAACCTGAGGTACGCCACCAACGTCGGGGGACCGTGGAGCCTGGAGCCGGTGGACCCCAATCCGGGCGCGGGCTGGTACGCCTCGTTGGCCCTGGACGGTGGCGGCGCCGCCCACATCACCTACCACCATGCCACCGACGACGCGCTCCTGTACGCCACCAACACCGGTGGCGCGTGGACGATCGAGACCGTCGAGGGCGACCCCCAGGACCCGTCCGGCATCGAGCCGTCGATCACGGTCGGGCCCGGGGGTGCCGTCCACATCGCCTACACGAGAGCCTCGGGCACGGCGCTGATGCACGCCTCGAACGCACCGGGAGCGTGGGTGATCGAGGTCGTCGACGACACCTTGGACCGCTACGACCGCAGCGCCCTCGCCGTCGGCCCCGACGGCGCGACCAACATCGCCTACACCGCCTTCGCCCCCCAGTGGCCGCTCAGCGAGCTGCGCTACGCCACCGACCGCAGTGGCAGCTGGACGACCGAGACCGCCGTCGTCGACGGCGACGAGAACGGCCGCTACCCCTCGATCGTGATCGACGCCCTGGGCGCACTCCACGTCGCCTTCTGCGACAGGCAGGTGGGGGAAGTGAGCTACGCCTGGCGCCCGCCGCCAGACGGCGTCGACAACGACTGTGACGGCAGCGCCTGGTGACCGCCTGTGCGGCGGCGACGACGAGGGCGGACCCGAGTCGTCCTACCTCTCCTCCCTGGTCATCGGTGGCCTCTCGTTCCACCGTCGGGGTCCGTGCTGACGACCGCCCTCCAGCGGGGTCCTGGGAACCAGTGTTGTCGACCGGCCCGTCTGGGGCGTGGTCCACGAGGTCCACAGCAGCCTGACCGGGAAATGGACGCGGCGCTGGCAACACTCACCTGGGCGACGAGTGCCGCCGGCGGAAGGGAGTCCGTCGCCGGAGGACTCGCGCGTGCTACCTTCATCCCGGGGGGACGACCATGGTCCGCACCTTCCACACGCTGCTTCTCGCCACGGTGCTGACGCTCCTGTCCACGCCGGCGGCCGCGTACCCGGGACCGGGGCCGTGGTCCGATGTCGCTCCCCCCGATCCCGACGGCGGCACGGCACAGCTCTCGCTCCAGGCGGGGACACCGCACTGGTACGGCATCTCCTTTGCTGCCGGGCTTGCCGGTGTGTCGGTGGACCTGCGGATGGCCCGCTGGGCGTTCCTGACGGTGTCCGCGGACTACGCCATCCCAGCGTCTCCCGGCGTGGCGCTGGGGCCGACCTTCTCCCCGGGACCGTCGGGGCCGCTCGGCCCGCGCTTCGTTCTGGCCCCGCGCTTCGGGTTCGCCGACTACTTCACGAAGACACAGCCCGCCTCGATCGTGGTCGGTGGCCACGTCCTGCTGGACGCGCCACTCGGCGCCGTCGGTGCCTCACGCTGGTGGGTTGGAACCAGCTACCGGTACTCGTACAACGCCCGCGACAGCCTGTACGCGTACTACCTGTTCGCCCTCGGCGGCATGACCTTCCACGCCTCCCGGGTCGTCGACCTCGGCTACCAGATCGCCGGCAACGTCCTGTTCGGCTGCAACTGCGACGACTCGTGCGGCTGCTGGATGCCGTTCCACGCCCTGACCATCACGTTCCAGCTCGGACTGCACCTGGGGCCCGGGATGGACCGGCGGGTGGTCATCCCGAAGCCGGGGGCATGACGGTGCCGCGTGTCCGCTGCCACGATTGCGACCAGGAGTTCACGGTGTCCGGTGACTGCCTGGGCCCCTGGGCCATCCTGGTCGTACGGCCCATCCGCTACTTCGTCTGCCCCGGGGGCGGCGACGAAGAACCACGGAAAGGCAACTTGTTCGGCACTGGCGAGAGTGGCATCCGAGGTGGGGGCCCGTCGGATGCCTCGAAGGCCGCGGAAGGCCTGGTCGAGGTCGTGAAGATGCTCCGGAAGGGCGGGGACTTCGACGTGCTCCGGCACACCGTCGAGACCGACCTCGGCGACGAGCGGAGGCTGGTCGAGCTGCGGGGGAAGGCCTTCTGGCGGATCGACCGCTTCGCCTGATCGGCGGTGGCCCGGCCGCTGCTGGACACCTGGAGCGAGGGCGGGACGATGGGCCGATGACGGTGCGGTCGTGCTGCGAGCAGTGGTGCCCGGAGGTGGTAGAGGGCGCCTCGGACGTGGGGCTGGCCGCGGAGCTGCTGGTGGCGCTGGTCGTGAAGGGTCCTGGGTCGGCGACCTCGGCTGGTGAACGGCCTACGTCGCGTTCGCAAACGCCAAGGTCAACTCGTAGGTCCCCGGGTTCCCATCCCAGCCCACCACGAGCGCGGCGTAGTCGTGGTCGGAGAGCAAGACGCCGCCAATGAGTTCTGGATTCTGCTGGGTCGCCCCGAACGACATGATCATGTTGGACCAGTTCGTCGTGTCGGCGGGGCTGTTCGTGACGTCGAAGAGCATCAGGTCGTAGTCGCTCTTGGCGTCCGGCCAGTCCAGCCATGCGGTGACGTAGCTGTCGGACTCGACCTCGAAGGTGTACAGGTCGTGGTCTCCCGTGAACTCGTCACCGCTGTTGCCCACCGAGGTGAGGTCACCCTGGAGACGCACCACATCGAGGTCCTGCTGCTGCCCCAGCGTGTAGGTCCCGTCCGCGACGAGGCTGAACCGGAAGAACATGTCGAACTGGGCCCTGGTCATGGCGTAGGTGCCTCGGTACGCCAGCACGCTCTCGTCGTAGCAGCAGGGGAATCCCATGGTCGGTGCGAAGTTCTCGAAGTGGCCGGTGACGTGGCCCATGTGGCCGGCACAGTACTCGGTCTGGTCCAGGACCATCGCGGGGGCGGTGTCGTCGTCCCCGGTGTCGTCGTCCGATGTGTCGTCGTCGGACGAGTCGTCGTCCCCGGTGTCGTCGTCGGAGGCGTCGTCGTCGGCCGCGTCGTCGTCGCCGGCGTCGTCGTCGCCGGGGCATCCGACAAGGAGGATGACCGCTGTGCCGATGGAGAGAATGGCGAACCACGGAACTACTCGACTGTGCAACTCTCTCCCTTCCTGTCGGTGGCGCCGAACCGAGGAGGGCCGACGCACTCCTGTGGAGTCGAATCTCCTCGGGGCCCGAGCCCAACTCAGCTCTGGTGCCCCAGTACGGCCATCGGTCTCCTACAGCGATGGCCGGTACGCCATGTACCTCAGCCGCGGGCAGAAGTAGTCCGGGCAGGTCTGCGGACCCCCGTGCCCCCACGCCTCGGACACCCGGACGGTGAGGTCGCCGACGGTGCGCTCCTGGCCCTGGAACAACGTGAACGCCTCGTTGGCGAAGGTGAACGCGACAGGACGGTTGTAGACCGTGTCGCAGCACTCGTGCTCGACCGGGTAGGCACCGCAGGTCGCGGTGTCCATCTGGCCCGAGTCCACCGTCCAGCCGGCGAACTCTCCCTGGCCCTCCCAGTGCTGGCCCGTCATCAGCAGGACGTCGGACGGGTCCCCGACCGCGTGGACGATGACTGCGCCGTGCGCGCCGCCGCTGTCGTCGCTGTAGGAGCCCACCTGGACGACCTCGACCTTGCCGGCGGCCGAGAGGTCGGGGAGCGTCGCGAGCAGGCTCTCGTCGCCCTCGACCCAGAACTCGAAGGTCCCCAGCGTGGCGGTCTCGAACTGCACGGTCTCGATGTTCCACGTCGCGAACGTGCCCGCGCGAGCTACGCCGTCCGAGGGGAAGTCGAAGCTCCACAGCCGCACCCACGGCAGCTCCGCCGAGGTGCAGTCCTCCTCCAGCGTGGTGCTGTCGTCGTCGGAGACGTCGTCGTCCCCGGCGGTGTCGTCGTCGGCGGAGTCGTCGTCGCCCGGCCCGGTGCCGTGCGGCGGGTCCTCGACGTCTACCTGGCACCCGAAGAGCAGCAGGGCTGGGACCGAGAGGGCGAGCAGAAGGTGGTAGAGCTGGCTTTGCATCGTCCCCCCAGGACGCTGGTCAGTACCCCTGAAGTGTAGCTGACGTCAGGGCTGGGCGGACAATGCCGTCTGCTAGCAGCTGCGTTACTCCCGCCGCTTCATGTGGACGCAGGAACCCTCCCTGCAGGCGGCCCAGTGCTCGAAGCACAGCGGGGACGACGGGTCCGCGGCGCAGCCGGCCAGGTCGCAGGTCGAGTTGGCGCTGTCCTCGTCGCAGCCGTGGTCGTACCAGGCCGCCTCGTTGGCCTCGGCCACGTCGGACCGCATCGGGTGGTAGGAGGACGGGCAGGCGGCCACGTCGTAGCACTGTCCAGGGTCGTCGATGGGCTCGGTGAACCGGGACAGGACGCAGTCCTCGTCCACCTCGCAGCCGCACATGGCGTCGTCGCCGTCGCACTCGGCCTCGACGGTGCAGCCAACTTGGAGCAGGGACGAGGCGGCGAGGAGGGCGACGAGGAGCATTGGGGGCAAGGCCAGGGGCCCGGGCTGGGTTGATGGAGTCGATGCAGTGAGACGCGCTGCTACGGGGGTCACGATGCCCACCTCCCAGGATGCCCCGCCTTCGGTCGTAGAACGGAGCTGGGGGTGGTTGGGGAAGGGGCGCGATGGTGCCCGACCGACGAGGACCTGACGTCCGACGACCGTGACGTGGACGCCGAGTACCGCTGCGGCTGCGCCACGCTCGGCGTCGGGCCCGGCGGGCAGTCCTTCTGGTTCGACGGGAGAGGCAAGCTCGTCGCGGTCCACGAGTTCTCGGACATCCCCGAGTCCTGCGGGGACACCCAGCACCAGGTCTGGTACGGGGGGGCGATCCACTGCGATCAGGAGCCGGAGTACCGGGCCGCGCCCTGCGGGGACGGACCTCCGGGGCCTACCACCCCATCGCCTCGGCCAGTGACTCCCGCACCGCGGCCACGGCCTCCTCGACCCCGACCGGCGTCCCCGGCGCCTCCCGCGCCACCAGCCGCGCCCACTGCTCCCGGGCGTGCGCCCCGGCGGCGAACTCGTCGGTCAACGTCCAGGGCACCTTCCTCGGGAAGGGCGTGCCGCGGCGTTCGCAGACCGTCCAGATCGCCTCGTGCGCATCTTCCAGCGGTTCGATCTGGGTACAGAGCCAGGTATCCAGCAGCGAGCGCATCGGCACGCGCAGCGCGTCGCGACGGACCACTCGCTCCAGGCCGTCGGCGAACACGGCGACCGGCTGGTCGTACTCGCACCCCACCGCGCCCCCCAGGCCGAACGGGGCCGGCAGCCGATCGAGGCCGGTGAACGTTCCCCGGTCCCCCAGCTCCACGTCGAGCCGCAGCACGGCCTCGGCGGTGTCCGCGCGGACCATCAGCACGAACTGGGTCGCCTCCGCTGCCCCCCGCTCGATGGACCGGCGCGTGATGGTGCCGCTGTCGAACGCCAGGCCGTCCGGCTGGCAGTCGTTGTCGTCCGCGAGCGCGCGGAGCTTCTCGGCGACGAGGTCCATGCCGCCGGAGCTGTCGACGCGCAGCTCGACGGGCCCCAACCGTCGGTGTTCCGCGCCGAGGTGCAGCGCGAGGGCGCGGCCGCCGGTGAGCACGGGTCGAAGGGGTGCGAAGTCCAGGCCCATGCGGGCGAGCAGCGCGTGCCGCGCGTAGGTGCGGAGCACCTGCTCGAAGGGAAGGCGGTTCTCGACCGCAGCCGCGAGGATGTCGTCGCGGATGGTTGGCCAGGGTCGAGGGTCCTTGGGGCGGATGGTCGGCATCGCTTGGAGTTTCGAGGAAGGTCGCGGCGGGGTCAACTGGCTGGCTGGCTACGGCTGTTCGACGGCCTCCCCGTCGGGATCGTCGCAGGTGGCGCCGCCCTCCCGTGGGTCATCGGCCGTGGCCGTGGCCGATGTGGCTCGCTGCCCGCGGAACATGAGCCCGGTCGACGGTAGCCCCGAGACCAGCCGGATCACGCCGAGCGTGTCGAACCACCGAGGCTGGAGACTCGGCGCGTCGTGGGGCTCCACGGAGAAGCCCACGATGTCGATGCCCAGAAGCGCCGCCGCGAGGCTCGTGCCTGAGATCCAGGACCACGAGCGCGAGCAAGCGGTCGCAGTGGGTGGTTCCGGGCCCCGCCGGCGGGACGGGGCCCAATCCAGCGTCATCGTGCGAGCCGTCCACGCCCCTGAACCGCCGCCGGCCGCGAGGACACCCGGGAGCGGGACAGCAGCGGTATCCTGGATTCGGGGCGATCTCCCCGCGGCCTCTTGGGGCGCTCGATGCGGAATGTCCCGGCGAGGGCTCCACCTGCATCTACTCTGGTCGGGAGAGGCATGGAAGAGCTGGACCGGCACCGACCCGATCGCGAGCAGCTCGTGGCCCTGGTGGCCGCGGCGGTGGCCGGCGATCGCGGCGCCCGGGAGGCGCTGGCGCGACACTGCCGGCCGCGGGTGCGGCGCACGGTCTACCTGGCGCTGGGACCGGGGCCCGACGTCGAGGACCTGACCCAGACGACGCTGACGCAGGTGTTCCGCAAGCTGGACGGCTACCGCGGCGAGGCGAGCTTCTGGGTCTGGGTCGACCGCATCGCGACCAACGAGGTGCGGATGCACTTCCGCCGCCGCGGCTGGCGGCTGTTCCAGCGCTACGAGGAGGACCGGGAGGACCACCAGCCTGCAGGGCCCGCACCGGACGAGCTGGCGGCCCAGCAGCGATCGGTGCGGCGGCTGGCCCGCCACCTGGCCACGCTGCGCCCGACGCTGCGCCTGCCGCTGGTGCTGTCGATGGTCCACGGCTACCGCATCGAGGAGATCGCGGCGATCCTCGAGCTGAGCTACGAGGCGGCCAAGAAGCGGCTGCTGCGCGGGCGCCGTGCCTTGCTGCAGCGGCTGCGGGACGACCCCTCGTTCGAGCACCTGGGGCCGGAGGACGGCCGATGACGCGCTTCGACTGCCGCTCGGCGCAGCGCTGCCTGGAACGGCAGCTGACCGGGGAGCTGTCCGCCGCGGACCGGCGGGCGCTGGAGGCTCACCTGGCGTTCTGCGGGGCCTGTGCCCGCGATCGGGCGCTGTGGGACCGCGCCGCGGCGCTGGCGCGAGACGGCGCCCTCGACGCGGCGGTGGAGGACCCGGCGTCGATCCCCCGGATCGGCCCCGCCCGGCGAGCCCCTCGCGGCGGGTGGCGGCGGGGGGTGCCGTGGGTCGCCGCGGCGGCCCTGTTGCTGGGGATCGCGGGCGCGCTGGCGCTCCCGGCGCTGCGACATGCTGGCCGCGAGGGCGGGGCGGTGGTGTCGGAGGAGATCGAGCGCCACCCGGGTTCGCACGTCGTCGCGGGGGAGGCTGTGGCCCCACCGTCGCCCCCGGCGCCCGCCGCGGCGACGGCGGCGCGCGACGATCGGGTGCGCGCGGCCGAGGCGGCGGCCGGGTCGGAGCCGATCCACGCCGGGATCGGGGTGGGCCCGGCCGGCGAGGACGGGCTGGCCACGGCCTCGCCGTCCCCGGACGCGCCGCTCGACCTGGAGACGGCGCCGTCGCTGGAGGAGCTGCTGCGGCTGGCCGAGGCCCAGCGTGCGGCACGGCAGTACGGGCCCGCGTGTGACACCTACGCCGAGCTGGTCGAGCGCTACCCCGGGAACGAGGCGGCGGGCACGGCCCGCGTGGCCATCGGCCAGATCGAGCTGGGCGCGCTGCGACAGCCGGGACGCGCCCTCGACCAGTTCCAGACGTATCTCGAGCAGGAGCCGCTGGGCGTGCTCGCCGAGGAGGCCCGCGTCGGCCGGGTGCGGGCCCTCGCGGCCCTCGGCGACGACGAGCAGCTGCTGCTCGCCACAGAGGACTACCTGGCGTTCCATCCCGACGGGGGGGCGACGCCCGAGGTCCTCCGGACCCGGGGCGACACCTTCCGTCAGCGGGGAGACTGCGAGCGCGCGGTGGTCAGCTACCGCGCCGTGGTCGAGCGCTGGGGGGACTCGCCCCACGCCGCCTGGGCCGAGGAAGGGCTGGAGGCGTGCGGAGGACCGTGACGGGGTGGCACCAGGCCGGGGACGGCTCCGGGGCGGGTCTTGGTCCACGCGCGCCGGGGCGTGTGCTCTCCACCCTCGGCCTGGTGCTGACCCTCGTCGCGGGCGGCGGCGCGCGGGCGGCGGGCGAGCCGGCCGCGGTGATGGTCGTCGCGGCGGCGGAGGACCCGCCGGGCAGCCCTGCCGAGGTGCTGCAGCACGCGGTCGCGGCGTCGCTGAGCCCCTACGGCGTCGAGGTCCAGCTGCAGCGGGACGGCCGCGGACCGCTGGACGAGCTGGCCGCCGAGATGGCGGGACGGGACGAGGTGATCGCGGCGCTGTGGCTCGAGCGGGACGACCCGCGGCTGTGCCTGCGGGTCCCGGCGCTGTGGGTCGGGGCTCGCGAGCGGCCGCTGCCGCGCAGCGGGGACGGCTGGGCGGCGGACTGCCACGCCATCTCGGCGATCGTGCTGTCCGAGCTGGAGCCGCTGCTGGCCGGACGGCTGGACGACCCGCCGCAGCCGGCACCGGGAGGCGAGCGCACCGCGGCGTCCGCGGACGAGGAGGTCCCGGAGATCACCCCGTCCGAGGCGGAGGTACCCGTCTCCCCGGCGGGGCCGGAGGTGGCGCTGGTCGTCGGCGCCGGGTACCTGCCGGTGGTGATCGATCGCGGCGCGCCGTACCGCTCCGGCCTGGGGCTGGCCCTCGGCGTGCTCCTCGGGCGTCACCTGGAGCTGGGCGCCGGGGTCGATCTGATCCAGCCGGCGGACGTGACCGCGACCCTCGGGGGGGGGTGGCTGGCCCGCACCACGGTTCGCGGCGTGGCGACCGGCTGGCTGCCGCTGGGCCCGGCCGAGCTGGGGCTGGCGCTGGGCGCCGTCGTCGAGCGCGCCCAGGTGCGCCGGCTGGACTACGACCCGCTGGACGCCGGCGCGCTGGAGCCGCGCGTCCACGGCGCCTTCACCGCCGCGCTGCGGGTGCGGGTGCGGGTGCTGCCCTGGCTGGCGCCGTTCGCCGAGGGCGGCGCCGACCTCTACGGGACGCGACTGTCGGTGGTGGACGCCGGCAGCGAGCTGATCGGCCGCGCGCCGGTGCAACCGCGGCTGGCGGTGGGGATCGCAGGGGTGATCCCGCTGCGGAGAGGGAGGGACCGATGAGACCGATCCTGACGGGAATGCCGTTGGCGCTGCTCCTCCTGCTGGGCGCGGGCTGCCCGACCCACGTCGACGAGCTCGAGGGTCCGCCACCGGTCGATGACGACGACGCGGCCGGTCACGACGACGACGCCGGCGACGACGACACGGACCCGCCCGGGACGCCGTGGTGCAGGACGGTGGTCCAGAGCTTCGTCGACCCGGATCTGGTGGTCGTCGAGGCCGACATGGACCAGGGTACGTGGACCGAGCTCGGGCGCTTCGAGGTCCCCGGGCTCGGCTACGGCTTCCACGTCGAGGGCCTGGCCCAGCTGGGCGACTCGCTGGTGATGTCGGCCTACACCGGCAACGGGTTCCAGTGGCTGGAGATCGACCTGGCGGCCGGGACCGCGCAGCTGGGGCCGGAGAACGGGGACCGCTGGATATCCGCCACCGACGACCAGCTGGTGACGATCTCGCTGAGCGCCAACAGCTTCGAGTTCTTCGACGACTTCGAGCAGCTGTGCAGCGGCGCGCCGTCCTCACAGGTGATCACCTCCGCGCACGCCTCGCGCCACGGTGTCGCTGGCGACGAGTCGTACACCGCGCCGCACTCCACCGAGCACCTCGACGTGCACGACCTGAACGACGGCACCTACCTGCGCACCGTCTACCCCGAGGGCTTCGACGGGTTGATCAAGGGCATCGCGCTGGCCGGCGGCGAGCTGTTCCTGGCCCAGGGGATCGGGGCGATCCGGCGCTTCGACGCCGAGACCGGTGCGTTGCTCGGCACGGTCGACGCCCCGCCGATGCAGCTCTGGCTCGGCGGGCTGTGGTGCGGGCTGGACTGAGGGGAGAGGACGATGACGAGGATTACATGGTACGGACTGCTGGCGTTCGCGATGCTGCTCGGCTGCCCCACGTCGACCATCGACGTGACGCCGGGCATCGACGACGACGCCGGCGACGACGACGCCGGCGACGACGACAGCGGGTCCTGGCAGTGGGGCGCGGTCAACACCGACGCCGACGCCGACGCCTCCCTGGTGGGCGAGGCCCCCGACGACTGGGCCGGGTGCCACCTGACGCTGCCCGGGGACATGAACGGCGACGGCCTGCAGGACCTGGCGATCGGGGCGTTCCGCAGCGCCGAGCTGGCCTACAAGGGCGGAGAGGTCTACCTCGTGTTCGGGGCCGAGAGCGGGTGGTCGCGGGGCGAGTCGCTGGCCGGGCGCCCCTCGGTGGTGGGCTACGACGAGGACATGGAGCTGGCCCAGACGAGGGCGGTGGGCGACCTCGACGGGGACGGGCTGGCCGACCTCGTGATCGACCCCGGGTACCAGAACGCCGCGCCCCAGTGGGGGCAGTTCCTGGTGTACGGCAAGACCGCGGGCTGGGTGCCGTCGGTCTCCGCGGAGCAGGTCGACGTGCACCTGACCAACCTCAACGCCAACGGCTCCACCGATCTGATGTCCCGCGACGCCGCGGGTGACGTGGACGGCGACGGCGTCGACGACTGGCTGCTGTACGGCCAGGTGCTGTTCCAGGGCGAGGCCCACGTGGTGTCCGGGGCGAGCATCGCAGGGAACCTCGAGGTCCCCGACGACTCGGCGTGCTGGGTCCACGGAGACCAGGGACAGCAGGTGTACGTGATGCCAGTGGGCGACATCAACGGGGACGGGCTCGGGGACCTCCGGGGGTCGTTCCAGGCCTGGAGCGGGACCTATGTCTTCCTGTTCGGTCGCGCCGGGCCGCTGCCCCACGACCAGCCGCTCGTCGACGTCGCCGACACGATCCTCGCCGGGGACAAGGGCGGCGATCTCACCGATCTGCGCGTGGTCGGCGACGTCAACGGGGACGGGCTGCGGGACCTGGCCGCCCACGCCACGACGCCCATGGGTGGGACGCTGCTGTTCTTCGGGCGCACCGGCTGGCCCGCCCAGATGGCGGCCTCGCAGGCCGACGTCCACATCGCCGCGGGGCAAGATGTGTTCCCGATGGTGCCCATCGGCGACGTCGACGGAGACGGCATCGACGACCTCTCGCTGACGGGGCCGGGGGTCAGTCCGATCGACACGTCGGACACCTACGTCGTGCTGGGACGCAGCGACCCGTGGCCCGCGGAGATCGCGCTCCACGAGGCGGACATCCACATCGCGCCCGCCGCCGGGCTGCCCTACATCGGCTCGCCGAGCTGGAGCGAGCAGCTCCGCGGGGACCTGGACGGGGACGGCATCGACGACCTGTTCCTGATCAACGATCACGCCGACATGGACGGCGTGGTCGAGGCCGGCGGGGTGTTCGTGTTCTGCGGCCGCACCAGCTGGCCCGCCGAGCTGACCACCGACGACGCCGACGTGACCTTCGCCGGCTCGGAGATCTGGCAGTCGATGGGCCAGGGGGACTGGTGCGCGGTGGTCGACCTCGACGGAGACGGCTACGACGACTTCCTCACCGCCTCCTACTACCACCCGGTCGGCACACAGGAGGGCGAGACGTTCATCTTCTTCGGGAAGCCTCGTCCGTGAGGGAAGGGGCCCGTCGGGGCGCCTGATTCGGTATTTCCGGACTCGACCTCGCGCTCGATCTCGGACTCGATCTCGGACTCGATCTCGGACTCGATCTCGGACTCGATCTCGGACTCGATCTCGGACTCGCTCCAGGCCTCGCCAAGATCTCGGGGACATGGTTGTCCGGTTGCCTCACCAGCAACCCGACCCCATCCGGCGGTTCCCGCCTGACTTCCAGATTTTGGCGCAATGAGTGCCAAAATCTGGAACTCGGACACCCGACTTCCAGAAACTGGCTCCGATCGCGACAAAATCTGGAACTCGGGCGGGAGTCGGCGACGGGAGCAGGCAGCGTTCTCCGGTCGAGGCCGAGCCAACCGGATGGGGGAATTGCCTCTCCGCCTGGCATCGTCCCTGCGATCCGCTCCGCCAGGGTGCGCGTCCGGAGGCTCCATGCATCGACCCGGCGTCTGGCTGCTCGTCTCGCTGTGCGCGCTGGCGGGCTGCTTTCCCTACTCCTTCGAGACCTACCGCAGCCCGGCCGCCGCGCGGGCGATCCTGCGGGACGCGCAGGGGAGGGCGATCTACGGCGCGCCGGTGGTGTGGGAGCTGGCGGGCAACGACCACCTGCACGTCTTGCCGGGCCCGCAGCCCGGACAGAGCGGGTACCCGGGGATGATCCCGGTGCTGCCCGGCGCGGACTACGCCGAGCTGGCCGTGGATCACGCCACCGCGCCCGAGGGGTACTCCTGGACCGAGCAGACCGCCAGCATCACGGCGTCCTACGGGAACCTGTCGGACACCGTGGCGCTGGTCTGGACCTCGCAGGAGGAGCCGGAACCCGGGCCCGAGACGCAGGCGCCCCCCGACGAGGACCCGCCCGCGTACGGCTGCGGGTGCTCCGCGGCTCCGACACCGCCGGGGGGAGCGGCGTGGCTCGCCACCGCGACGGTCTTCCTGTGGACCCGCCGCCTGCTCCAGCGCTGAAGACCCCCGCCCCGGCTTGCGTTGTTCAGTTTGAAATCGCGCCACTTTCAAAATGAACCACGATCTGGCACCCTGGGTCTCTGCCTCGAGGGGGCACGACCGTGTTCAAGCTACTCGTCATCGAGGACCAGGACGAGCTCCGCGAGCACCTCGTGGGGCTGTTCCGCGGCCGGGGCTACCAGGTCGACGGCGCCGCCGACGGGGACGAGGCGATCGAGCGGCTCCAGGAGACGAGCTACGACCTGGTGCTGACCGACCTGCGGCTGGGCCACCGGGTCGACGGGCTCGACCTGCTGGACTACGTCAAGCAGCGCTACCCCGACACCGAGGTCATCATCATGACCGCGTACGGCTCGGTGGAGAGCGGCATGATCGCGATCCAGCGCGGGGCGTACGACTACCTGACCAAGCCGTTCCGCGAGCACGAGGTGCTGCAGCTGGTGCGGCGCGCGCTGGAGCGCGGCGCCTCGCGGGCGGCGGCGCGCAGCACCCCCGAGGACGAGGAGGAGGAGCGCCAGACGCCGCGGGCGACCGACGTGATCGGGCGCTCGACGCAGATGATCGGGGTGATGAAGCTGGCGGCCCAGGTGGCGCCGCTGGACTCGACGATCCTGATCACCGGCGAGAGCGGGACGGGCAAGGACCTGATCGCCCGCACGATCCACCAGCTGAGCACGCGCAAGGACGAGCCGTTCGTCGCGGTCAACTGCGGGGCGATCCCGGAGAACCTCCAGGAGAGCGTGCTGTTCGGCCACCAGAAGGGGTCGTTCACCGGCGCGGTGCAGTCCACCGACGGGCTGTTCAGCGAGGCCAACCGCGGCACGCTGTTCCTCGACGAGATCGGCGAGACCGCGCTGATGACGCAGGTCAAGCTGCTGCGCTTCCTGCAGAGCGGGGAGATCCTGCGCGTCGGCGACAGCAAGCCGACCAACGTCGACGTACGCCTCGTCGCGGCGACCAACCAGGACCTGCGCCGCGCGATCCAGGAGCGCCGCTTCCGCGAGGACCTGTTCTACCGGCTCAACATCATCAGCATCGAGCTGCCCCCGCTGCGCACCCGCACCGGCGACGTCGACCTGCTGGCGCGGCACTTCATGAGGCGCTACGCCAAGAAGCTGGGGCTCGACGTGCGGGACATCTCGCCCGAGGCCCTCGACGTCCTCGAGCGCCACCACTGGCCGGGCAACGTGCGCGAGCTCGAGAACGCCATCGAGCGCGCCGTGGCGCTGGCCCGCGGGCCGGTGATCACGCCGGACGAGCTCCCCCCGCTGGAGCCCAGCGGAGACCCGCCGGCCCGGGTCGAGGACGCCGACGAGGTGCCCGATCAGCGCACCGCGGCGGAGCCGGTGGTGCTGCCCCTGCGCGAGGTGGAGCGCCGCCACATCCAGTACGCAATGAAGGTCTTCGGCGGCAACCGCACCAGGGTCAGCTCGGCGCTCGGGATTTCCAAGAGCACGCTCTGGCGCAAGCTCAAGGAGATGCAGTAGCATCTTCCCCCCTTGGCGGCGGCGCCGGGTGCTGTGCCGCCCCGTCCACGAAGGGCGCGCCGTGACCCAGGTCTTCACCGGAGTCGTGCTGTGGTTCCGTCCCACCTCGGGCCAAGGAATGGTCCGCGGGGACGACGGCAAGCAGTTCTTCTTTCGCGCCGCCCAGGCGGCCGAGATCCATCCCGAGGCGGGGCTCCAGGTCCGCTTCGAGCTGACCTCGCCGGGCGACGGCCCGGTGGAGGCCGTCGCGCTGCGGCTGGCCGGCGAGCGGCGGGTCGTCTCGCCACCGGTCGGGGCCAGGCCGACCCGCGCGGGCAAGGGCGCCCCGACGCGCAAGCAGCGCCAGGCCGCCCGCCGCGCCAGCGGGGGCCCGGAGAGGCCGGCGCGCAAGCTGGCGATGGCGGAGGGGACCACCGTGAACCACCCGGTGTGGGGCCCGGGGCACGTCTTCGCCGCCACCGAGAAGCTGGTCTCGGTCGAGTTCTACTCGGGGGTCCGCATGTCGTTCAAGCCCTCGGCGCTGCAGGACCTCAGCGGCCCCGACGTGCCCAAGGCGCCCCGGCGCCGCAAGCGGGCGCCGAAGAAGACCGAGGAGCCCCGCTCCGGCGGCCGCCGCGTGGTCCGCCGGCGCAAGGACGGCGGGGACTGATCGCCCCCCGGAGCCGTCCCGTGCGCATCGTCCACCTCACCGACCTGCACTACGTCGAGCCGGTCTCCCCGGCGCGCCTGCTGTCCAAGCGGGTGCTGGGCTGGACCAACCTGGTGCTGCGCCGGCGGGGGGTGTTCGGCGGCGCGGCGCGGGAGCAGGTGGTCGGCGACGCGCTGGCCCGCGAGCCGGACCTGGTGGTGGTCAGCGGGGACCTCACGACGCTGGCGCTGCCCGCCGAGTTCGCCACCGCGCGGGCCGCGCTGGAGCCGATCCTCGAGGCAGTGCCGACCGTCGTGCTGGCGGGCAACCACGACCGCTACACCCGCGGGGCGACCCGGGATCGCCGGGTGGAGGCGACGTTCGGTGCCTGGATGCGCGGCGGGCGCTGGGACGACCGGCGGCGGGCCTGGCGCGGGGGAGGGGAGCGGCCGCCGTTCCGCTACGACCTCGGGCCGCTGACGGTGCTCGCGCTGGACACCGCGCGCCCCCACCCGCTCAGCCGCGGCCGGCTCGGCGCGGGCCAGCGGGCGCGCCTGGAGCAGGCCCTGGACGACTGCCACGGGCAGGGACGGGCCGTGCTGCTGGCGCTGCACTACCCCCTGCTGACCGACAGCGGCGCGCCCTACCGCCACCCCGGCCACGGGCTGGCCGGGGTCGAGGCGCTGCTGGAGACCCTGCGGCGCCGCCCGCCGCTGGCGGTGCTGCACGGCCACGACCACCACCACCGCCTGAACCGCCTCGCGGCGGCAGGCGGCCACGAGATCCCGGTGGTCAACGGGGGCTCCTCGGGGCTCGCCCCGCGGCCCGGCCGCGATCCCGGCTACTACGTGCTGGACTGGGAGCCGGACGGGGTGCTGGAGATCCGCCGCCGGCGGTTCGCCGGCGGGCGCTACGGGTGGCAGCCGGTCGCGAGCTTCACTCGTCCTCCCGCGGCTCCCGCGTCGGAACCCGCAGCGGCACCGCGATGAAGGCCTGCTCGGCGCTGCCGAGGTGGTGGTAGGTCTGGTACGACTCGAGGCAGCGGCGGGTGTAGTCCCGGGTCTCCTTGTAGGGGATCTCCTCGACCCACTCGTCCACCGGGTACCCGCTGCGGGCCCGCAGCCAGCGCTCCACCGCGCCGGGGCCGGCGTTGTACGCCGCGAGCGCGCAGGCCGGGTTGCCGTCGAACCGCTCGAGCTGCCAGTCCAGGTAGGTCGCGCCGATCGCGAGGTTGGTCGCGGGGTCGGAGAGCATCGAGCGCCGCAGCCCCGTGATCCCCATCTTGCGGGCGGTGTCCTTGGCGGTCGGCCACATCAGCTGGCTGAGCCCCATCGCCCCGGCCCAGGAGCTGACGGCCGGCTGGTAGGCGCTCTCCTCGCGCACCAGCCCCTGGAACAGGTCCGGCGCGACGCCCTTGCCCGCCACCGCGCCGACCAGCTCGCCGCGGTAGGCCAGCGGGTAGGCCAGCTGCAGCGCCGACCACGACTCGCGGCCGAGCTGCTCGGGGTGGTCGGTGCGGAACCGCACGCGGATCGTGTTGTGGCTCGCGTGCCAGTCGTGGGCCTGCTCGGCCAGCACGGCGATGGCCTGCTCGGTGTGCCAGTCCCACGGCGTCGCCGTCGAGCGGGCGCGCAGCAGCTCGGCGTTGCCCTCGGCGGACAGCCCCGCGCAGATCAGCGCCTGGGCGATCTCCCGCTGGGGCCGGTCCCAGAACGCGGCGTCGACCTGCAGCTCGGCGGGCACCCGCGGCAGGTCGGCGACCGCGGCGCGGCGCTCGAGCAGCCGCCGGTCCAGCGCCGCGGCGCCCTCGGGGTCCAGCTCGCGCAGCCGCGAGTGGGCCAGCGCGCCGTAGTACGACAGCGGGTGCTCGTCGGCCAGATCGGACCAGCCCCGCAGCGCCGTGGCGGTGTCGGGGGCGGGCAGCGGCGCGGCGCCCTCGGGGGGGGCGTGGACCGCGCCCTCGCCCGCGGGCCAGCCGGCGACCTTGGCCTCCCAGTAGCGCGCCCGGAGGTGCAGCTGGCGGTCCCGCGACGGGGGGAACTCGTCGCGCAGCCGCCGCAGGCTGGCCCGCGCCCCGTCGGGGTCCCCGGCGCGGTAGTCGGCCCACGCCAGGCGCCACAGCGCCTCGCCGTACATGTCGCCCCGGGGGTACTCGTCGACCAGCCGCTGCAGCAGGGCCCGGGCCGCGCCGAGGTCGTCGCCCTCGAGCTCGAGGATCGCGGCCTTGAGGTAGCCGTCGTCGGCGTAGCTGTGATCGGGGAACCGCGCCGGGAGCTGCAGGAACGTCTCGATCGCCTGGCGGTCCTGGTCGCGGCGGTCCAGCGCCGTGGCCTTGAGGTAGATCGACTGGACCGCGAGGTCGTCGTCGACCCCGTCGCAGGCCTCCACCGCCTTGAACAGGTACGGCGAGGCGTCGTCGTAGCGGCGCTTCTTGTACAGCGAGCGCCCGTGGAAGTAGCGGGCCTCGCACTGGACCAGCGGTGGCGCGCCGGAGAGCTGGCCCTCGATCGCCTCCAGCGCCTCGATCGTCGAGCTCCAGTGGCCCCGCTCGTGCAGCGCCGCGATGCGCGACACCGTGTGCTCCAGCGTGGGGTGCTCCGAGGCCGGCACCGAGCCCTCGAGCGCGTCCATCGCATCGCGCGCGCGGGCGGCGGCGTCGTCCAGCGGGTCGGTGGCCCACGCCGTGCGGTACGCCTGGTAGGCGCGCACCGCGTCCCCCTCCGCGCCCCGCGCGCGATACGCGTCGCCGAGCAGCACCAGCGCCTCGGCCCGCCACCGTGAGCCCAGCTGCGCCGGATCGCTGAGCAGCGGCAGCAGCGCGGTGATCGCCCCCTCGGTCTCGCCGTCGGCGAGCACCAGCGCGGCGAGCCGCACGCGGGCGTGGTCGAAGTGGCGGCTGTGCAGCGGGACGCGCCGGTAGGCCGCCACCGCCTCGGCCGGCCGCTCGAGCTCCTCGAGCGACAGGCCCAGGTGCATCCCCGCCTCGCCGGCCAGCGGGCCCTCCCGCAGCGGCGGCTGGTCCAGCAGGGCCACGGCGGCCTCGTGCTCGCCGGCGTCGTGGCGCAGCAGCCCCAGCGCCAGGTGGACGGCGCCGTCCGGATCGTCCCCGCCGCCGTCGAGGTGAGCCTGGAAGCCCACGATCGCCGCACTGCCGTCGCCGTCGCGCAGCGCGTCGCGGGCCGCGGCGACGGTGACGTCGCCCTCGGCCGGGCAGAGCGCCCCGGCGTCCAGCACCACGGTGCGGTCCGGGACCGGCCCGGCGGGCCACGCCAGCGCATCGCGCACCGCCGGCGAGAGCACCACCGACGGGTGGTCGTCGGCGGAGTCGTCGTCGGGGGTGGGCGCGGGGGGGCACCCGGAGCCCAGCAGCAGGGCCAGCAGGAGGAGAACGGATCGCCTGGACTCGACAGCTCGCGGTATCTTCATGGTCGCCCGGTTGGTGGCCGCGTTTCACGGGGCGAAATGTTCGCCCGTCAACCTCGTAACACAAGGTAGCAACGGAGGCTTCCAGGTTGAAAGCAGAACCGGACCGACAGGCGTGGACGATGGCGGGGCGCTGGCTGGCGATCGGCGCGCTGGTGCTGGTCCTGGCCTTTTTCTGGGACTCCCCGCTGCTGTGGCCGGTCAAGATCTTCGTGGTGTTCCTCCACGAGCTGAGCCACACCCTGGCGCTGATCCTCACCGGCGGGCACCCCGCCGGGATCCAGCTCTCGGCGCACGAGGGCGGGCTGGCGTGGGGCACCGGCGGCAACCGCTTCGTGGTGCTCAACGCCGGCTATTTGGGATCGCTGCTGTGGGGCGTGGTGCTGCTGGCCGTGGCCAACCGGCGCGCGGCGGTTCCGTGGTTCCTGCGCGGGATGGGCGTCGTGCTCGCGATCGCGACGATCCTGTGGATGCGTCCGCTGCTCTCGTTCGGCTTCCTGTACGGCGCGCTGGCGGCCGTCGTGCTGTTCGCGCTGGGCAGCAAGCTGTCCGCCACCGCCGGCGCGATCGTGCTGCGGTTCCTGGGGGTGTTCAGCTGCCTGTACGCGGTGATCGACATCTTCCTCGACGTGATCCACCCCGCCAGCTGGGGGCGCGAGAGCGACGCCGCGATGCTCGCCGAGCTGACCGGGATCCCGGCGCTGGTTTGGGGCGTGGCGTGGAGCCTGCTGGCGGCGGCCGTCCTGATCGCGATGCGCAGGACCCTGGTCGGTCGCCCGGCCCGATCGCCGTGAACCGCGTCCAGGAGCCTGTTGCGCATTCGCAGCCGGATGGCCAGTGCGCAACGAACTCACTGGCAGCCCGCCGCGCCCGCGCGTTGACACCGCGCTCGACCGGTTCGTACATTCGCCGGCGGTGACCCGTCTGCTCCCCTGGCTGCTGCTGCTTTCCCTGGCCGGTTGTGCCGCGACCGGCCCGACGATCCAGGTCGGCTTCGTGGAGCTCGACCCGCGCGATCGTCCGACGCTGGCGGTGCCACGGGGCACGATCCGGCTCACCGGGCCGATCGGACAGGAGCTGCGGGCGCTGCCCGGGGCGCGGGTCAAGGTCTGGGGCCGGGCGGTCGCCAGCGCGCTGCGGGTCTCCCACTATCAGGTGCTCGACGCGGGCGGCGGGTTCCAGGCCTACGTCGGCTTCATCGTGGTCGATCAGGTCGGCGTCCGCCTCGTGGAGTGGCTCAACGGACGGGAGTGGCGGCTGGTGGGCCCCGAGCTGGGGGTGCTCCGCGAGCAGCACGGCGCCAAGGTGTGGCTGACGGGGCTCGAGGAGGGCCCCGACGAGATCCGTCCGCTGGGGTGGGGCCGGGTGGACGGCGGGTGATACAATGCCGGACTTCCGCACCAGACAGAGGGGATCCTGATGGCGAGCATCCGTCGAGCCGTGCTGAGCGTGTGGCACAAGGAGGGCCTCGTGGCGCTGGCCCGCTTCCTCGCCGAGCGCGACGTGGAGCTGATCAGCACCGGGGGCACCGCCCGGGCCCTGCGGGAGGCCGGGCTGGCGGTCACCGCGGTGGACGAGGTCACCGGCTTCCCGGAGATCCTGGGCGGCCGGGTCAAGACCCTCCACCCGGGGATCGCCGGCGGGATCCTCGGGCGCGCCGGGCACGACGGCGACGCCGCCCAGATGGAGCAGCACGGGATCCGCCCGATCGACCTCGTGGTGGTCAACCTGTACCCCTTCGAGCAGACCATCGCGCGCCCGGGCTGCACCCGCGGCGAGGCCGTGGAGGACATCGACATCGGGGGGCCGACGATGGTCCGCGCGGCGGCCAAGAACCACGATCGCGTCGCCGTGGTCGTCGACCCGGCGGACTACGGCGCGCTGATCGAGGAGATCGCCGCGGGCGACGGCGGCGTCTCGCAGGCCACGCGCGAGCGGCTGGCGGCCAAGGCCTTCCGGCACACCGCGGCGTACGACGCCGCGATCGCCGGCTACCTGACCCCGGAGGACGAGCCGTTCCCCGAGCGGCACACCCTGTCGATGGAGCGCCTCGCGGTGCTGCGCTACGGCGAGAACCCGCACCAGCAGGCGGCGCTGTACGGGGAGGCGGGGTTCCGCGGTCCCAGCGTGGCCACGGCGGCCCAGCTCGGCGGCAAGGCGCTGAGCTACAACAACCTGGCCGACGCCGACGGGGCGCTTGCGTTGCTGCGCGAGTTCGAGCAGCCGGCCGCGGTGATCGTCAAGCACACCAACCCGTGCGGCGCGGCCCGCGACGACGGCTCGCTGTCCGCCGCGTTCCGCGCCGCGCTGGCGTGCGATCCCAAGTCGGCCTTCGGCGGCATCGTGGCGCTCAACCGCGTCGTCGACCTCGCCGCCGCCGAGGCGGTCGCCGAGACGTTCTTCGAGGTCGTGCTCGCGCCGGGGTTCGAGGAGGACGCGCTGGCGCGCCTGCGGCGCAAGAAGAACCTGCGCCTGCTGCGGGTCGACCACCTCGGCGAGCCGGCGGTCGGGGCGCTGGACTGCAAGCGGATCCGCGGCGGCTACCTGCTCACCGAGTGGGACGAGCAGCTCCGCGGGGAGAGCCGCGTCGCCACCGAGCGGGAGCCCACCGCCGACGAGCTCGCGGCGCTCGACTTCGCCTGGCGGGTCTGCAAGCACGTGCGCAGCAACGCGATCGTGCTGACCGGCCGCGACCAGACGGTGGGGATCGGGGCCGGCCAGATGAGCCGCGTCGACGCCGTGGAGATCGCCGTGCAGAAGGCCGCGCTGCCGACGGCGGGGACGGTGATGGCCAGCGACGCGTTCTTCCCGTTCCGCGACGGGGTCGACGCGGCGGCCGACGCCGGCGTCACGGCGGTGATCCAGCCGGGGGGCTCGGTGCGCGACGACGAGGTCGTGGCGGCCTGCGACGAGCGGGGCCTCGCCATGATCTTCACCGGCATGCGACACTTCCGACATGGCTAGGGCTGTTTCGAGGCGAGGACGGGGAGCCAGGACATGAACATCAACTGCGTCAACTGCGGTCTCGAGTTCGTCTTCGAAGCACCGGCCAGCTCGGGCGGCGGACCGCTCAAGGCGCGCTGCCCGCGGTGCGGGCACGGCAACGACGTGATGGAGGTGCCCGGCGGGGGCGGACCGGCTCCGGGGGGCGGGATGGGGAGCTTCGGGATGGATTCCGGGCCGGAGGAGCCCTCCACCGGCGGGTTCCCCTCGGATCCCCCGGGCGGGCGGCCCTCGATGGGCGCCGAGGAGGTGTTCTGCTTCAACTGCGGCAAGCCGATGCAGCCCAACCCCAACGAGCTGATCCCGGTCTGCGACGAGTGCAAGGCCGGCTCGACCACGGGGCCGCAGCCGGCTCCGCCGCCCCCGCCGGGTCCCCCCTCCGGCGCCGAGGCCAGCGCGCCGCCGCCCGGGGGATCGCCCTCGCGGGCGTCGCTCGACGGCGAGCCCTCGGTCGGCGCCGCGCCGGCCGCGGCGGGGGGCGGCGGCGCCGAGCTGATGGTCCGCAAGTCCAACGGCCAGGTGTACGGCCCGTTCCCCAAGGAGACCGTGCTCGAGTGGGTCCGCAGCGGCAAGATCCTGCCCGACGAGGAGGTCTCGAAGATCGGCGGGGCGTGGCGCATCTTCTCCCGCCACGAGGAGTTCTCGCAGTACTTCCCCGAGGCCCAGCGGAAGCCTGCCTCGTCGGAGTCCAAGCCCCAGGCCCAGGAGATCCAGTTCAAGAAGGTCAGCGCGGTCCAGGAGGGGCTGCGCTCGGTGGGCAAGATCGCCTTCGCCCTGGTGTTCATCCTGATCGTCGGGGGCCTGGCCTACTTCCTGATCTCCAGGGGTACGCTGGCCCTGCCGGACAAGGTCCTGGACTCCGCCAGCGACGCCCTGGGCAGCCAGGACGTCGACGAGGACCTGCTCGGCGCCGCGCGGGGGCGGACCCGGGAGCTGATCGAGGACCTGCAGGCCACGCACGCGCCGGTCCAGGGCACCTCGTTCGAGCACTACTACCGGGCCCAGGCCCTGATGCAGCGCGGCAACCGGACCCAGATGGCCGAGGCGATCGTCGAGATGGAGAAGGCCGTCGCGGCGGACCCGACCAACGCCGCGGCGCTGGCGGGGGTCGGCGACGTGTACAACAAGTACGCCGAGCTCGACGAGGCCTCCGGCGAGCTCCAGCGGAAGTCGTTCTACTTCATCGACTACGCCCTGGAGCAGGGCGAGTACCAGCTCGAGGCCAACCGGGCCAAGGCCTGGTTCCTGTACTTCAACGGGCAGTACCAGGACGCCGTCGGATACGCCGACGGGGCGCTCAACGCGAACCCCGAGGACCCCGAGACGCACATGCTCAAGGGCATGATCGCGTTCGCCCAGGGCGGGAAGCTCGACACCGCGACGCTGGCCCACTTCCGGGAGGCCGAGAAGGCCGATCCCGGCTACGACCAGGTGCACTACGAGCTGGGGCGCTGCTACGAGCAGGTCGGCATGGCCGGTGACGCGATCCGCGAGTTCCAGGCCAAGATCGAGGCGGACCCCGGGTTCATCGGCGCCCACTTCGCGCTGGGATCGCTCTACGAGGAGATCGGCGACTACGCCGCCGCGGTGGCGTCCTACGACCAGGTCCTGGCCCTGGACCCCAGCGACGTGGACGCGATCCTCCGCCTGGGGCGGATCAACAACCAGGTGGTGGGGGATCCCAAGCGCGCGGGGTCGCTGTACCTGCGGCTCACCGGCGACGGGGCGCCCGAGCTGGGGAGGAAGCAGAGGCTGGAGCTGGCCCTCGGGCAGGCCTCGGCGCTGCGCCAGCTGGGGGAGCCGGGCGCGGCGTGCCAGGCCGCCGACGAGGCGATCGAGATCGAGCCGACCAGCGTGGCGGCGTACTTCGAGAAGGGGATGTGCGAGGCCGCCCGCGAGGACTTCGAGGCGTCGCTGCGGGCCTTCGGCAAGGCCACCACGCTGGCGGGGGAGATGGTCGGCCGCGACCGCTCCCAGCTGGCGTTCTTCCAGGGCATCGCCTCGCTGCAGGCCAAGCAGTACCCCGACGCGATCGACGCCTTCGACTCCGCCATCGCCGCCGACGAGACGTTCGTCCCGGCCTACGTGTTCAAGGCCGGGATCTACGCCGAGCTGGGGCAGGCCGATCAGGTCAAGTCCTCGCTGGCCGGGCTGCGCAAGATCGACCCCGTACACTACCGGCGCGAGGTGCGGACGCGCGCGATCTGGGCGCCGACGCCCCCGATGGGGGACGTCTGCACCGGCGTGGGGGGCGTGCTCAGCGGGGTCAACTTCGATCCCGAGCTGTACGGGATGGCCGGCCTGGTCTGCTACCACGCGGGCGACGGCCGGCGGGCCTCGAGCTACCTGTCGCGCTCGCTCGAGGACGACCCGCGCAACTGGGCCGGGCTGCTGTACAGCTCGTTGCTGGCGCTCGACGCCGAGGACACCGGCAAGGCCACGCGCTACACGGAGCGGCTGACCCGCGAGCACCGGGACGTGGGCGTGTTCTTCCTGTACCGCGGGATGGCGCTGGAGCAGGCCGATCAGCTCGATCAGGCCAGCCAGATCTACGGGGACGCGCTGATCTTCGACCGGGAGCTGGTGTGGGCCCACCACCGGCTGGGGATGGTGTACCTCGAGGAGGGCCGCGCCGAGGAGGCCGAGAAGCAGTTCGAGCAGGCCCACCAGCGGGACCCGGCGCTGACCGAGCCGCACCGGATGATCTTCGAGAGCCAGATCTGAACAACAAAGACAACCTGGTGGAATCATGAAGGTACTCGTCATAGGAAGCGGCGGGCGGGAGCACGCCCTCGCCTGGAAGATCGCCCGCTCGGCGCTGGTCGACGAGGTGCTCTGCGCCCCGGGCAACGCCGGCATCGCGCGCGTGGCCCGCTGCGTCCCGGTCCCGGTCTCCGATCGCTCCGCGATCCGGGCGCTGGTGCGCGAGGAGGGCATCGACCTGATCGTGATCGGCCCCGAGCAGCCCCTGGTCGACGGGCTCGCCGATCAGCTGCGCGAGGACGGCAAGCTGGTGTTCGGTCCGTCCGGGGCCGCGGCCCACCTCGAGGGCTCCAAGGCGTTCGCCAAGACCTTCATGGCGCGCCACGGGATCCCCACGGCGCGGTTCGCCGTGTTCGACTCCTTCGAGCCGCTGATCGGGCACCTCGAGGGCGAGGAGGGTGCCGTGGTGCTCAAGGCCGACGGGCTGGCCGCGGGCAAGGGCGTGATCCTCTGTCCGACCCGCGCCGACGCCAAGGCCGCCGCGACGCAGATCATGCGCGACCAGGCGTTCGGCACGGCCGGGGAGCGGGTCGTGGTCGAGGACCTGCTGGTCGGCGAGGAGGCCAGCTACCTGGCGCTGGTGGACGGCGAGCGGGTCGTGCCGCTGGTCTCGAGCCAGGATCACAAGGCGCTGCTCGAGGGCGACAAGGGGCCCAACACCGGCGGGATGGGGGCCTACACCCCGGCGCCGGTGGTCGACCCCGAGATGGAGCAGCGGATCCTCGACGAGATCATGCGCCCCACGGTGCGCGGGATGGCGCTCGAGGGACGGCCGTTCCAGGGCCTGCTGTACGCCGGCCTGATGATCACCGACGAGGGGCCGCAGGTGCTGGAGTTCAACGTGCGCTTCGGCGATCCGGAGACCCAGCCGCTGATGGTCCACCTCGACGAGGACCTCGTCCCGCTGCTCGTCGCGTCCGGCTCCGGCTCGCTGGAGGAGCGGCCGCTGCGCTGGCGCGAGGGCACCTCGTGCTGCGTGGTGCTGGCCTCCAGCGGCTACCCGGGGTCGTACGACAAGGGCCTGCCGATCCAGGGCCTGGACGACCTCGCGGAGGGGGACGACCTGGTGGTGTTCCACGCCGGGACCGCCACGGACGACGACGGGGCGACGGTCACCTCGGGGGGGCGCGTGCTGGGGGTCACGGCCCACGGGCTCGACATCGAGGCGGCCCGCGAGAACGTGTACGACGCGGTGGAGTCGATCCGCTGGACCGGCATGATCTACCGCCGCGACATCGGCCACCGGGCGCTGCGGCGCCACAGGGAAGGGACAGGCTCGTGACCGTGCCCAAGGTCCTGGTTCTGATGGGCTCCAAGTCCGATCTCCCCGTGATGGAGGAGACGGCGGGAGTGCTGCGCAAGCTGGAGATCCCGTTCCACATGACGGTGCGCTCGGCGCACCGCACGCCGGAGCAGACCCGCGAGGCGGTGCTGCAGGCGGAGCAGGACGGGGTGCAGGTGGTGATCGCCGCGGCCGGGCTCGCGGCCCACCTCGCGGGCGTGGTGGCCTCCCACACGCTGCTGCCGGTGATCGGCGTGCCGATGCCGGGGGCGCTGGCCGGGGGCCTCGACGCGCTGCTGGCGACGGTCCAGATGCCCGGCGGGATCCCGGTGGCGACCGTCGCCCTGGGCAAGGCCGGGGCGCGCAACGCGGCCCACCTCGCGGCGCGGATCCTCGCGCTGCAGGACCCGGCCCTGCGGGCTCGCCTGGAGCACAACCGCGAGGCGATGGCCGCCGGCGTGCTGGCCGACGCCGAGACGGTGGAGCGTGACCACGCCGACCGCGGCTGAGCTCGACGAGGCCGTGGCGCTGCTGCGGCGCGGCGGGGTGCTGCTGTACCCCACCGAGACGGTGTACGGCTTCGGCTGCGACGCGAGCGACGACCGGGCCTGCGCGCGGGTCCGGCGGCTCAAGGGCTGGGAGGCGGGGAGGCCGCTGATCGCGCTGGTCGACGACCTGGCGCAGGCGGCGACCGTCGCCGAGCTCGGCGACGTGGCCCGCGAGCTCGCCGAGGCGCACTGGCCCGGGCCGCTGACCCTGGTGCTGCCCCGTCGCGGGGGGGGGACGGTGGCGCTGCGGGCCAGCCCCCACCCGGTGGCCCGGGCGCTGGTCCGGGGGCTGGGTCGCCCGCTGACCTCGACCTCGGCCAACCGCACCGGAGAGCCTCCGCCGCGGCGGGCGGGGGACGCCCGGTGGCACGGAGCGCGGGGCCCGGACCTGGTCCTCGACGCCGGCGCGACCGGCGGGACGGTGGGGTCCACGATCGTCGACTGCTGCGGCCCGGCCCCGCGGCTGGTGCGGCGCGGTGAGCTGGCCGTCGAGGCGCTGGCGGTGCCGCTCGGAGGGGATCGCGATGGCTGAGCCGGCCCGGGTCTACCGCATCCACAGCGGACGGCGCGTCGCGCCGTTCGGCGATCCGCCCGGGGACGTGCGCGTGCTCAACCGCTCCCTGCGCGAGCGGCAGGACGAGGCGTGCGCGCTGGCCGGGCTGGGGACCCCCACCGACGTGGCGGACCCCGCCGGGATCACCGCGCTGCCCGCGGTGGCGTTCCACGACTACACCTACTTCACGCGGACGCTGCTCGAGGACTTCCTGCGCGGCGCGCGGGTCGAGGCCGGCTCCCGGCGCTGCGGGATCCCGCCGTCGGTGTTCGTCGAGGCGACGGCGTCGCTGCAGGATCTCGCCGAGGCCGAGGGCACCCCCGGGTCCGCGGCCTACGACCTGTGGCACCTGACCGAGCCCGCGGCCGACGAGGCCGCGCTGCGGGCGCTGCCGTGCGTGCTGGTCGACCCCCAGGAGTCGGTCGAGGAGCCCCGGCTGCCGCCCCAGTTCGTTAACGAGGCGACCCCCACCCGGGTCGCGGTGACCTCGCGCCAGGCGCTGCACGTGACCCACTGGGCGCTGATCCTGCGGGTCAACCTCGGGGCCTTCGTCGCGACGCTCAAGGACCTGTGGGAGCGCCGCCCGGTCTACATCGCGCTGCGCTTCGTGATCGACAAGCTGCTGGGCCGCTGGCGCCGCGTGCGCCTCAGCCGGATCGGCAAGGGCTGCCGGATCCACCCCACCGCGGTGGTGGAGGGCAGCTGGCTGGGAGACGGGGTCAAGGTCGGCGCGGGGGCGATCGTCCAGGGCTCGGTGATCGGGGACGACGCGATCCTCGAGGAGGGCGTGATCGTCAACCTCTCGATCCTCGGCCACCGGGCGTGGATCGGGCGCAAGAGCGTGCTGTTCATGTCGGTCGCCTACGACGACGTGTTCATCGCCCACCGGCTGACCCAGTCGTGCCTGATCGGGCACCGCAGCTGCACCACCGGCGGGGGGTACATCATCGACATGAACTTCCACGGCCCGGTGCGGGTGCGCAAGGACGGCGGGTTCGTCGACTCCGGCTCCAACTTCCTCGGCGCCTGCCTGGGCCACGACGTCACGATGGGGACCGGGGTGTGGATCGGCGCGGGCCGCGAGGTGCCCAACGGGGCGTTCCTGATCCGGGACCCCGACGACGTGGCGCTGCGGTTCCCCGAGACGGCGGAGCCCGGCGATGCGATGATCGTGCGGCGGGGTCGGGTCGAGCGGCTGGAGAACACGTGAGCGAGACGGTCGAGATCCTGCGGGCCCGGCTGCAGCAGTACCCGGAGCGGGTCGAGCTGGTCCGGGAGCTGACGCGGGCCTTGCTGCGCCGCGACCGGATCGACGAGGCGGCGCAGGCCGTGCTCGATCTCGACCAGCAGGTGCCGGGCTCCCCGGTCGCCGAGGCGCTGGCCAAGGAGGTCCTGGCGTACCGCGTCGAGCGGGCCCGGCTGGAGCCCTCGCCGGGCCCCCGGGGCGACCTCTCCAGCGAGCTGCGGAACAACCTCGAGACGCTGTGGGACGGGCGCCACCGCGGAGACGGCGCCGTCGCGCTGGCGGGGATCCGCGCGCTCCGGCGGCACCACTTCGAGGACCGCGAGGCCGACGCGGCGCTGCGGCTGGTGCGCGCCGTGATCCAGGAGCACCGCGGCCAGCTGCAGGACGCGCTGACGATCTACAACGAGGCCGTCGAGCGCGCCAGCAAGCGGCCCCGTATCGCCCACGCGCTGGTGCAGAAGGGGCGGCTGCTGCAGCGGATCCGTCGGGTCGACGCCGCCGTCGCGCACTACCGCCGGGCGCTGCGCTACGAGCCCGAGAACATGGCGGCGGTGGGCGCGCTGCTGCGCTGCGGGGCCGAGGTCGAGCCGGAGCTCAGCGACCGCTGGCTGGAGGTCGTGGCCCGCCTCGACGGGCGCACCCCGATCCAGGCCCTGCGCGAGTCCACCCCCGAGGACCGCTAGCAGCCTGTCGCAGATTGCCACGCATCGCCCGCATCTCGCCTGCCGGCCGCCTCTGAACAGCCCCTCCCTCCCCATATGCCCGATATGCGTCGGTCGAGGCGGTCCAGATCCGACTCGCCAGTCGAGCGCGGCTCGGCACGCGCCAATCTGCGACAGGCTGCTAGTCGACCCCCGCCACGCGGCGCAGCACGGTCGCCGCGGCCGCCATCCCGAACACCGCCGTGACACAGCCCAGCGTGCCCTCCACCGGCTTGCGCCGCGGACCCTCGGTGCCCACCGGCCCGGGCTCGTCTGGAGGGGGCGGGGCCGGCGCGCGGAACCGCGGCTCGGCGCTCATCACCGCCGGGACGCCCAGCGGGGCGCTCAGGTCGCGTCCGTAGCGCTTGCGCAGGATCGCGCGCAGCTCGCGGGCGACGGGGTCGACCCGGGTGGCGCCGAGGTCCACGACCTCGACGCGGGTGGGGTCCAGCCGCGCGCCGGCGCCGGTGGAGGTCACCACCGGGACACCGCGGGTCAGGCAGTGGTCGATCAGCGCCGCCTTGTCGGTGAGCAGGTCGATGGCGTCGAGCACGTGGTCGGGGCGGTCCCCCAGCAGCTCCTCGGCCTCCTCGCGGGTGAAGCGGCGGCGCAGCGGCTCGACCCGCAGCGAGGGCCGCACGGCGAGCAGGCGCTCGGCGAGGACGTCGACCTTGGGGCGGCCCAGAGCGGGCACGGTGGCGGGGAGCTGGCGGTTCAGGTCGGTGGGGGCGACCACGTCGAAGTCCACCAGCGTCAGTGCGCCGATCCCGGCACGGACGAGCATCTCCGCGGCCCACGAGCCGACGCCACCGACCCCGACGACCACCACCCGCGCCGTTGCCAGGCGCGCCATCGCGTCGTCGCCCAGCAGTTGGCGGGTGCGGTCCAGGCCATCGCCCCCGCTGCTCATCGCGGCCATGCCCCCACCAGCGCCTCGAGGGCGGCGTCCGAGGCCGCGGCGACCTCCCCGGCCGGCCGGCCCAGCCGCGCGGCGACCCCGGCGGCGACGTCGGGCAGGGCCGCCGGTGGGTTGAGCTCGCCGGGGCGGGCGGGCTGGTCCGGGGCGTCGGTCTCGAGCAGCAGGTGCCCCGCGGGGATCGCTCGCAGCACGGCCGCTCCCTGCTCCGCCGGCCGGCGCAGCAGCCCGAACCCGATGCCGAAGGACAGCCCCAGCCGGGCGTAGCGGGGGATCGACTCGGCAGGACCGCGGAACGCGTGCACGATCCCGCCGGCCGGCGGGCGGTGCGCCTCGAGCAGCTCCAGCGCCCGGCCGTGGGCCCGCACCACGTGCAGGATCAGCGGCAGGCCGTGCGAGCAGGCCATCTGAAGCTGGGCCACGAAGGCGTGCTCCTGCCGACCGCGGGCCGCGGCGTCGCGGGCCCGGTGGCGGTCCAGGCCGCACTCGCCGAGGGCGCACACGCGATCCAGCTTGGTCTCCAATGCGGCGAGGGCGTCGTCGCGAGCCGCCCCGGCGAGCTCGCCGGCGACCCACGGGTGCAACCCGGCCGCGAGGTGGACTCCCGGCTCGGCAGCGTGCAGCGCGCAGGCGGCCTCCAGCCGGCGCGGGTCCACGCCCGGGACCAGCCAGCCGGTCACCCCGGCGGCGCGGGCGTCGGCGATGGCTGCGGCCCGGTCGTCGTCCAGGCGGGGATCGTCCAGGTGGCAGTGCGAGTCGAGCATCGCTGGGAAGATACCAGCTGTGGATCGACACGGGCGGGATGGCATGCAGGACGCGTCGCGACCAACCGGGCGATCGACGCAGCACGGTCATCCGGCTGACTCGGAGCTTGCGAGCCCGTCCCAAACAGGTGTGCGGGATTCTGCTCTGATCCTGCGGGGTTTCGCGGATGGGCATGGATGTGATCGTGGGAGCCAGAACTGCAGCGCTGGGCGGCAGTGCACCAGGGTGGGGGCGGGCGAGGGCCGGAATTGCCGCGCTGGGC
>CAZOYV010000068.1:4923-32375 GCA_964584075.1 uncultured Rickettsiales bacterium | reverse complement strand
GACTCGATCCTGATCGACGAGTCCCGTACCCCGCTGATCATCAGCGGCCCGTCGTCGGACCGCGAGTCGCGCTACGACGAGGTCAACGCGGCGATCCCGCGGCTGCAGAAGGAGATCGACTACCTGGTCGACGAGGAGGCGCGGGCCGCGACCCTGACCGAGTCCGGGATGGACAAGGTCGAGCGCTTCCTGAGCTGCGACAACCTGTACGACCCCGACAACGTCGAGCTGCTGCACCTCGTCGACCAGGCGCTCAAGGCCCACACGCTGTTCAAGCGCGACAAGGACTACGTGGTCAAGGACAACGAGGTCCTGATCGTCGACCCCTTCACCGGCCGGCTGATGCCCGGGCGGCGCTGGAGCGACGGGCTGCACCAGGCGGTGGAGGCCAAGGAGGGGGTCAAGGTCGAGAACCCCAACCAGACGCTGGCGACGATCACCTTCCAGAAGTTCTTCCTCAAGTACGACAAGCTGGCGGGGATGACCGGGACGGCGGACACCGAGGCCGCCGAGTTCGAGAAGATCTACAAGCTCGAGACGGTCGTGATCCCGACCAACAAGCCCTGCGTCCGCGAGGACCACGACGACCAGATCTACAAGACCGAGGACCAGAAGTTCCGCGCGGTGATGCGCGAGCTCGAGGAGATGCACGAGCTCGGCCGCCCGGTGCTGGTCGGGACGGTCAGCGTCGAGAAGTCGGAGCTGCTCAGCAAGCTGCTGCGGCGCAAGGGGATGCCGCACAACGTGCTCAACGCCAAGCACCACATCAAGGAGGCCGAGATCGTCGCCCAGGCCGGCCGGCCCGGGGGGATCACGCTGTCGACCAACATGGCCGGCCGCGGCACCGACATCCTGCTCGGCGGCAACCCCGAGGCGCTGGCCCGGGCGCGGATCGGTCCCCAGGAGGAGGGCGAGGAGGAGGAGGCCTACGAGAAGCGGCTGGGCGACGCGATCGCCGAGGCCGAGGTGGAGTGCGCCCAGGCGAAGAGGGACGTGCTGGCCAAGGGCGGGCTGCACATCGTCGGCACCGAGCGCCACGAGTCGCGGCGGATCGACAACCAGCTGCGCGGCCGCGCCGGCCGCCAGGGAGACCCCGGCAGCTCGCGGTTCTACCTGTCGCTGGAGGACGACCTGCTCCGCATCTTCGGGTCGGAGAGGATCCAGGGGATGATGGAGAAGCTCGGGATGGAGGACGACGTCCCGATCGAGCACAAGTGGCTCAGCAAGTCCGTCGAGAACGCCCAGAAGAAGGTCGAGGGCCACCACTTCGGGACCCGCAAGAACCTCCTCGAGTACGACGACGTGATGAGCCAGCAGCGCGACGCGGTGTACGGCATCCGCAACCGGATCATGGACGGCGTCGACATCCGCGAGATGATCCTCGACATGGCGGGCAACGTCATCGAGAGCGTCTGCCAGGGCTGGATCGACCCCAAGGCCGCCGCCTCCGACGTGGACTTCTCCGGCCTCGGCGAGGAGCTGACCCGCATCTTCGGGATGACCTTCGACGCCGGCGCCGAGCGCTTCGCCGACCTGGGCAGCGAGGCCTTCGTCGACGCCCTGATCGAGGAGGCCGGCGCGGCGTACACCCGGCACTGCGACCTGTTCACCGAGTCGGTCGTGCGCCACCACATGGAGAACGGGGAGGCCGACGAGCGGGAGCTGCGCATCGAGGCCGAGCGGCAGCTCTCCCAGTTCGAGACCACGATGCTGCTCGAGGGCATCGACTACCTGTGGAAGGACCACCTCAAGGCGATGGACCACCTGCGCGGTGGCATCGGCCTGCGCGGCTACGGCCAGCGCAATCCCCTCCTGGAGTACAAGAAGGAGGGGTTCGAGATGTTCGGCATGATGATGGACCTGTGGGACGAGCGCGCCGTTCAGCGGATCTTCCAGCCGATGATGCACGACCGCCTCACCGAGGGCACCATCGCGCGGCTGGAGGAGAAGCGGCGGCGCGCCGAGGCGATGCGCAAGATGATCGCCTCGGGGGCCGGCGGGGCCCAGCAGCAGAAGCCCGTCACGGTGCGTCGCGAGAGCCGCAAGGTCGGCCGCAACGACCCGTGCCCGTGCGGCAGCGGCAAGAAGTACAAGAAGTGCTGCCTCCCCAAGGAGATGGCGGCCAACGCCTGACCTCTGACCGCGGCGGGTTCTGCTACAATCATCGGTCCACCGGTGGGGGTGAGCCGGACGATGATCACGATCAAGTGCCCGCGCTGTCGCAGCGCCATCGAGGTCGACGAGTCCCGTCGGACGCGGCGGGGCAAGATCCGCGTCAAGTGCCGGGAGTGCGGCGCCAAGCTCTCGATGCGGCCCCGCGGCGGGGACGCCGCGGCCGGTCCGCCCCCCGACGCGCCGGCGGGCTCGCCGGGGGACCGCGCGCCGACCCCGCCCCCCCCGGAGGACGAGGGGACCTCGGGGCGGCACGCGGTGGTGATCGAGAACCTCGACCTCGGCGCCGATCTCTCCGGGCTGCACGAGGTGCTGCTGACGCTGCCCGGGTTCCGCGATCACCCCAACCGGCTCTCCGAGCTCGCCACCCGGGCGCCCTACGTCGTCGCCGGGCTGAGCCCCCGCCAGGCCGGCGCGATCCGCCGGGAGCTGGAGCGGGTCGTGGCGCTGTTCAGCGCCGGTCCGGAGCGCGAGGTGCTGGTCGGCCCGCTGCGCTCCTACCGCAGCGACGAGCCCGACGCCCCGCGGTCCGACCCACCGGCCGGCGACGACGCGTTCGGGCTCGGCGGCGACCTCTCCGAGGGCGAGATCGCGCTGCCCGGCGACCCGGACGAGGAGGACGACGTCCAGTACGAGTTCGACGAGGACGCCGGCTCCGGGGACGACCTCGGCGGCGACGGGCTCGAGGGCAACCCCGGGACGTCGGGGTCCCTCGACGCCGAGGTCTCGGACGAGAGCCTGCTGTCGATGAACGCGCCCGACGCGCACGAGGCCGAGGGCGACTCCTCGGCGTTCGGGATGTCGATGGAGATGGAGGTCCCCGTGCGGACCGGGCGGCGCTCGCCCAGCGGGGAGCAGCCGTCGGCCGAGGCCCGCCCCGCGCCGGCGGGAGACGCCCCCTCGCGGATGGTGGTCAGCAACCTGGCCGACCTGGACGGCTACCGGCTCGAGCCGCTCGGGCTGGTGACCCACACGTTCTGCCGCAGGGGCGGCGGCGAGGGGATCGAGGCCAAGAAGCGGATCCACGCGTTCGGGACCCGCTACCGCAAGGCGCTGGCCGACCTGGCCGAGCAGGCGCAGGCGCTGGGCGGCAACACCGTGCTCGGCGTCGAGATCCAGATGCAGCCCACCGGAGCCCCGGACGACACGGTCGTGTGGGTCGTCGTCCAGGGGACCGCCGCCCGCCGCACCGAGCTCTAGAGTTGTAAATCCCCCGAGAACGTGCTAGCTATGCCGCCGCCGCGGCGCCGGCTGATCGGAGTCGCGAGCTCACACGCCCCCCGGACCCCCGTGGTGGCCCCCAGCGGGTCGCGGGTCCCGGCCGGCAGGCCGCGGGGCGGAGGACCAACCACGGAGGATTCGACACCATGGCATCCGTATCTCTGCGCGAGCTCCTCGAGGCGGGCGTGCACTTCGGCCACCAGGCCAAGCGCTGGAACCCCAAGATGCAGTCGTACATCTTCGGCGAGAAGAGCGGCATCCACATCATCGACCTGCAGCAGACCGCCAGCTCGCTGAACCGCGCGTGCGGGTACATCAGCCAGACCGTCGCCCGCGGCGGCAAGGTGCTGTTCGTCGGCACCAAGCGCCAGGCCCAGGAGATCATCCGCCAGGAGTCCGAGCGGGCCGGGATGTTCCACGTCACCAACCGCTGGCTCGGCGGCACGCTGACCAACTTCGTGACGATCAAGCAGTCGATCGAGCGGCTGACCTACCTCGAGCAGGCCCGCGACGACGGCAAGTTCAGCTACCTGACCAAGAAGGAGGCGCTCTCCTACGAGCGGGAGATCGCCAAGCTGAAGAAGAGCCTCGGCGGGATCCAGGAGATGAAGAAGCTGCCCGAGGTCGTGTTCATCGTGGACCCGCGCAAGGAGCGGATCGCGATCGCCGAGGCCCGCAAGCTCCACATCCCGATCGTGGCCGTGGTGGACACCAACTGCGACCCCGACGGGATCCAGTACGTGGTGCCCGGCAACGACGACGCGCTCAAGTCGATCCGCCTGTTCGCCTCCAAGATCGCGGACGCCTGCAGCGACGGCTCGCACATGGCCAAGGACTACGCCAAGGAGAGCTACCAGGCCGCGTCGGCCGGCGGCGCCGAGGGCGAGGTCGTGGCCACCAAGGCCGTCGACAGCACGATGCCCGAGGTGGTCCGCAAGGGCGGCGCCGAGGGCGAGGCGGCCGACGAGCCGGACCACGAGGAGCCGGCCGGGGACGAGGCGCCGGCCGCGGACGAGCCGGCCGACGCGCCGGAGCCGGCGGAGGAGCCGGCCGCCGCGGACGAGCCGGCCGCCGCGGACGAGCCGGCCGAGCCCGAGCCCGAGGAGGCGGCCGAGGAGCCGAAGCCGTCCGAGGAGTCGGGCGAGTAACGCAGGACCCTATCCGGGGCGCGGCGGCGCCGGGCCCCACGGAGACCAGGCATGTCGATCAGCATGGAGAGCATCAAGGACCTGCGCGCCGCCACCGGCGCCGGGATCGCCGACTGCAAGAAGGCCCTGCAGGAGAGCGACGGGGACATGGACAAGGCCGTCGAGTTCCTGCGCAAGAAGGGCCTCGCCGCCGCCGCCAAGAAGGCCGGCCGGATCGCCAGCGAGGGGCTCGTCCACGCCTACATCCACGCCGGCGGGCGCGTCGGCGTGCTCGTCGAGGTCAACTGCGAGACCGACTTCGTCGCCAACACCGACGACTTCCAGCAGCTCGTCCACGACGTGGCGCTGCACATCGCCGCGTTCAGCCCCGGCTACGTCAAGCGCGAGGAGGTGCCCGAGGCCGTGGTCGCCAAGGAGCGCGAGATCTACGCGACCCAGGCGATGGAGTCGGGCAAGCCCGAGCACATCGCCGAGAAGATCACCGAGGGCCGGCTGAACAAGTGGTACGGCGAGGTCTGCCTGCTCGAGCAGGCGTGGGTCAAGGACCAGGACCGCAAGGTCCAGGAGATCCTCACCGAGGCCATCGCCAAGATCGGCGAGAACATCTCCATCCGGCGCTTCGTGCGGTACAACCTCGGCGAGGGCCTCGAGAAGCGCGAGGACGACCTCGCGGCCGAGGTCGCCAAGCAGATCGAGGGCGCCAGCTAGGACCGGGGGACCATGCCCGAACCTCCGCATACCCGCATCCTGCTCAAGCTCAGCGGCGAGGCGCTGGCCGGCGCCGGCGGCGCGGGCATCGATCCCGAGACCCTGTCCCACACCGCGGCCGAGATCGCCGAGGCGCACCGCGCCGGGGTCCAGCTCGGCCTCGTGGTGGGTGGGGGCAACCTGTTCCGCGGCATCGCCGGCGCGGCCCGCGGGATGGACCGCATCCGCGCCGACCACATGGGCATGCTCGCCACCTGCATCAACGCGCTGGCGCTGCAGGACGCCCTGATCCAGGCCGGGGTCCCGACCCGGGTCCATGCCGCGCTGCCGATCGGCGGCTTCGCCCAGGTCTACACCCGCGACGGGGCGGTGGCCGACCTCGAGGCCGGCCGCGCGGTGATCTTCGCCGGCGGGACCGGCAACCCGGTGTTCTCGACGGACACCGCGGCGAGCCTGCGCGCCATCGAGATCGGGGCCGAGGCGTACTTCAAGGCGACCAAGGTCGACGGGGTCTACGACAAGGACCCGGCGGTCCACCCCGACGCCGTCCGCTTCGATCGGCTGAGCTACGACGAGGTGGTCCAGCGCCAGCTGCGGGTGATGGACCTCACCGCGGTGACGCTGTGCCGCGACCACGATCTTCGGGTCCGGGTATTCAGGCTCGGGGGTGAAAGCACTATCATGGGGGTCCTCCGCGACCCCGGGCGCGGCACGACGATCGGAGGGAAGCAGCGATGAACGAGTACCTCGACGAGTGCGCCAACGAGATGAAGGAGGGGGTCGAGGCCCACCGCCGCGACCTGAGCCGCGTGCGCACCGGCCGCGCCTCCCTCGCCCTGCTCGACGGCGTCCGGGTGGACTACTACGGAACGCAGTCGCCGCTGAACCAGGTGGCCAAGCTCGGGGTGCCGGAGCCCCGGCTGATCGTCGTCGTCCCGTGGGACAAGACGATGCTGGGGCCGATCGAGAAGGCGATCATGTCCAGCGACCTGGGGATCAACCCGGTCAACGACGGCAAGGTGATCCGGATCCCGATCCCGGAGCTGACCGGCGAGCGGCGCAAGGAGCTGGTCAAGCAGGTCGGCCGGATGGCCGAGGACGCCCGCGTCCAGATCCGCCGCATCCGGCGCGAGTACAACGACCTGTTCAACACCATGTCCAAGGACGGGGAGATCCCCGAGGACGACGCCAAGCGGGCGGTGGACAAGGTGCAGCAGCTGACCGACGATCACATCGAGAAGATCGACCAGATCGCCAGGAAGAAGGAAGAGGAGATCCTCGAGGTCTGAGTCGTCGCGCGCGCGGCGATCGCGGACGGGGCCCTCCCGGGAGCGCGTGCCCTCCGACGACCCCCAGCCGAAGAAGCCGAGCGGGACCGCGACCCGGGTCCGTTCGGGCCTGATCGCGTTCGCGATCCTGGTGGTGATCCTGCTGTTCGGCGGGTTCTGGGGCATCTACGCCCTGGCGGCCGCGGCGGTGGTGTGGGCGATGTGGGAGTTCGTCCGGATGGCGCTCCCGGACCGCCCGCCGGGCACCACCGCGGTGGCCACCGCGATGGCGCTCGCGCTGATGACGGCGGTGTCGTTCGGTCGCTTCGAGTGGCTCGCGGCCGCCGTGGCGGTGGCGTTCTTCGGCTCGCTGCTGTGGTGGGTGTTCACCATCGCGTCGCTGGAGGACATGGCCGACCGCAGCGCCCGGCTGATCATCGGCGTGATCTGGATCGGCGCGCTGATCGGCTTCCTGCCGCTGCTCCGCGACGCCGAGTTCGGGGCCCGCTGGATGTGGCTCGCGCTGGGGCTCGGCTGGACCGGCGACATCGGCGGCTACTTCGCCGGCCGCGCCCTGGGGCGCCACAAGATGGCCCCCCGCATCTCGCCGAAGAAGACCTGGGAGGGCTTCGTCGGCGGCGTGCTGCTGGCGATCGTCTGGGCGTCGCTGTTCAAGCTGGTGTTCTTCCCCGAGATGCGGCCCATCGACTGCGTGCTGCTGGCGATCCTCGGCGACGTCGCCGGCGTGCTCGGCGACCTGGTCGAGTCGGTGTTCAAGCGCACCTACCGGGTCAAGGACTCGGGCTCGTTCCTGCCGGGGCACGGCGGGTTCCTCGACCGCGTCGACAGCGTGATGTTCTCCATCCCGGTCACCTTCCTCTATGTCACCTTCGTCATCCCCGCCGCCGGCTGAGCCGACCGGCCCCCGCGTCCTGGCGCTCGACACCGCGTCGCGCACCGAGGGGCTGGCGCTGGCCCACGGCGACTGGGCCGTGGCGGTGTCGACCGCGCGGACGCGCCGCGGCCACTCGGCGCTGCTCCTGCCCGCCATCGAGCGGATGCTGGATCAGCAGGGCTGGTCCGTGACGGATCTCGACGGCATCGGGGTCGTGGTCGGCCCCGGCTCGTTCACCGGGATCCGCGTCGGGCTCGCCACCGTGCTGGGACTGGCCCGGGCCGCGGGCATCCCCGCCTTCGCCTACGGCTCCCTGCGGGTGCGGGCGATGGCGCTGCAGGGCGCCGGGGACCCGGTGGTCCCGATCCTCGACGCCCGCAAGGGCGAGGTCTACGGCGCGGTCTACGTCGGCGATCATCCGCGGCTGGCCCCCTGCGCGGCGACGCCGGCGGACTTCGCCGCCGCGGTGGCCGCCGCCGTGCCCGACGGACCGCTCCGCGCCTGCGGCGGTGGCGCGCGCCTGTACCGCGCGCGGTTCGAGGACCGGCTCGGCGCGCGCTTCACCCTCGCCGGCGGGGCGGGGGACGGCCCCGGGGTGGCGGCGATGGCCGTCGACGTGGCGGCCCGCGTGGCGCGCGGCGAGTCGCCCCGCGAGGGCGAGCTGTCCCCGGTCTACCTGCGGCCCAGCCAGGCGGAGGGCGGCTGATCCCCGCGCCTTGACAGCGCCCCTTGTCGGCTCCTAGGGTTCGAAGTGATGAGGGAGTCTCTCGGTGCCCTGGGGGATGCGCTGCGTCCCCGCTTCCCATGGCCCCTGCCAGGGCCCCAGTCCACCCAGGAGAGTGCTTGATGGATACCATGGATCTGCGCCTGATCCAGAAGCTGATCCCCCGCAACCCCGAGCTCGAGCGGCTGATGGCCGAGCACCGCACCCTGGAACGTCGCCTCGACCGCCTCGGCAAGCACCCGTACCTGACGCAGAACGAGGTCGTGGAGCAGCGGACGCTGAAGAAGCGCAAGCTCGCGGGTCGCGACCGCATCGAGCGAATCCTGGCGCGCCACCGCTAGCGACGCGAGTCCGGGGCTGGACGCCGCCGGCGGAGCGAGTATCCTACGCCGGCGCATGTCCGAGACGCCCAACGACGCGATCATCGCCCGCGAGGGGATCCCCTTCGCCCTCGGGGCGTTCCTCTGCACCGCGGCCTGCGGTGCGGTCTCCCTGGCGATCGGCAGCACGATCCTGGCGGTCGTCACCGTGGTCCTGTTCGCGATCACGTTCTGGGTGCTGTGGTTCTTCCGCAACCCGGAGCGCACGCCTCCGGACGGGGAGGAGCTGGTGCTGTCCCCCGCCGACGGGCGCGTGCTGCACGCCGTGGAGCTCGAGGACCCCCAGTGGAGCGGCGGCGCGCGGGTGATCAAGGTCAGCATCTTCATGAACGTGTTCGACGTGCACGTGAACCGCGCCCCGATCTCCGGCACGGTGGTCCGCAAGATCTATCACCCGGGCAAGTTCCTGGTGGCGAGCCTGGACAAGACCAGCGAGGAGAACGAGCGCGCGGGGCTGACGATCCGCGACGCCGCGGGGCGGACCCTGACGGTGGTCCAGATCGCCGGGCTGGTGGCCCGCCGGATCGCCACCTACCCGGAGGAGGGGGATCGGCTGGTGCGGGGTCACCGCTACGGGCTGATCCGCTTCGGCAGCCGGCTGGAGCTGTACCTGCCCCCGGGCACCGAGATCCAGGTCCGCGAGGGGGACCGCACCCGGGCGGGCGAGACCGTGATCGGCGTGCTGCCCGCCGCCGAGGGAGGCGACGATGCTGCCGGACCGTGAGCGCTACCGCGTGGGGATCGTGGGGGCCACCGGTGCGGTCGGGCGCGAGATGATCGCGATCCTCGAGGAGCGCTCGTTCCCCTTCGAGGGGCTGCGGCTGCTGGCCTCGGAGCGCTCCGCGAACCAGACGATCCAGGTGGGGCGCAAGGAGCGCACGATCGAGGCGACCACCCCCGAGGTGTTCGACGAGCTGGACCTCGCGCTGTTCTCCGCGGGCAAGGCGGTCAGCCGCGAGCTGGCCCCGGAGGCGGCCCGCCGCGGCTGCGTCGTGATCGACAACTCCAGCGCGTGGCGCCAGGACCCGGCCGTCCCGCTGGTGGTCCCCGAGGTCAACCCCGCCGATCTGGGCTGGTACGACAGCAAGGGCATCGTCGCCAACCCCAACTGCTCGACGATCCAGCTGGTGGTGGCGCTCAAGCCGCTGGCCGACGCCGCCGGGCTGCGCCGGGTCAGCGTCGTCACCTACCAGTCGGTCAGCGGGGCCGGCCAGAAGGGCATCGACGAGCTCAGCGACCAGGTCACCGCGCTGCTCAACCTGCGCGAGGCGACCCCCACGGTGCACCCGCACCAGATGGCGTTCAACTGCATCCCGCAGATCGGCCCGTTCCGCGACGACGGGTACACCGAGGAGGAGTGGAAGCTGGTGGCCGAGACCCGGCGGATCCTCGATCTGCCCGAGCTCGAGGTCGCCCCCACCGCGGTGCGGGTCCCGGTCTTCGCCTGCCACTCCGAGGCGGTCGAGGTCCACACCCACGAGCCGCTGAGCGTCGAAGAGGTGCGGGAGGTGCTGCGCGCCGCCCCCGGCGTCGTGGTGCTGGACGACCCCGCGCAGGAGCGCTACCCGATGCCGTTCTTCGCCACCGGCAAGGACGAGGTCTTCGTCGGCCGGATCCGGCGCGATCCCGCCCGCGAGGACGTGGTGCACCTGTTCGTGGTGGCGGACAACCTGCGCAAGGGCGCGGCGCTCAACGCGGTCCAGATCGCGGAGCTGCTGGTGGAGCGGTACGGATGAGACGGGTCCTGCTGGTGGGGATCGTGCTGGCGGTGGCCGGCGTCGCCGGGGCCTTCCCGGACGAGGAGCGCGCGATCCTGGAGGTCGGCTCGACGGTCGTGGACCTGGTGGTCAGCCCCGACGATCGGCTGGTCGGCATCGCGTCGGGGGACGGCGCGCTGCGGGTGATCGACACCGCCGACGTCGGCGCCGGGGTGCTCGAGCTGCCGGCCTGCGGCGCGGCGGCCTCGGTGGCGTACGGGACCGTCGAGGGCATGACGCGGTTCTACGTGGCCTGCGGCGACGGGACCGTCGCGGAGATCGAGCTCGACACCGCGGTGATCCCGGCGGAGGTGACCCAGAGCTTCACCGTCGAGATCGGCACCGGCAGCCTCGCCGGCGCCGCGGTCGACGACACGATGGGGCGCATGCTGGCCGTCGAGGAGGGCGACGGCGAGGTCCTGTACCACGTCTTCGAGCTGGACACGGGCGACCTCGACGCCCTCACCGGGCTCCCGATCTCCAGCCCCTACGACGTGGTCGCGCTGGCGGGGACGCCGCAGGGGACCTACCTGGTGGCGGCCAACGACCAGGGCCGGGTCACCAAGCTGTACCGCAGCGGGGACGCCTACACGATCGCCTCGTTCCAGCTGCTGGGCCTGAGCAACATCGTCGACGTGGCGACGATGGACGAGAGCTACGCGTACCTGCTCGACAGCTCGGGGACGCTGGCCCAGTACTGGCTGACCGCGGACAACGACTTCTCGACGATCGCCTACGACCTCGGCAGCGTCGAGCGGCTGGCGCCGGTGTGGACCGCCGACTCGTCCTATCTCTACGTCGTGGACTCGTCCGGGACGGTCCAGGTCGTTCCTCCGGTGGTGGGCGCCGGCGTCGAGGCGACGCTGACCCTCGGCCGCGACGCCGAGGGCGGGCTGGCCGCGTCCTCGGCCGACGACGCCCGCGTCTACGCCGGGGTCTCCGAGGGGGGCGTGTCGGTGATCAGCGAGGCCCCGTGGGTCGAGATCACCGCCGTGGAGCCCGCCGAGATCCACGAGGGCGAGTCGACCGAGCTGAGCTTCACCGTCGACGAGGACTGCTCCTACGACCTGTTCCTCGGCGGGGACATCGATCAGTCGGGGACGGTGCTCTCCGGGTACTCCGGCACCGCGAGCGCCGGCGAGACCGTGACGCTCGCCGTCGACGGCGGGGACCTCGGGGAGGGCGAGAACCGGCTGTTCGTGTTCGCCACCGCCGGGGGCTTCACCGGCCGGGACTCCGCCACCGTCGCGCTGGACACGCCGCCCGACGTGGTGGCCGACTTCGAGCTCGGCTTCGGCGACGAGAAGCTGACCGTCCGCTGGATCGCCACCGACGAGACCGACATCGACCACTACAACGTCTACTTCGCGGACGGCGAGTTCGACGAGGCCGGCGGCGCCCCCGAGTTCCGCGTCGAGGGGCCGGGGGTGGTGATCGAGTCTCCGGCCCGTGCCGGCGCGGGCGAGCCGGGCGAGGCGATCAGCTACACGCTGGAGTACCTGACCAACGGCGTCGAGTACTGCGTGGCGGTCTCCGGCGTCGACACCGGCGGCCAAGAGGGCCCGTGGACCGAGACCCTGTGCCAGCGCCCGGAGCTGACCATCGGCGCGGGTGACGGGCTCGGCTACTGCGGGACCTGCCGGCTCGGCGCGGCCGCCGCGGCCCCGTGGACGCTCGGGCTGCTCGGCACGCTGGTCGCGCTGGCCGCGGTCCGCCGGCGATGACGCGGCGCACCCTCCGCCTGACCCTCGAGTACGACGGCACGCGCTTCGCCGGCTGGCAGGTCCAGCCCGGGGAGCGCACCGTGCAGGGGGAGCTCGAGCGCGCCCTCGGGGTGCTGCTCCGCCACCCTGCGCGGGTGCGCGTCGCGGGCCGCACCGACGCCGGCGTGCACGCCCTGGGGCAGGTCTGCACGGTGCGCACCGAGCAGGCCGTCGCGGTGGAGCGGGTGCTGCGCGGGCTCAACGGGATCCTGCCCCGCGACGTGGCCGTCTCGGCCGTCGACGAGGTGGACCCGGCGTTCGACCCGCGGTTCGACGCCCGCGGCAAGCACTACCGCTACCGCGTGCTGGCCCGCCGGGCCCGCAGCGCCGTGGACCGGGCTCGCTGCTGGCACGTCTGGGAGCCCCTCGACCGCGGGGCGATCCAGGGCGCCCTCGACCACCTGGTGGGGACCCACCACTTCGGCGCGTTCCGGGCCGCGGACTGCCCCAGCAAGGACCCGGTCAAGGAACTCCGCGTCGCGACGCTGACGCCCCGCGAGGGCGAGATCCTCGAGTTGGACTTCGTCGGCAGCGGGTTCCTCAAGCAGATGGTCCGGATCCTGGTCGGCACCGTGATCGAGGTCGGGCGCGGCGCGCGCGAGGTGAGCTCGATCCCGGCGCTGATCGAGTCCCGCGACCGGACGCGGGCTGGGCGGACGGCACCCCCGCAGGGGCTGTTCCTGGTGCGCGTGCTGTACGGGGGCGGGGAGGACGGCGGGGGCGGCTGACCGCCCCGCGGGGCTCACTTCTTCTTGCCGTCGTCCTTCTTCGCGTCGTCCTTCTTCGCGGGCGTCTTCTTCGCGGGCGTCTTCTTCGCGGGCGCCTTCTTCGCGGTGGCCTTCTTCGCGTCGTCCTTCTTCGCGGGCGCCTTCTTCTTGTCGTCCTTCTTCGCGGGCGCCTTCTTCGCGGCGTCCTTCTTCGCGGGCGCCTTCTTCTTGTCGTCCTTCTTCGCGGTGGCCTTCTTCGCGGGCGCCTTCTCGGCGTCCTTCTTCTTGTCGTCCTTCTTCGCGGTGGCCTTCTTCGCGGGCGTCTTCGCGTCGTCCTTCTTCGCGGTGGCCTTCTTCGCGGTGGCCTTCTTCGCGGTGGCCTTCTTCGCAGGCGCCTTCTTCGCGGTGGCCTTCTTCGCGGGCGCCTTCGCGTCGTCCTTCTTCGCGGTGGCCTTCTTCGCGGGCGCCTTCTTCGCGGTGGCCTTCTCCGCGTCGTCGTCGTCGTCGGCCACGTCGTCGTCGCCGTCGTCGTCGTCGCCGTCGTCGCCGTCGTCGCCGTCGTCGCCGTCGAGCAGGCCCTCGTCGTCGTCGTCGAGCAGGCCGATGTCGTCGTCGAGGCCGTCGTCGAGGTCGTCGAGGTCGACCTTGCCCTGGGGCGGGGTGTCGTCGTCGTCGTCGTCGTCGACGTCCGCCGCGGCGTCCGCGTCGTCGTCGTCGTCGCCGTCGAGCAGATCGTCGATCCCCTCGTCGTCCATCAGGTCGTCCTCGAAGTCGCCTTCCTTGTCCTTGGGCTCTTCCTGGGGCGGCGGGGGCGGCGCGACCCGGCGGTACTTGGCCAGGAACGCCTCGCGCGGGTCCGGGTTCGGGTCCTCCCGCTGGTCTGCACCGCAGCGGGGACACAAGGGTTCCGGGCGGTTCAGGTCGTAGAACCGGCAGCTGCACTTGAAGCAGGTGTACTTCTTGCCGAGCTTGCTCTTGTCCAGCATCGAGCACCTCTCCGTCCCCGCGCGATCGGACGCTCCGGGCGAGCGCCACCCGCGAGGACCCACGGGTCGGCATAGATACCACAAACCACCGCCGGACAACGCAACGAAGCGCTGGAAAAAAGCCCTGTTTGCGCGTCTCCGCGGGGTGGTATAGTATGCGCACGGAGGAAGTGGCGAGATTTTCGGAGTAATTTCAGCATGTTAGACAGTACCTCGTGGATGGTTTCGTCGCGTACGTTCCTGGGACTGTGCGCGAGCCTGGCGCTGCTGGCTGCGACCGGCTGCCCCACTCCACCCGGCGGGCGCCCCGAGTGGAAGGACACCCGCATCGACCACGGAGACACCTACGACCCCGAGCCGGAGTCCTCGGCGCCGGTGCTGTGCGTCTCGGGGAACTACGTCTACGTCGCGTGGTACGACGACCGGGGGGTGGGGACCAACAACGTGTGGCTGCAGATCTCGCAGGACGGGGGCGACACCTGGAACGCCACCGACATGCAGGTCAACGACAACCCGGAGGCCGAGTGGGTCGCCGAGAAGCCGGCGCTGGCCTGCGACGGCTCCACCGTCTACGTCGTCTGGGAGGACGACCGCGACGGGGAGCTCAAGAACAAGGCGATCTACTTCAACGTCTCCACCGACGCCGGCGGCACCTGGCTGGACAACGACGTCAACCTGACCGTCGACGACGAGGGGGACTGGAACTCGCTGGATCCCCAGATCCAGGTCCGCGGCTCCCACGTCTACGTCTCGTGGTACGACGGCCGGGACGGGGCCTACGACATCTACTTCCAGCACTCCACCGACGGGGGCCTGACCTGGCTCAACGAGGAGAAGCGGGTCGACACCGACGGGTCCGGCGACGCCTACAGCGCCAAGCCGCGGATGGCCGTCGACGGCGCCGGTCACGTCCACGTCGCGTGGGAGGACCTGCGCAACGGCAACAACGACATCTACTTCAACACCTCGGCGACCCACGGCGACACCTGGGGCAACCCGGACATCCGCGTCGATCCGGACGGGGACGCGGCCCCTGCCGAGTCCTTCGGCGCCAGCGTCGCCGCCGACGACAACGGCCTCACCGCGGTGGTCTGGCACGACCTCCGCAACGGGGCGTTCTCCGACATCTACGCCGGGGTCTCGACCAACGGCGGGCAGTCGTTCCACACCCCGGTGCGGCTCGACGCCGGCGACGGTCCGGGCGTGTCCGACTCGCTGTTCCCGGTGGTGCTCGTCGAGGACGGCCAGATCCGGGTCGCGTTCCGCGACGACCGGCAGAACGCGGGCTTCAACATCCACTTCACGAAGTCCACGGACCAGGGCGCCAGCTTCACCGACGAGATCGTCGTCGACACCGACGAGGGCGGCGCCCACAGCGTCGAGCCGGCGATGGTCTCCGACGGGAGCAACCTGGTCCTGGCCTGGACCGATCTCGGCGATCCCTCCCTCGGCGACTGGGAGGACATCCTCTACAACGTCAGCACCGACGGCGGCGACACCTGGCTCGAGGAGGAGGTCCGGGTCGACGACGACGATCGCTACACCGCCCGCTCGATCGGGATGAAGGTCGACCTCCAGGACGGGGAGCTGTTCTTCACCTGGTCGGACTACCGCGAGGGTGCCGGCGACATCTGGTTCCGCCGCATGGGCCTGTAGCGAGTCTCCATCCCGCAGACCTCGTACCCCCGATCGCGTTACTCTGTTCTGGACCGTCCCCGGATCCCGCAGGAGGGTGGTGCGCGCGTGAACGCACGAAAACCGACCCAGGGCGCCCAGAAGGTCCGCGCCGGGACCCCCATCGGGCGCACGATCATCGCGCTGGCGGTGGTGCTCGTGATCTTCCTGGCGCTGGCCCTGTTCGTGGTGATCAACCCCGGCGACGGTGGTCCCGCCAGGCTCTCCGACGACAGCGCGGTCAAGGAGGACATCGCGGCCGCCAGGGCGGCGTTCCCCAACGTCTCGGGGACCGCGGCGGAGCACGTCAAGCGGGGCCACGAGCTCGCGGCCGAGGGCACCGGCGCAGCGGCGGTGAAGGCCTACGACGAGTACCGCATGGCCCTCGCCCTCGATCCGGACAGCGCCGAGGCGCTGCTGGGCATCGCCGCCCTGTACAACCTGCTGGAGCGGGAGGGCGTCGACTTCAAGGTCGAGCGGGCGCTGACCTACTGCGACGCGGTCTCCGACGTCGACCCCAACGACCCGCGCCCCTACCGGGTCAAGGCCCGGGTCTCGATGAACCTCCAGGGCTACGAGGCGGGCGCCGACGCCTGGACGCGGGTGCTGGTGCTGTACCCCGACGACCAGGAGGCGCTGATGGAGCTCGGCCGCTGCCGGATGGAGCTCGGACAGCACGCCGACGCCGCGACCCAGCTGGAGAAGGCCGCCTCGCTGGCCTCGGACCCCACCCAGGCCCTGCTGCTGCTGGCCGAGAACCACCGCCGCGGGCGGGACTACGGGGACGCCTTCGCGGCGCTGGACCGCGTCCCGGCCGCCGGCCGCAACGGGGCCGACGCCGCGGTGGCGCTGGCCGGCATCTTCTCCGAGGTCGGTGCCGAGGCCGACGCCCGCGAGCAGATCCGCCTCGCGTTGCGCTACGACGGCAACCACAGCGAGGCCCTGCTGCAGGACGCGATCTACCGCTACCAGCAGGAGGACGACACCGCCGGGGCGGGGGAGAACCTGCTGCGCATCCTCAGCCAGCCCGAGATCGACTACCAGCCCGAGCTGCGGGACCGGGCCGCCCTGCACCTGGGCGTGGTCTACCGGCTGGAGGGCAACCTGCGCGAGGCGCACAAGCGGCTCGATCCGCTGACCGCCCGGGATCCCGAGAACCTCCCGGCTCGGTTCCACCAGGCCAAGCTCGCCCTCGCCGAGGGTCTCGCCGCAGACGAGGTCGCGTCGCTGTCCGCGTTCCTCGACCGGACCCGCTGCGAGCAGCCCCAGATGTGGTTCCTGCTGGGCCAGATGTACACCGAGATCGACAGCCTCGAGGGGGTCGTCGAGTCGTTCGAGACGGCCATCGAGCTGGACCCCGGGCACGTGCCGTCGTACTTCGCGCTGATCCACATCCTCGGGCAGTACGAGAACACCGCGGAGATCCGCCGGCTGACGGGGGTGCTGTACCGCCAGCTGGAGGAGGAGCCGGTGCTCGAGTCGCGGGAGCGGCTGTACCACGACGAGTTCGACCTGACCGTCCTCGAGGGCAGCATCCTCGAGGCCGCCGAGGTGCTCGAGCTCGAGAACCCGGGCAGCTGGCAGCACCTCGCCCTGACGGCGCTGTACTACTACCACACCGGCAACGACGTCATCGCCGAGCCGCTGTTCGACACGATCGCCACGAAGCGCCACGGCGAGCCGGTGCCCCGGCTGTACCAGGGGCTGATCGCGATCCGCGCCGGCCGCATCGCCGACGCCAGCGCCCACTTCGCGGACGCCGCGGATCGCTCGCGAAACGGCGCCGTCTACCTGTACCTCTCCGGCCGGCTGCTGGAGGAGGAGGGGCGCAGCGAGCCGGCGCGCGAGGTCTACGCGCGGCTGGTCAACTACCACCCGGACCACGCCTTCGCCCACCACGGCGAGGCCCGGCTGCGGCACCGCCTCGGCGATCGCGCGGGGGCGGCGGCGGAGTACCGGGCGGCCGAGGCCGCCGACCCGTCGTTCTTGCCCGCTTGGCGCGATCACCTGCTGCTCGAGATGGAGCGGCCGCTGGCCCCCGGCGTGCTGTGAGCCCCGGCGGGGGGCGCCCCGCCGGCCCCGTCACCGCCTGTCCCGGGCTGGTTTGCGGTTGACAACCCCCCACCCATCCGCTAGAAAGCTCCGACCGTCGCGCCCGGGGTATCGGTGCGGGCGATTGGAGCGGATCATGAAGACCACCATGGCTCGCAAGGAGCAGGTGCAGTCCGGCGAGATCGTCCGGAAGTGGTACGTGGTGGACGCCCAGGACATGGTCCTTGGACGCCTCGCCGCCCGTGTCGCCACCATCCTGCGCGGGAAGCACAAGCCGATCTTCACGCCCCACGTCGACGTGGGGGACTTCGTCGTGATCGTCAACGCGGACCAGGTCAAGCTGACCGGCCAGAAGCTCGCCGACAAGAAGTACTACCGCTACAGCGGGTACAACGGCGGGCTCAGGGAGACCTCCGCGGCGGAGATGCTCCAGCGCAAGCCGTCCGAGGTGCTGCGCCGCGCCGTCAAGGGCATGCTGCCCAAGTCGCGCCTGGGCCGCGCCCAGCTCCGCAAGCTCAAGGTCTACGCGGGCCCCGAGCACCCGCACGAGGCACAGCAGTGCGAGCCACTGCCGCTGTAGCGAGGATGTGATGGCCAAGGAAACCCCGGTGTACTACGCGACCGGCCGCCGCAAGGAGGCCACGGCGCGCGTCTACCTGCGTCCCGGCAACGGCCAGTTCCTGGTCAACCGTCGTCCCTTCGAGGAGTACTTCCATCGCGAGACCTCGAAGATGATCATCCGCCAGCCGTTCCAGCTGACCGACACCGACGGGCTGTTCGACATCTACGTCAACGTCCGCGGCGGCGGCCTCTCGGGCCAGGCCGGCGCGATCCGCCACGGCATCAGCCGGGCGCTGACGCGCTACAACGCCGACCTGCGCTCGGTGCTGAAGCAGCGCGGCTTCCTGACCCGCGACGCTCGCATCAAGGAGCGCAAGAAGTACGGGCAGCCCGGCGCGCGCAAGCGGTTCCAGTTCAGCAAGCGCTAGGATCCGCTCCGCTGTTCCTTTCCCGCGCCCGCACGGCTACGCTGTGCGGGTGCGGATCGTTCGAACCATCCGCAGATCGCTCACCGGCGCCCTCCTGCTGAGCCTCACGGCAGGTCTGCACGCCGTCGTGCGCCGGCTGCCACGGCGCCTGGCGCGCGGCCTCGGGGCCGCCGGCGGAGAGCTCGCCTGTGCCCTGCTCGGCACCGACCGGCGGCGCACCGCGCGCCAGCTGCGGCGCCTGCCCGACGGCGGGCGGCCCCGCCCGCGCGAGGTGTTCCGCCACCTGGGGATCTGCGCGGCGGACGCGTGCACCCTGCCGCGGGATCCGGCCGCGCTGGACCGGCTGGTCCGCGTCGAGGGCCTGGAAACCCTCGAGCAGCGGCGGGCCGCCCCCGAGGGCACGGTGTGGGTCTCGGGGCACCTGGGCCACTGGGAGCTCCCCGCCGCGTGGGCGGCGGCCCGGGGCATCGAGGTCCACGCCCTGTTCGCGCCGATCCACTACCCCGCGCTGGACCGTTGGGTGCGGTCTCTGCGGCGCCGCCACGGGCTCCTCGTCCACCGGCCGGATCGGCGCGGTCTGCGCCACGCCGTGTCGGTGCTGCGGAGCGGGGGACACGTGGCCGTGCTGATCGACCAGCGACTGCGGGGCCGTGGGACCTGGGTCCCGTTCCTCGGCGCACCGGCGTGGACCACGACCTCGGCGGCGCGCCTGGCGCGCGCGGCGGGGGCCCGCGTCGTCCTGGTGCGCTGTGTCCGGGAGCCAGACGGGTGCTATCGCGTCCGGTTCGGCCCCGAGCTGGACCCCCGCCTGGGGGTCGAGGAGGTCACGGCCGAGGCCTCCCGGCTGCTCGAGGGCGCCGTGCGGGCCCACCCCCAGCAGTGGGTCTGGATGCACGATCGGTGGGGAACGGCATGAGCACGGCGCTGCTGTGGATCGTGCTGGCTGCGGCGTCGCCTTCCGCGGCGGCCGTCTCCGACGTGCGCATCGACCTGTGGCTCCCCGCCGAGCCGGCGCTCCACGTCGAGGCCGAGCAGGTCCTCGCCAGCGGCGCCCCGGAGTCCTCCCTGCGCGTCGCGCGGCTGCGCCACCCGCGGGTCCGGTTCGGCGACGCGCTGGGCCTCGCCGCGGAGGACGGCGTGGTGGACCTCGAGGCCGGCACGGTCCGCGCCGACGGCGCCGTGGAGGCGACGCTGGCCACCGGGGAGCCGGTGGAGGTCCGGTCCGAGCACTTCGCGCTGGACGTCGAGCACGGCACCGGCGTGTTCACCGGCGCGGTGGTCGCGACCCACGGCTCGCTGGTGGTCACCTGCGAGCGCGTCGAGGTCACGTTCGACGCGGACCGGCGCGCGATCCGGACGGTGGTCGCCACGGGGGGGGTCGAGATCCGCCAGGGGGACCGCATCGGGCGGGGGGACCGGGCCGAGTTCGCGGTCGAGCCGGGGACCGTCCTGCTGGAGGGGAGCCCCTCGCTGCAGCAGGGAGCGGTGCTGCTGCGCGGGACCACGATCCGCTTCGACGTCGCCGGCGGCGACATCTCCTGTACCGGGTGCCAGGCCGTGTTCGGGGAGGAGCGGTGACCGCCCTGCTCGAGGCGCGGGGCCTGCACAAGCACTACCGCGGACGGGCCGTGGTGCGCGACGTCGACCTGACGCTGGGGGCCGGCGAGATCGTCGGCCTGCTCGGCCCCAACGGAGCGGGCAAGACCACGATCTTCGGGATCGTCGCGGGGCTGGTGCGGCCCGAGCGCGGGTCGGTGCGGCTCGGCGGCCGCGAGCTGCTCGGGCTGCCGGTCCACCGCCGTGCCCGCGCCGGGCTGGGGTACCTGGCCCAGGAGCCCTCGGTGTTCCGCGGCATGACCGTGCGCGAGAACCTGCTCGCCGCGCTGGAGATCCGCGGCGTCGCGCGGCGCGGTCAGGCGGAGCGGGCGGGGCGGGTGCTGGGCGATCTGGGGCTCGAGGCCGTCGCCGATCAGCCGGCCGCCTCGCTGTCCGGCGGGGAGCGCCGCCGCACGGAGATCGCGCGCGCCCTGTGCGGCGAGCCGCGGGTCCTGATCCTGGACGAGCCGTTCGCGGCGATCGACCCCCACGGGTGTGCCGAGATCGCCGAGCTGCTGCGGGACCTGCGCGCCCGCGGGATCGGGCTGCTGCTCACCGACCACCGCGCCCGCCAGCTCCTCCCGCTGTGCGACCGGGCCGCCGTGCTGGTGGACGGACGGGTGGTCGCCGCGGGGCCTCCCGAAGAGGTCGTCGCCGACCCGCTGGTCCGGCAGCGATACCTCGGCGAGCGGTACGATCGCTGACCTCGGGGCCTGCGTGGCCGGCCCGGGGGTGCGTTGCTATAATGACCTCGGTGAGGGAAGGCCCGGCAGCACAGGACGGATCAGCGCGGAGACGACACCACCTCGACCGTAGAAGGGAGATGCGCAGAGCACCGTCATGGCCCTCGAGATGAAGGTGGCCCTCAAGATGACGCAGCAGCTGGTGATGACACCCCAGCTGCAGCAGGCCATCAAACTACTCCAGCTCAATCACATCGAGCTCTCCGAACACATCAACGAGCAGCTGGTGGAGAACCCGGCGCTCGAGGAGGCGCCCGACGCACCGGAGACCGAGGAGGAGAAGGCGGCCAGCGAGGCGCCGGCGCCCGAGGAGTCGCCGGAGCCCGGGGAGGTCACCGATCCGCGCGGGGACACGATCGACTGGGAGGCGTACCTCGACGACCAGTTCAAGCCGTCGCCGCGCGGCCCGGTGGTCCCCACGATCGCCGACGAGCTCCCGCCGCCCGAGACCAACCTCTCGCGCGCCGACACCCTCGCCGACCACCTGATGTGGCAGCTGCAGCTGACCGACCTGGCCCGGCCGGTGGCCGAGGTCGCGGCGCAGATCATCGGCAACATCGACGAGGACGGGTACCTGCAGGTCACGCTCGAGGAGCTGGCCGCCGAGCTGCGCGTCGACGACGAGACCGTCGAGACCGCGCTGGCCCGCGTCCAGGAGTTCGACCCGGTCGGGGTCGGGTCCCGCGACCTGCGCGAGTGCCTGCTGATCCAGGCGCGGGTGCTGCACGCCGACGACCGCCTGTTCGAGGAGGTGATCCGCAACCACCTGCACGATCTCGAGCGGCGCAACTACCAGGGTATCGCGCGGACGCTGGGGGTGGGGCTGCCGCGGATCGGCGAGCTGGTCAAGGCCATCACCGAGCTCGAGCCCAAGCCCGGGCGGGCGTTCTCGTCCAGCCAGCCGCAGTACATCACGCCGGACGTCTACGTCTGGAAGATCGGAGAGGAGTGGGTCATCCAGCTCAACGAGGACGGGATGCCGCGCCTGCGGGTCAGCCCCTACGTGCGCGGCGTGATCAAGTCCGCCGACCGCAGCGAGAAGGAGTACCTCCAGGAGCGGCTCCGCTCGGCGGCGTGGCTGATCAAGTCGATCCACCAGCGCCAGCGCACGATCTTCCGCGTGGTGGAGAGCATCGTGGAGCACCAGAAGGAGTTCCTCGAGGAGGGCATCGGGGGGCTCAAGCCGATGATCCTCCGGGACGTGGCCGAGGACATCGAGATGCACGAGTCCACGATCAGCCGCGTCACGACCAACAAGTACGTGCACACGCCGCAGGGGATCTACGAGCTCAAGTTCTTCTTCAACAGTGGCATCTCGCGGGTCCGCGGCGAGGACGTCGCGTCGGAGATGGTCAAGCACAAGATCAAGTCGATCATCGCCGAGGAGAACCCGCACAAGCCGTACAGCGACCAGCGGATCGTGGAGCTGCTCCAGCAGCAGAACATCGACATCGCCCGGCGCACGGTCGCCAAGTACCGCGAGATGCTCGGGATCCTCTCGTCCTCCAAGAGGAAGAAGATCATCTAGTAGAAGGGTAGGTGTATGAACGTCACCGTCACGTTCCGCAACATCGAGACGACCCAGGCCCTCAAGGACTACAGCGAGACCAAGCTGGACAAGGTCCGCAAGTACCTCTTCAAGCCCCTCGATGCGACGATCGTGCTGTCGATGGAACGGCACCAGCACATCGCCGAGGTCACGATCAACGCCAAGGACGTCAGCTTCAACGGGTCGGAGAAGTCCGACGACATGTACGCCGCCATCGACCTCGTGATGGACAAGATGGAGAAGCAGGCGCGCCGCTACAAGGAGCGCACCCGGTCGCGCAAGGGCCGCTCCTCGCACCGCGACCAGCCCACCGTCGAGGAGAGCTGACCCCCCGTCCTCCCGCCCGCGTCCTCCCCACTGCACGAACCGGCCGGCGGCGCGTTTGACATCCGGGTAGCAGTCGGGAAACATGCCCCATCCTGCCGGTCCACCCCCGATCGGCCGTCCTCGATAGGAGTCCGCCGTATGGCAACCCGCAAGCACCTGTTCACCAGCGAGTCGGTCACCGAGGGACACCCGGACAAGGTCTGCGACAACGTCTCCGACGCCGTCCTCGACGCGATCCTGGCCCAGGACCCGATGGCGCGCGTGGCGTGCGAGTCCGCGGTCAAGTCGAACCTGCTGCTGCTGTTCGGCGAGGTCACCACCAGCGCCGACCTCGAGCTCGACGGCATCGCCCGCCAGGTGATCCGCGACATCGGCTACGACGACCCGGCGCTGGGCTTCGACGCCGACAGCTGCACGGTCCAGCTCGCGCTCGAGCAGCAGTCCCCGGACATCTCCCAGGGCGTCTCGGCGGGCGAGGGGCTCTACGACGAGCAGGGCGCCGGCGACCAGGGCATGATGTTCGGCTACGCGATCGACGAGACCCCGGAGCTGATGCCCCTGAGCATCCAGGCCGCGCATCGCATCACCGAGGCCCTGACGAATGCCCGCAAGGCCGGCGAGATCGCCTGGCTGCGACCGGACGGCAAGTCCCAGGTCACGGTGGAGTACGAGGACGGGCGTCCGAGGCGGATCGAGACCGTGGTGGTCTCGACCCAGCACGCCGAGGACGTCACCCACGACGAGATCGCCGCGGCGGTCCGCGAGCAGGTGATCGGGCCCGCCGTGCTCCCGGAGCTGCTCGATGAGCGCACCCGGTACTTCATCAACCCCACCGGGCGGTTCGTGATCGGGGGACCGGCCGGGGACTCGGGCCTCACCGGGCGCAAGGTCATCGTCGACACCTACGGCGGCCACGGGGCCCACGGCGGTGGGTGCTTCTCGGGCAAGGACCCGTCCAAGGTCGATCGCTCCGCGGCGTACATGGCCCGCTACGTGGCCAAGAACATCGTCGCCTCCGGGGCCGCGCGCCGGGTTCTGGTGCAGCTGGCCTACGCCATCGGCGTCGCCGAGCCGGTCAGCGTCTACGTCGACACCTACGGCACCGGGCGCGCCGACGACGTCGCCATCGCGCGCGTCGTGCGCGAGGCGTTCCCGCTCAAGCCCGCCGCGATGATCCGGCACCTCGACCTGCTGCGCCCGATCTACCGCCAGACCGCCGCGTACGGCCACTTCGGCCGCGAGCTCGCGGACTTCACGTGGGAGCGGACCGACATGACCGGGCCGTTCCAATCCCTGCTGTAGCCTTCACCGACAGCGTCATCCGGCGCAGGCCCGCGTGATACGCTCCGCCGGGATGGCGACCCTGGCCCACGACACCCTCGGCCGCTACCGGCTCGTCGAGCGCATCGGCACCGGCGGGATGGCCGAGATCTACCTCGCCCGCCGCGCCGACGGCTCGGACGTCGAGCCGCTGTGCGTGGTCAAGCGGATGCTGCCGGAGCTGGTCGGCGACCCGGAGATGGTGGAGCTGTTCGTCGACGAGGCGCGCCTCAACCTGCGCCTCGACCACCCCAACATCGCCGCGGTGTTCGACGTCGCCCGGGACGGCGACGAGCTGTTCCTCGCCATGGAGTACGTCGGCGGGCGCGACCTGCGCTGGGTGCTGTCGGCGCTGCAGCGCGCCGGCCGGCGGGTGCCGCCCGAGCTCGCGCTGTACGTCGCGGGCGAGCTGCTCCGCGCCCTGGGCCACGTCCACCTCGCGCGCGACGAGCGCGGGCGACCGCTGGAGCTGGTGCACCGCGACGTCAGCCCGGAGAACGTGCTGATCGGCCGCGATGGCCGGATCAAGCTCACCGACTTCGGCGCCGCGCGCTCGCGGATCTCCCGGTCTCGCCTCGGCCAGGTCTCGCTGGTCGGCAAGATCGGGTACCTGGCTCCGGAGTGCCTCGAGGGCCGGCCCGCGACCGCCGCGGTGGACCTGTTCGCCACCGGCCTGCTGCTGTTCGAGATGCTCACCGGGACCCCGCTGCACGCCGCCACGTCGGCCCAGGCGGCGTGGGGGTTCTGGAGCGAGTTCGAGCCCACCGCGGTGATCCCGGCGCGGGTGCCGCTGGCGGAGGGGGGCGCGATCCTGGTCAAGGCCCTGGAGCCCGATCCGAGGCGGCGCTACGCCACCGCCGAGGCGTTCCTGCAGGACGTCGAGGACCAGCTGTTCCGCCGCGGTCGGGTGGCCGGCGGTCACCTGTTCGGCGCGTTCCTCGAGGAGCTGGAGGGGTCCGACGACGAGCAGGGGCGGGTGACCACCGCGCCGGTGGAGCTGCCGGCGATCGACTCGGGGGCGCGCCCCGCCCCGGACGCGGGCAGCGAGGAGGAGACCGTCGAGGCCGCGGAGTCCGAGGCGCGGCCGGCGTACCTGCTGGCCGCCGGCGCGCCGCTCGGTCCGCTGGGCGAGACCACCGCCCGGCTGCGGGCCGAGGAGGCCGGGCTCGAGGGGGCGCTGGCCTGCCGCGGTCGGCGCTACTGGCTGCCGGCGCACGAGGCGTTCGGGCTGCCCGCGCCGGTGGGCGCCGCCGCGCGGCGAATCCGCTGCGTCGAGCTGGGGCCCGCGCTGCTCCGCGCCGCCGCCTGCGGAGGGACCGCGCAGGTCCACTGGTGGCTGCAGCAGCGGCTGGTCTCGGTGCGGATCGAGGCCGGGGCGATCGTGCAGGCCGTGCACTGGCTGCCTTCCGCGGGGCCCGCCGTGGTGCTGCACCTGGGAGCGGGGCCCCGCGGCCGGAACGCGGAGTGCGCCTCCGGACTGCTGGACGCCTCGCAGCGGGTCGAGCTCCGCCGCCGGGAGCTGCGCCGGCTGCTGGCCGTGCCGATGCGCTGGGACGAGCTGTGGACGCTCACGACGACCGCCGGCGCGGTCGAGCCCGCGGCAGGGGCGGGGGTCTCGGCGCTGGTCGCGCTGGCCGACGCGGCGCGGGCGATCCCCGACGAGCCGCGGGTCGCCGACCAGGTCAGCCGCGCGGCGCGGGGCGGGCTCGCGGCCCACCCCCAGCGGCGAGGGCTGTCCCGGGCGGCGGGGCTGTGGCGCGGCGAGCGGGAGTTGCTGGAGCGCATCGGCGACGGCGACCAGCTCCCCGACCTGTTGCGGCGACACCAGACCGGCGCGCGCCAGGTGTTCCGCGCGCTGTTCGTGCTGCTCCAGACGGGCCTGGTCTCGCCCGGCAGGGCCGGCGGACCTTCCTAGCTCGGCGAGGACCGGGTACAGTAGTGCGCCATGAATCGACCGCGGGCCGGGCCTCGGACCAGGCTCGCGCCAGGGAAGGGCGGGGGACGCACGTGGGTGACGACTCCTCGGGGAAGCGCGGACGCCGAAGCCGGACCCTGGGGCCCGCCGGCGGCTCGCTGCCCCAGCTGTTCGAGAGCGACGAGCTGCGCGAGGTCTCGTCCGCGCTGGGGATCCCGGAGCTGCCGATGGCCAACCTCGAGATCGTCGAGGACGAGGAGCCCGCGCCGGACGAGGACGACGCGCGGCGCCGCCACCGCCGCAGGCGCTTCCGCAAGGGGCTGGAGGTGACAATCAACGGCCGCCGGTTCCACGCGCGCGGCGTGGACGTCAGCCGCGGCGGGATCGCCTGCCAGCCGGTGCCGTGCGGTGCCAAGAACGGCGACCCGGTCCTGATCGAGCTCGCCGAGGAGCCCTACCGCCTGCTGGGGCGCATCGTGTGGTTCAAGCCGCTGGGCGACGGGAGCGACCACCTGGTCATCGGCGTGCGGTTCTCGCGTCCGCTGGAGGCCTCCCTCGACGGCGAGGAGGACTGACCCGCCCCGTTCCGCGCCGGCTCGGAAAAAAACCCGCCTGCAAAGCTGCAAGATCCGCCCCGGAGGATTATCATCGCGGACTTCCCGAAGCAGGGAAGCCCGAGATGGAATCACGCTCCGGACACCACGGGACCGGGGCTCGGAAACCCGAAGGGAGACGCGGATGAAGGTCCACGAATATCAGGGCAAGGCGCTCCTCGCCAAGCACGGCGTCGCCGTCGCCGAGGGCAAGGTCGCCTTCTCCGTCGAGGAGGCGGTCCAGGTCGCCAACGAGCTCGGCGGGAGCGTCTGGGCGGTCAAGTCCCAGATCCACGCCGGCGGCCGGGGCAAGGGCAAGCTGTACGCGCCCGGCACGGTGCCGACGAGCCCGGCGGACGCCGACGAGCCGCTGGGCCACGGCGTGCAGATCTGCAAGTCGACCGACGAGGTCCGGGCGGCCGCGCAGCAGATGCTCGGCAACATCCTCGTGACCCACCAGAACAAGGTCGCCGGCGGCGGCGAGGTCAAGCGGATCCTGGTCGAGAAGGGCTGCGCGATCGCCACCGAGCTGTACGTCGGGCTGGTGCTCGACCGCGCGCTGGAGCGCGTCTGCGTGATGGCGTCCACCGAGGGCGGGATGGAGATCGAGAAGGTCGCCGCCGAGACCCCCGAGAAGATCTTCAAGGAGTGGGTCGACCCCACCGTCGGGTTCCGCCCGTTCCAGGCACAGAACCTGTGCTACAAGCTGGGCCTGACCCCCGAGCAGGCCAAGCAGGGCGTCAAGTTCCTCTCCGGCCTGTACGGCGTCTACGAGGCCTACGACTGCTCGCTGGCCGAGATCAACCCGCTGGTGGTCACCCAGGACGGCGACCTGATGGCGCTGGACGCCAAGATCAACTTCGACGACAACGCGATGTTCCGCCACAAGGACGTCGGCGGATACATATGCGTGTTCACCAAGCACTTTGACGTGGTTGGCCACGGATATGTTCGAACCGTCAGTG
>CAZOYV010000068.1:0-4913 GCA_964584075.1 uncultured Rickettsiales bacterium | reverse complement strand
ATCGCCGAGCTGCGCGACCTCGACGAGGAGGACCCCGCCGAGATCGAGGCCAGCAAGTGGGACCTCAACTACGTCAAGCTCGACGGCGACATCGGCTGCATGGTCAACGGCGCCGGCCTGGCGATGGCCACGATGGACATCATCAAGCTGCAGGGCGGCGAGCCGGCCAACTTCCTGGACGTGGGGGGCGGCGTCAACGTCGAGTCCGTCACCGCGGCGTTCAAGATCATCCTGTCCGACCCCAACGTGAAGTGCGTGATGGTCAACATCTTCGGCGGCATCGTGCGCTGCGACTGGATCGCCGAGGGCGTGCTGACCGCGATCAAGGACGTGGGCATCGAGGTGCCGCTGGTCGTGCGCCTGCAGGGCACCAAGGCCCCCGAGGCCCGGGCGATGATCGCCGAGAGCGGCCTGAACGTCATCACCGCCGAGCACATGAAGGAAGCCGCCGAGAAGGCCATCGCGGCTGCGAAGGGGGTGTAGCGATGTCGATCCTCGCCAACAACGACACCAAGATCGTGATCCAGGGCCTGGGCAAGGTCGGGCAGTTCCACTGCGACCTGATGCTCGAGTACGGCGCCAAGGTCGTCGCGGGTGTGCGCCCCGGCAAGGGCGGCACCGACTACAACGGCGTCCCCGTGTTCAACACCACCGAGCAGGCCGTCGAGGAGACCGGCGCCAACGCGTCCGTGATCTTCGTGCCGCCGCCGTTCGCCGGCGACGCGATCATCGAGGCGGCCGCCTGCGGGCTGGGCCTGATCGTGACGATCACCGAGGGCATCCCGACCTTCGACATGCTCAAGGCCAAGGCCTACGTCGCCCAGCGCGACAGCGTCCTGATCGGCCCCAACTGCCCCGGCGTGATCACCCCGGGCCAGACCAAGCTGGGCATCCTCCCGGGCCAGATCTGCATCCCGGGCCGCGTGGGCGTGATCAGCCGCTCCGGCACGCTGACCTACGAGGCGATCGACCAGCTGAGCCAGCGGGGCATCGGCCAGTCCACCTGCCTGGGCATCGGCGGCGACCCGATCATCGGCACGACCCACCTCGACGCGATGAAGATGTTCGCCGCGGACCCGGACACCGACGCCGTGGTCATGATCGGCGAGATCGGCGGGTCGGCCGAGGAGGAGTGCGCGGCCTGGATCGCCGACAACATGACCAAGCCGGTGGTCGGCTTCATCGCCGGCGCCACGGCGCCTCCGGGACGCCGCATGGGCCACGCCGGCGCGATCATCGCCGGCGGCAAGGGCACCGCCGAGGAGAAGTTCGCCGCGCTGGGCGAGGCCGGTGTGCACATCGCCCGCTCCCCCGCCGAGATCGGCGAGGTGATGGAAGGCGCCCTGAAGGGTTGAGGTGGAGCCGATGTCGATCCAGACCACCTGCTCGATCATCAAGCCCGACGCGGTCGCGGCCGGGGTCGCGGGGAAGATCGTCCAGCGGCTCGAGGACGAGGGCTTCCGCATCGCGGCGTGCAAGAAGGTCCACCTGACCCGGCGCCAGGCCGAGGGGTTCTACGCCGTGCACCGGGAGCGCCCGTTCTTCGGCGAGCTCGTGGAGTTCATGACCAGCGGCCCGGTGTTCGTGCTCGTGCTGCAGGCCGAGGACGCGATCCAGCGCTACCGCGACCTGATGGGCCCCACCGACAGCACCAGGGCCGGCCCCGACACCCTGCGCGGGCAGTTCGGGACCGACATCCAGAACAACGCCGTCCACGGCTCGGACTCGGTCGAGAACGGCCTGATCGAGACCGACTACTTCTTCAGCAAGCTCGAGCGCGTCTGACGCGAACCCCAGAACGCACGAACGCGCCCCCGGGAAGCCCCGGGAGCGCGCCCGTGTCTTCCTGGGCTAGAGGCTCTCCTTGAGGGCCTTGGCCGCCTTGAACTTGGCGCTCTTGCGCGCCGGGATCTTCATCGTCCCGCCGGTCTGCGGGTTGCGCCCGGTGCGAGCCGCGCGGTGGCCGACGCTGAAGGTGCCGAAGCCCACCAGCGTGACCTTGTCCCCGTCCGACAGCGCGCCGGTCACGGTGTCCGAGAACGCGCTCAGCGCCCGCTCCGCGTCCGCCTTGGTCAGGCCAGCCTTGTCCGCCACTGCCGCGATGAGTTCCGCCTTGGTCATCGTCTCCATCTCCCTTGGTTGGTCCGTCGGGTCCGCCGGAGCATCCAGCGTGAGCCACGACCGTTTGGTTCCGTCGGGGGCCGATCCCCGCAGCGCCGTCCGTCGAGTCAAGCCCTCGGTCTCGTCGGCGGCCGCGCGCCCGCTCCTCGAAAGGTCCCCTCGGTGGGTTCCGTTCCCCGTCGCGGCAGTATCGTAGGACAAGCAAACCCGCATGGGAAGCGGCTTAGAGCGGGATCGGCGCTTTTTTTTTCGTCGATCCCTCCACCCCCGTCAAAAACACCCCCCGATCGTCGATCCGGGCTTGTCAGCACAGGACCAGTTCTGCTAGAAGTCCCCGCGCCGGTGGGCGATTAACTCAGCGGGAGAGTGCTACCTTCACACGGTAGAAGTCACAGGTTCAAATCCTGTATCGCCCACCATTCAGGATGATTCCCCGTAGAATCCGGGTTCTCGGCCAGCCGCTCATCGGCGAGCTTGGCCATTTCTACCCGGGACTCGTCAGATCCCCACCTTCCGCGCGATGTAGAAGCCGTAGCTGACGTGGGCCTTGTGCCGTTCGTACAGCGAGATCTCGAGTTCTTCGGCAGCGACGACCGCGCGCGCCGCCTCCGAATGCTCGTACTCGTCGAGCAACGCCGGGAACCGGGCCTGCAGCGGGCGGTAGTAGTTCGTGAGCCAGCACGACTCGGGGAGCGTGAAGTAGCCGATGGGCGTCAGGCCGTACTGCTCCAGCACCGCGATCTTGGCGGAGGCCGTGTCGATCTCGGGGTACTCCCGGTCCCAGTGGGCCTGGAGCTCGGCCGGTCGCTCGGAGGTGAGCCAGGTGATCTCGGAGACGGCGAGCACACCACCGGGGGCGAGGAAGCGTCGCCAGGCCGCCACGCCGGCCTCGAATCCGAGGTTGTAGATCGCGCCTTCGGACCAGATGGCGTCGAGCGACGCGGGCTCGAAGGGCAGGTCGTCGATGGAGCCCGCGAGCGACGTGATGCGGTCGCGGACACCGTGTCGAACCGCTCGACGCTCGAGCTCCCGCAGGAACGCCGGGAAGAGGTCCACGGCAGTGACGTGGGCGTCGAGGGTCTCCGCGAGCACCAGTGCCGAGGCGCCGGTGCCGCAGCCGAGGTCGGCGACCTTCAGGCCGGAGCGCCCGATCAACCCCGACAGCCCGAGCGCGAGCCGGGTGTGTTCGTCACTTCCCGGGCCGAGGCGGGGATTGGGCTTGTGGAGGTCAACGAGGATCTGGATGTCATCCATCGGGCCAACATACCTGTGGTCTCTCGATGGAGCCAGTTCGGGCGCCGCGATGCTTCGGGAAGCAGGAGCAGAGTGATCGCGACGAGGACGAGAATCATGAGATTCCCGGAGAGATTACAGCCGTTTCACGTGTTCTCCCGGAAGAACCACTCCCGTGCCGGCACGATCGAGATCATGCCCGCATCGGTCTCGACCTGATCCTCTCGCGAGAGCGTGACGATCGTCGCCGAGTGGCCGCCGGTCTCGCCCATCGCCTCGTGCAGGGCGTCGACCTCGCGCTTGCGCGTCGCGGGGTCGTCGATCTGCTCACACACCTGGACCAGAGCCGGCGGGCCTCCCCGTACGGGATCGTCGACCGCGAAGTCGACCTCCTTGCTCGACGCGGTCTTGGCCCAGGTGATCGCGCCGTCAGCCAGCCTGCCGAGGCGATGCCGCAGCTCCAGGTAGACGGCATTTTCGAGCTGGGCTCCGCGGTTGCGCGCGCCGGCGCGGTACATCGCGGTCGCGAGGCCTGGATCGATCGCGTAGACCTTGCGCGGATTCACCGCGCGCTGGCGCGCCGAACGCGTGCGGAGGGGGACGAGGAAGAACATGAAGGCGTCCACCAGGTGGCGAAGGTAGGTCAGCAGGGTCGCCTTGCCGGCCTTCCAGCCCTGGGAGACGAGCGCGCCGTGGAGCCGGCTGACGGAGAAGCCGTCGGCGTTGGCCGAGAACAGCGCGGCCACCAGCTCGCGCAGCAAGGGCAGGTTGGTGGCGCCGTGGCGCTCGGCCACGTCCCGCAGGACGACCAGGTCGACGTACTCCTGCAGTAGCTGCACCCGGTCGTGGGGGTGTAGCGAGCGCACCGCGGGGAAGCCGCCGCGTTGCAGGTAGTCGACCACGAAGGCGTCCATCCGCGAGCGGAGCGCTGCGCCCGGGGGCCAGCGCACGGGCTCCAGGTCCAGCCCGTCGGCGCGGGCGGCCTCGCGCAGGTTGTAGGGCAGCACCTCGACCGTCACGCTGCGACCGCGAAAGGCGGTGGCCACCTCGGTGGACAGCAGCCGGGCCGACGAGCCCGTGACGAACAGCCGGGCCCGCTCGGTGTCCAGCACCCGGCGGGCGAAGCGCTCCCAGCCCGGGACCACCTGGACCTCGTCGAGGAACAGCCAGGCGCCCTCCGTGCGGGCGTCCGGATCGCGCTGGTAGAACAGCTCGAGCGCCCGGTCGAGGGTCTCCAGATCGGCGTTGCCCAGGCGGTCGTCCTCGAGGTTCAGATAGAGGATGCGTGATCGGCGGACGCCCTGCTCGACGAGCGAGCGCATCTCCCCGAAGAGGCGATAGGTCTTCCCGCTGCGGCGCATCCCGACGAGGGCATCGGCCTTCCCGGCGACATCGGGTAGACGCACCTCGCGGGCAACGGCGTCGGGAAGGGGTCGCTCCTGCTGCTCGGCGATGAGCCTCTCGAGGATGGTATCCGCGGTCGCCACGGTCTGACTCCACTCTGGCTTCGGCGCTCACCAGAATTGACCCCCTGACGCTCACGTAGATTGACTCCCGAT
>CAZOYV010000067.1:18989-32381 GCA_964584075.1 uncultured Rickettsiales bacterium | reverse complement strand
GGGCCCCGGAGCAATCCGGGGCCCCTACTCGGCAGGCACCTCTCCCGAGGAGGCACGCTCGTTCAGCGACGGGCTCCCCCCCCCCAACCCCGGGTTCGATTCCCACACGTCTCCGCCATCAGACGACTCCGACAGGAGCCTTCGATACCGGCTCGGTGCCATCGCATCCGCCCTGGCGGAACGGTCGTCGGCTCACCACGGGAACGGGGTTCGATCCAGCTCCAGCGGCGCCGGCGGCGCGGTGGCGGGGTCCGTGCCGGAGGTGATCGCGCCATTCTGCCCGTAGATCGGGTCCTCGGTCGTGGTGCCGGACAGCTCGGCGCTGGTGGCGTCGACGACGATCCCGGCGCGGTCGCTGTACAGGATCTCGTTGCCGTCGAGGACGGCGGTGAACTCGGCCGGGTCGGCGCCCTGGGTCTGGGTCAGCACGACGGCGTCGCCGCCCGCGCCGCCGGGGTGGGTGTCCACGCCCTCGAACGTGTTGCCGACCACGGCGGGCAGGGCGCTGTCCATCGCGAACAGGGAGGTCTCCCAGCAACCCCCGAACACGGTGCCTTCGATCACCGCGGTGCTGGCCTGCTCGAGGTGCACGCAGCGACCCCACCCGTCCTCCGACGGGGACATCGCGCTGATCAGGCTGTCGCGGATCGTCAGGTCCGCCCCGATCCCGACGACGCCGACCCCGATGGCGTCGTGGACCGAGAGCCCGTCGAGCTCCGCGGTCGCCCCATCGACGTAGACGGCAGCGGCGACGTCGTCCTCGCAGCCCATCACCGAGGTGAGGTGGACCCCCCGCAGCGTGGCCTGGGTCTCCGACCCCGAGACGACGACACCCCGGCACTGCGGGACGTACAGCCGCGCGTCCTCGACCAGCACCTCGGCGCCGGCCGAGATCCACAGCGCGTCGGTGCCCCCCCACAGCTGCAGCCCGGCCAGCCGCACGCCGGTGGCCTCGCCGATGCGGAACACCGGCTCGCCCGACGCCGCGTGCAGCTCGTACTGCCCCGCCTCGCAGCCGACGATCTCGAGGCCGCTGTCCGCTCCCGTCAGCGTGTAGGGGCCGTGCTCGTCCCAGTGGGGCGGCCACACCGCGATGCGCCGGGGTTGCCCGTCCTCGCGGGACCGCTCGAGGGCCGCCGCGAGGGTCTGCAGCGGCGCCTCCGCGCTGCCGTCGCCGTCGTCGGAGCCCCCCACGCCGTCCACGTGGAGCCAGCCGTCGGGGCCGCCGATCAGGCCCCAGCCCCCATCCTCGCAGGGCCCGGCGGGCGCGCTGTCGTCGTCCCCGCCGTCGTCGTCTCCAGGGCCGTCGTCGTCGTCCGCCACCGGGCAGCCGACCAGCGCCACGGCCAGCCAGCCGGTACGGATCATCATCCCGATCGTGTGTTGCATGGTGCTTCCCCCTCCCGATCGTAGACGGAGGAAGCCGGCGTCGTCGAGGGATCGTGACGAGGGCCGGCTCCGGCAGCCGCGAGATCGGGGCCGGAACCAGGCTTCCCGCGGCTGCTGGTGGCCCCGGAGGACGGCCCGGTCCTGGACAACGCCAGCCCTTCCGCGTCACGCTGTTCGCCATGGCACCCCCACAGACGATCCTCGTCGTCGACGACGACCCCCACATCCGCGAGGTGGTGCGCTTCGCGCTGGACAAGGCCGGGTTCGCGGTGGCCGAGGCGGCGGACGGGCAGCAGGGGCTGGAGCGCTTCGCCGAGGTCGAGCCGGACCTGGTGGTGCTCGACATCCTGATGCCCGAGCTGGACGGCACCGACGTGTGCCGCGCGCTGCGGGCCCGCTCGACGGTGCCGATCGTGTTCCTGTCGTCCAAGGACGACGAGATCGACCGCATCGTCGGCCTCGAGCTCGGCGGCGACGACTACGTGACCAAGCCGTTCAGCCCCCGCGAGCTGGTCGCCCGCGTCCGCTCGGTGCTGCGCCGCTCGGCGATCACGGCCCAGGCGTGGGCCGACGAGCCCACCCGCTCCGACGGCGAGGCGGCCACGCTGGAGTACGGCCCGCTCAAGCTCGACCTGGACCGCTACCAGGCGTTCTGGGGCGACACCGAGGTGGTGCTGACCGTCACCGAGTTCGGCATCGTGCGCACCCTGCTGGGGTTCCCCGGCAAGGTCTACTCGCGCCACGAGCTGATGGACCGCGCCTACCCCGATCCCACGGTGGTCGCCGAGCGCACGATCGACAGCCACGTGCGCCGCGTGCGCCGCAAGTTCGCCGACGCCGGCGGCGACCCGATCGAGACCGTCCACGGGGTCGGCTACAAGCTGAAGCCCCGGGACTGAGCAGGGACCCCGCGGATGAAGTGGAGACCCCGCGTCCGCACCGTGCTGGTCGCCGTCAACCTGGCGGTGCTGGCGCTGCCGGTGGGCGGCGTGCTGGTCCTGCGGCTGTACGAGAGCACCCTGATCCGCCGCACCGAGTCGGAGCTGATCGTCCAGGGCGCCCACGTGGCCGCGATGTACCGCGAGGCGGTGCGCCACGAGCTCGCGGCACGCCCCGCCGGGGTCGGCCCCGGCGACTACGGCGGCCCGCTGGAGCCGGACCCCGAGCCGCTGCGCTGGCGCGACGGCGTGGTGCTGCCCCGGCGCCACGGCCGCGCCGACCCGTTCAGCCCGGTCCCGGCCAGCCTCGACCTGGCGACCCACCAGGTGCTGCCACGCCCCGAGGACGCCCGCACCCCGGCGGTCCCGGCCGACGAGGTGGCGGTGGCCGCCGGGCAGATCGTCACGCCGGTGATCGAGGACGCCCAGGGCATCACGCTGGCCGGGATCCGCGTCGTCGACCCCCAGGGTACGGTGGTGGCCACCACCGGCACCGAGCTGGGGCTCAGCCTGGCCCACCGCGTGGAGGTCCAGCGGGCGCTGGCGGGGCTGCACGTCAGCCTGATGCGCGAGCGGGTCTCCGACGAGCCGCCGCCGCCGATCGACTCGCTCAGCCGCGAGACCCGGGTCCGCGTGTTCGTGGCGATGCCGGTGGTCGATGGCGACCGCGTGTGGGGCGCGGTGGTGCTGTCGCGCACGCCGATGAGCATGCGCCAGTCGCTGTACCGCGTGCGGTGGTACATGCCGGCCTCGCTGGGGGCGCTGCTGGCGGTGGTGGCGTTCATCTCGCTGCTGATCTCGCGCACCATCGCGCGGCCGATGCGGGAGCTGATCGGCCAGACCGAGCGGGTCGCCCGCGGCGAGCGCGGGGCCGCCACCCCGCTGCAGCGGCCGGGGACCCGCGAGTTCGAGCAGGTCAGCGAGGCGGTGGCGCGGATGGCCACCGCGCTGGAGCAGCGGGCGGCCTACATCGAGACGTTCGCGTCCAACGTGTCCCACGAGTTCAAGACGCCGCTGACGTCGATCCACGGCACGGTGGAGCTGCTGCGCGACCACCTGGACGAGATGACCCCCGAGGAGCGCGGGCGGTTCCTCGACAACCTCGAGGCCGACGCCGAGCGCCTCGACCGGCTGGTGCGGCGGCTGACCGAGCTGGCCCGCGCCGACATGCTGCGCCCCGGCGACGAGCTCGTCGAGGTCCGCCCCGTGTTGGAGGCGGCGGTGGCCCAGATCGCCGGCAAGGGCCTCGCGGTGCGGATCGAGGGCGACGACGGCGGCGCGACGGTGCGGATGAGCCGCGAGGTGCTCGAGTCGATCGTCGGCAACCTGCTGGACAACGCGCGCCAGCACGGCGGCGAGGGCGTCCAGGTCTTGGTCCAGCTCGGCCGCGGCCAGGGCCCGGTCGGCGATCAGGTGAAGATCGGGATCGTCGACGACGGGCCGGGCATCTCCGAGGCCAACCTGGCCAGGGTCTTCGACCGGTTCTTCACGACCGCGCGCGAGACGGGCGGCAGCGGTCTGGGGCTCGCCATCGTGCAGACGCTGGTCGAGGCCCACGGCGGGAAGATCGGGCTGCGCAGCCGCCCGCCGCACACCGAGTTCCGCGTGACGCTGCCGGTCACGGAGGCGCCGGCCCGCTGATCCCCCTCAGCCGCCGCAGCGGACCACGTGGGTCCCCAGCGGGACGGCCAGCTGCTCGGCGGGCAGCGGGCACTTGACCAGGAACAGGAACCACACCGCGCGGCCGGCGTCGTCGAGGGTCTCGAAGTTGCCCTGGCCCTTGGCGATCACCAGGTCCGCCGCGGCGAAGCGCTCGACGAACGCCGGCGAGCAGTCGGGCAGGTGGGTCCCGGGGGCGTCGGAGCCGTTGTCGATCACGGTGAACCGCTCGGTCAGCCCCGAGCGCACCGCGTCGTCCCGCGTGGCGTCGTTGATCGTCGGCCCGCCGCGCACCGCGACCGTCACCCGCTCCGGGCCGAGCCGCTCCAGCAGCGGCCGGTCGAGCACGATCTCGCCGGCGTTGTCGGCCAGGAACAGGATCTCCCCGGCCGCCGCGACCTCGCGCTCGAGCCGCTCGACCGCGGCGCCGTCCACCGATTCGCCGTCGTCCTCGCGGAACCACGCGGCGGTCTCCTCGGTCCAGCCGGTGCCGGCCCCCAGGTCGATCACGTTGCCGGCGATCGCCAGCCGCACCGCGGCGCGGAACGGCCACGGCGACGCCGCGACCTGGCGCTCCAGCTCGGGCAGCAGCGCCAGCGCCCAGGCGGTGTGCTCGCGCTTGCGCGGCAGGAACGGGTCGGGGTCCCCCAGCCGCTGGCGGATCAGGCGGTGCAGGTCGCGCCCGATCACGGGCGGCGGGAGCGTCCAGTCGCGCGCCACCAGCAGCTCGAGGGCGTCGCGCAGCAGCGCCGCGGCGTCCTGCTCGCCGAGGCCCAGCGCCCGGGCGGCGGAGAGGGTCTGGCGGACGAAGCACGGGACGCAGTCGAGGTGGGTGCGCATCGGTCACCGCTACCACGGGACCCGATCGGCCTCCAGCCCGGCCCACGGGTCGCTGCAGCGGTCGCGCTCGATGGCGCGCACGATCCGCACCAGCGCCGCGAAGGCCCCGTCGATCCCGTCCCCGTCCGGCGGGGCCTCGCAGGGACCCCCGTGCCGCAGCATTCGGCGAGCAGCGCCGGGCGAGCCGGGGGCCGCCGCGGATCCGGTCCCGCCCGGGTCACGCCGCGCACTCATCGCGCCGCGCTCCTCCCTCGTCCCCCTCCGCGCCGGGGCCCGCCGCGAACCCCGCCGCCGCGCTGCGCCGCCGCTTCCAGGCCTGCAGCCGGGTCGCGGTCTCGACGAACGGCCGCCACGCCGCGCGCGTCCAGCGCCGCCGGATCACGGTCGGCCACAGCCGGTTGGCGTGCTTGTACAGCGCCGCCGCGGCCAGGTAGCCGGGCACCGAGGTGGCGGTCCGGGGCCGCCGCCTCCAGACCGACGCCAGCCCGAACAGCCGCCGGTAGCACCAGCGGTAGCCGCGCTCCAGCTCGTCGGGGGTCATGTGCCGCGGGCGGAACACGGCGTGGGCCGTGTCGTACCACTCCCAGTGGCGGTGCAGCAGCCGCCCCTCGGCCTCCATCTGGCGGAACAGCGGCGTGCCGGGGTAGGGGGTCAGGATGTGGAACGTGGCGCACGCCAGCCGCGCCTGCTCGATCCAGTCCACGGTGCGCTCGAAGACGTCGGCGCGGTCGTGGTCGAAGCCGAACACGAAGCTGCCGTTGACCTCGATCCCGCGGTCCTGGAACAGCGCCACCCGGCGGGCGTACTCCGCGGGCTGCGGCGAGCGCTTGCGGGCGTCCGCCAGGTTGCCGCCGTCGATCGTCTCGAGCCCGACGAACACGCCGTTGCAGCCGGCGGTGGCCATCCGCCGGACCAGCGCGGGGTCGTCGGTCACGTCCAGCGTCACCGCCGCGCTCCACGTCACCCCCAGCGGCGCGATCGCGTCGCACAGCGCCCACAGGTAGTCCGGGCGCGAGCCGAGGTTGTTGTCGACGAACACCACGTAGGGCTCGCCCAGCTCGGCGATCTCGCGGGCGACCTGCGCCGGCGGCCGGGTCTGGTAGGGCATCGTCACGCCCCGCGTCGACAGGTGGCAGAACCCGCAGCGGTTGTGGCACCCGCGGGTCGCGGTCAGGCTCGCGGTGGTCAGGAACTCGGCGCGCGGCACGATCGCGCGGCGGGGCACCGGCTCCTCGGCGAACGGCCGGCGCCAGTCCCCGTCGTACCGCTCGCGCAGCTTCCCGCGCTCGGCGTCGCGCAGGATCCGCGGCCACAGCTGCACTCCCTCGCCCACCGCGACGGCGTCGGCGTGGAGCGCGGCCTCGTCGGGGCAGGCCATCACGTGCAGCCCGCCGAGCACCACCGCGGCGCCCCGCTCGCGGTACCACCGCGCCAGGGCGTAGGCCCGCCGCGCGAACGTCAGGTGCACGGTGATCCCGACCACCGCCGGGAACGGGTCGCTCGGCGGCGGCCCCTGCAGCAGGTTCTCGTCCCAGAACGCCACGTCCCACTCCGGCGGCGTGGCCGCGGCCAGCGACGACATCGTCAGCGCCGGCGTCAGCGCGTGCTTGGCGAAGCTGCCGTGGGGGTCCTTCGGGTAGAACGGGACGATCAGCAGCGCCCGCCGCGGCGTCGGCGGCGGCGTGGCCCGGCCCTCGTGGAGCCGCGGTGCGACGCGCATCGCGCGCGGGTGGTAGGGCTCGGGGTCGGGGTCGAGCAGGAAGCGGGGGGTGGTCATCTTCGGGCTCCTCGCGTCGGGGTCACACTCCGTTGGACACCCGGCCGGTGCCCCCGCGGGGGCGTCCGCTGGGAGACGCCGCGGCGATGTCTTGCAGATCGCGTGCAGCCGCTTTGTGGCATCCTGGCCGGCACAGGGAGGCGTCTGCCATGTGGTACGTGTTCATCCCGCTGGCCGTGCTGCTGCTGCTGTGGGTGCTGCTGCACCTGCGCACGTCCCGCCCCGACGGCATCTACGTCGGCAAGGTCCACCCGATCCGGCGGCTGGTCCCCTACATCATGCGCGACCGCCAGGGCGCCACGGTGTACTTCGACAGCGCCGTCGACGCGGAGCTGCTCGTGGACTACGTGAAGCAGGCGCGGGAGGCGTTCGGCTGCGACATGACCCACGTGACCGTGGCCGCCGCCGCCGTCGCGCTGGCCGAGAACCCGGCGATGAACAAGTTCGTCTCGGGTCACCGGTTCTACCAGCGCAAGGGCCGCTGGATGACGTTCAGCATGAAGCGCAAGGCGATGGACGAGAAGGCCAAGATCGCCGTGGTCAAGCTCGAGATGCTGCCCGGCGAGACGCTGCGCGACCTGTGCGGGCGGGTCAACGAGCAGATCGCGCACCAGCGCTCGGGCAAGCGCACCCGCGACGACAGGGAGTACGACCTGTTCGGGATGGTCCCGCGGCCGGCGCTCAACCTGGGGGTCCACCTGTTCAAGTGGCTCGACTACCACGGGATCCTGCCGGCCTCGTTCATCGAGGGCGACGGGATGTACACCAGCATCTTCGTGGCCAACCTCGGCAGCCTCGAGATGGGCGCCGGCTACCACCACCTCTACGAGTGGGGCAACTGCCCGCTGTTCCTGATGGTCGGCCGGATCGAGGAGCGCCCGGTGGTGCGCGACGGCGAGGTCGTGATCCGCAAGATCCTGCCGGTGCGCTACACGTTCGAGGAGCGGGTCGACGACGGGCTCACCGCCCGCCACGGGATCGACACGTTCGTGCGGATCCTCGAGAACCCGTTCGAGGAGCTGGGCTGCCTCGCCGAGGACGGCTCCGACGCGCGCCCGCTGGACGGCACCGCCGAGCCGCTGGGCGCGGCGGCGGCCGACGGCTCATAGCGTCGTGGCGCCGCTCCCCCCCCGCAGCGCCTTGCGCACCGCGCGGAGCAGGACCTCCAGCCGGTAGGGCTTGGGCAGGTACGGGAGCCCCCGATCGGCGATCACGCCGAACCGCGAGCGGTCGTCGGTGTAGCCGCTGGTCAGCAGCGCGGGGAGCTCGGGGTGCTGGGTCAGCAGGTGCTCCACGAGGTCGAGCCCGCTCTGGTCCGGGAGCACCACGTCGCTGAGCACCAGGTCGAACGGGCCCGCCCGGTGGAACACCGACACCGCCTCGGCGGCGCTGGCCGCGACCTCGACCTCGTAGCCGTACTCGCGCAGCGCCATCGAGGCGAACTCGCGGACCACCGCCTCGTCCTCGACCAGCAGGATCCGCTCGCCGTCGCCGCGGTAGCCGGTCAGCGGGGAGGGCTCCAGCGAGGTCTCCAGCGGCTCGGCGTCGTGGGCCTCGAGGAACAGCTCGAAGGTCGTGCCCAGCCCCGGGGCGCTCTCCACCGTGATCCAGCCCTCGTGGCGCGCCGCGATGCCCCACACCACGCTCAGCCCCAGGCCGGTGCCCTTGCCCGGGGGCTTGGTCGTGAAGAACGGCTCGAACACCCGCCGGCGGGTCTCCTCGTCCATGCCGTTGCCGTCGTCGCGGACCCGCAGCCGCACGAACGACCCGGCGCGGGCCCCGGGCATCGCGGCGGCCGCGGCGTCGTCGAGCTCGACGTTGCTCGCGTCCAGCTCGATCCGTCCCCCCTCGGGCATCGCGTCGCGGGCGTTGACCACCAGGTTCATCACCACCTGCTCGACGCTGCCGCGGTCGGCGACGACGGAGTGCAGCTCGGGCTCGATGCGGGTCTCGATCTCGATGTCCTCGCCGATCAGGCGGCGCAGCAGCGCCATCAGGTCGGTGAGCAGCCCCCCCAGCGCCAGCGGCTTGATCTCCAGCGGCTGGCGGCGGCTGAACAGCAGCAGCTGGCGGGTCAGGTTGGCGGCCCGCCCGGTGGCCTCCTGGATCTTCTCGAGGAACCCCGAGCAGGGGACGTGGCCGGCGACGTGGCCCTCGGCCATGTCGGCGTAGCCCTGGATCGCGGTCAGCAGGTTGTTGAAGTCGTGGGCGATCCCGCCGGCGAGGGTCCCCACCGCCTCCATCCGCTGGGCGTGGATCAGCTGGGCCTGCATCTCCTCGCGCTCGGCCTCGGACTGCTTCTCGGCGGTGATGTCGGTCATCGTGCACAGGTGCATCGAGCCGCCGTCGAGGGCGATCCGGTCGACGTTGACCAGCGCGTGGAACACCGTGCCGTCCCTGCGCCGGAACGCCACCTCCCGGTCCCGCACGCGGCCCTCGTCGACCAGCGCCTCGACCAGCCGGTCGCGGTCGGCGGGGTCGGCGTAGGTCTCCGCCACGTGGAGCCCGAGGTAGTCGGACGAGCCGTAGCCGGTCATCCGCAGCATCGCCCGGTTGGCGGCGAGGATGCGGCCGTCGCGGTCGGTGATCCCGATCCCCGCGGGGGCGCTGTCGAACACCATCCGGTAGCGCTCCTCGGAGCGGCGCAGGGCCTGCTCCACGCGTCGCCGCTCGGTGATGTCCTCGCCGGAGCTGAGCGTGCCGATCACCGTGCCGTCGCGGTCCCGCAGCAGGCTGTTGTGCCAGTCGATCAGGCGCGTCGCGCCGGTCCGGGTGACGACCGAGTTCTCGTAGTTCTCCACGAGCTGGATGTGGCCCGCGACCAGGTCGTCGAACACCTGGCGGACCGAGTCCCGGACCGGCTCCGGGATGCAGGTCTCGAACCAGCTGCGGCCGACGATCTCCGCCTTGTCCCAGCCGAGCACCTCGCACCCGCGGCGGTTGATCTCGAGGATCGAGCCGTCGGGCCCCAGCGCCACGATCATCACCCCGGCGATGTCCAGGTAGCGGCGGGCCCGGTCGCGCTGGGCGGAGGCCTCCCACACCAGCCGCTCGGTCTCCGCGGCGGTGGCCTCGAGCTCGGCGTTGCGCGCGCGGAGCCGGTCGAGCTCTCGCTGCAGCGCCTCGCGATCGCCGTCGTCGGCCATCGATCTCCCCCAGTCGTCTGACCGTACGGTCCGCCCCAGGGGTGGGTCAAGCTACTCGGGGTCGGGGAACGTCACGTCGATGCGGTAGATGAACGTCGGCCCGGTCTGGCCGTCGATCCACGACAGGTCGTCCTGCGCGGGATCGCTGGTGTAGTTGTACAGCGTGTAGGTGTTGCCGCCGGCGGGGAGCACCGAGGCGAAGCAGGTGTCGCCGGCCGAGGGCAGGTCGACGAGGAACGTGACCGCCTGCTGCTCCGGATCGACCTCCCAGATCGAGCAGCGCTTGGGCTCGACCCAGTACTCCGCCAGGTAGTGCAGGGTCTGGTCCTCGGGGTCCATGTCGCGGTACTCCAGATCGTAGTGGCCGGTCTCGGTGACGTGGCGGCGGCCGACCAGGATCACCCGCTCGCCGTGCTTGAACACCAGCGGCGAGTCGTACTTCTTCGGATCGGTGGTGCAGTCCCAGTCCCCGAGGGCGCCGGCCTCGGCGCGGCAGATCTTGGAGCCCCAGCCCGACTCGTCGCCCAGCTCGTTGCGCGCCACCGCGACGAGGGTGCCGTCGTCGAGGAACGCGAAGTCCGTCTCCGAGGCGCCGCCCTCGAGGACGACCGGCTGGCCGGGGACCACCGGGTCGAAGCTCGTGCCGTCCTCGGTCGTGAGCCAGTGGACGTACTCGGTGCCGGCCTGGAAGTCGTAGATGTCCTCGCCGCCGACGTAGCCGATCAGGTGGGCGGTGCCGTCGATCACGCGGGCCCGCCAGGGGATGAAGCCCTCCTCGTAGACCCACTCGGGCTCGGTCCACTGCCCCGGCCCGAGCCGCTCGGTGACCATCGCGCCCTGGGGCTCGAAGTCGATGACCGACTGGCCCAGCACCGCGTAGTACAGCCACAGCCGGCCGTCGTGGGACAGCAGCCGCGGCTCGCGCAGGTCGGTGTCCAGGTGCTGCGACCACTCCAGCGTCCAGGTCTGCTGATCGCCGGAGCGCACCACGTACAGCATCGTCTCGGCCGAGGCGAAGTGGCTCGGGGCGGTGCGGAACGCGAGGAACACCTCGCCGTCGTGCTCCACCACGTCGAGGTTGTTGTTGGCGTCCTGGAGCACGACCGCGTCGGGCAGCCCGGGCGACGGCACCACCTCGACGAGCTCGCCGAGCACCGGCAGCGGAGGGGCGGGGTCGGGCTCGTCGGTGGGGCAGCCGGACAGGGTCAGCAGCGCAGCGGCGAGGGCGAGCGGCGTTCGGATCGGCAAGGCGTCCTCCGCGGGGGTTGCACCCATTTTGACCGATGATCGCTCTTTGCGGGTGAACACGAACCCAACCCCGCCCACGAAGCGGGGCGAGGCAGTCATCAGGAAGGGCAACGTCATGGAGATGGTCATCGACTTCCCCGGGGGCAAGCGGGTCAACGCCACGTTCGGCGATCAGGTGATCAGGACCGATCAGTCGCCGCGGGCCGGCGGGGAGGGCTCGGCCCCGGAGCCGTACCTGACGTTCCTGGCGTCGATCGGCACCTGCGCGGGCATCTACGTGCTGAGCTTCTGCCAGTCCCGCGGGCTGCCCACCGAGGGCATCGAGCTGCGGCAGCGGATGCACTGGGACCAGGCCACGGGCGCGCTGGCCAAGGTCGACCTCGACATCGTCGTGCCGCCCGAGTTCCCGGAGAAGTACCACAAGGCGCTGATCCGCAGCGCCGACCAGTGCGCCGTGAAGAAGGCGCTGCAGAACCCGCCGTCGTTCGACGTGCAGACCAAGGTCGAGGCCCTGGCGGCCTGATCCCGAGACGGCGGCGGCCCGGCTCGACCCCCGTCGGGACCCCGGGCGGCCGACTTCCCCCACTCCCGGGCCCCGTCCCGCGGTATCCTGATCGCGTGGGGCCTCCACGGGGCCCGGGAGGGAGGGGACGTGTCCGTCACCCGCGCGCTGCTCGCGCTCGCCACGCTGTTGTTCGCCGTACCGGCCGGTGCGGTGCCCTGCGATCACGTCGACCACCTGATCGACTGCGGCCAGACCGTCTCGCTCCGGCTGCCGTCGTTCACCGAAGCGATGCAGGACTACCCGGGGCTGGCCTCGGGCTACGACGCCGGCGAGGTGGTGCTGCAGTTCACGCCGCAGCAGGGCCTGCAGGACCTCGAGGTGCTGCACCAGTCGCCCGATCCCCACGGCGTGTTCCTGCTCGGGCCGGCCAGCTGCGACAGCGACGCGGCGCTGTGGTGGACCGGCCAGGGCAACCCCGCGGTGGGCTGGACCCCCGGCGTCCCGCACTTCCTGGTGGTGGACGCGGTGGCCCCGGTGGCGTGGGAGACCAAGGTCCACGTCGCCCTGCGCTGCGACGGCGCCCCCATCGAGGTCTGCGCCGGCGGCAGCGACAACGACAACGACGGGCTGGTCGACTGCGACGACCCCGACTGCGCGCAGTACTGGGCCTGCAGCCCGGGCGAGACCTGCGCCGACGGCGTGGACGACGACGGCGACGGCCTGCTCGACTGCGCGGACCCCGACTGCGCCGGCTACCCGCCCTGCGCCGGCGGCGAGGTGTACTGCTTCGACGGCCTCGACGACGACGGCGACGGGCTGATCGACTGCGCCGACCCGGACTGCTGCATCGAGCCGTCCTGCGCCGCCGGCGCGCCGGACCTGGACGGCGACGGCGGCACGATCTGCGCCGACTGCGACGACAGCGACCCGACGGTCGAGGAGCTGGACCTGGACGGCGACGGCTGGTCGACCTGCGACGCGGACTGCGACGACCTCCAGCCGGCGGTGTTCCCCGGGGCCCCCGAGGTCTGCGACGGGTTCGACAACGACTGCGACGGCCAGCTCGGTCCCGACGAGGTCGACCTCGACGGCGACGGCCACTCGCCCTGCTCCGGCGACTGCAACGAGGCGGACCCCGAGGTCCACCCCAACGCCGAGGAGCTGTGCAACAACCGCGACGACAACTGCGACGGCAACGTCGACGAGGGCATCGACGGCGACGGCGACGGCTGGACCTGGTGCGAGGGCGACTGCCACGAGGGCGACGCCGGCGTGCACCCCGGCGCCGAGGAGATCTGCGACCAGGTGGACAACGACTGCGACGGCGAGGTCGACGAGGCCTACGACGTGGACGGCGACGGCTACACGACCTGCGGCTCGCTCCCCGACTGCAACGACCTCGACCCCGACGTCCACCCCGGCGCCGAGGAGGTCTGCAACGGCCGCGACGACGACTGCGACTCGTTCGTCGACGAGTCGGTGTTCGACTGCCCCCCCGACCCCGGCGACGACGACGGGCTGGCCGAGGGCTTCGCCCACGGCGCGGCCGGGGGCGGCGGCTGCTGGGGCTGTGCATCTGCCGACGGGGCCGAGGAGGCCGCGCTGGTCGTGGTGCTGCTGCTCGGCGCGCCGCTGGCAGGACGGAGGTGGCGGCGGTGAGGGGCGGCCGCCACGGCGTCGCTACCGGGCCCGGCGGGAGGGCACGGGCGAGGAAGTGGCGGGTGGATGGCGGATGAACCGGGCGCTGCCCGGCACGGGTCGCACCGTGGTCGCAGCTCGGGGATCCGCGAGGTGACCGGCGTCGGCGTGCTGATTCGGGTCGCGCGGCCCCAGCCCGACCGCGCTGTGGCTCCCATCCCAGGCTGGAATCGTGACGATGGCTCACGATTC
>CAZOYV010000067.1:0-18889 GCA_964584075.1 uncultured Rickettsiales bacterium | reverse complement strand
CTGCGCGCGGTCTCGTCCCACGCCCGGATCGTGACGATGGCTCACGATTCCTGCGCGCGGTCTCGTCCCACGCCCGGATCGTGACGATGGCTCACGATTCCTGCGGGCCCCATGGTCGTGGCCCGTGAACCGGGGCGAGTCCTCGGTCGTGAGCTCGCACTGGGACTCGGGCTCGGCCTCGGGCTCGGAGTCGGGTTCGGATTCGGTCTCGGTCTCGAACGCGGACTCGTTCCCGGGCCGAGAGCTACAAGCTCGGCCGGAACGCCACGATCACCAGGATCTCGTTGGTGCTCCCCACCATCAGCGACTCGAACTCGAAGCCGTCCGCCTCGCACAGCCAGGTGCCCGGCGGCGAGGCGTTGGGGACGACCCAGAACCCGTCGCCGGCGGTGGTGGTGACGGTGTTGGGCGTGCCGGCCCCGTCGTCGAACGCGCCGCTGCCGTAGGCGTCGCCGTCGGCGTAGTACACGTCGCCGCCGAACAGCGTGCTGGAGATCGTGGCGTCGGGGATCGGGTCCAGGTCGTCGTGCTGCACGAAGCCCATCAGCGCGCCGGTGCCGAACAGGTCGCTGCCGTCCCAGCCGGCGGTCCCCAGATCGGTCTCCATCCCGGCGACGGTGGCGGCGTCCATCGCGAACGCGATCTGGTCCTCGACCGCGTCGCCGTCGACCCAGCCCTCGTACTCGGCGGCGTCGATCCCGGTGGCGGCGCTGACGTAGGTCGCCTCGTTGCCGTCGTCGACGATCATGATCAGGCCGAGGTTGGCGTCGGTGGCGTCCACGCCGGTGACCTCGAACGTGCCGTCGGCCTCGGGCGCGGCGGTGCCGAGGATCGTCGGGTCCTCGCCGGACAGCAGCATGTCGGTGGGGTCGGCGATCACCACGGTCAGGCCCTGGCCGGTGGTGGAGAAGTCGTCGAAGCGGTGGATCTGGCCGCGGATCGTCAGCCCGCCGGTGGCGTCGTCGTCGTCGTCCCCGGCGTCGTCGTCGTCCCCGGCCGGGCAGCCGGGCAGCAGCAGCGCCAGCGTCAGCAGCGCCAGCAGGGTCCAGGTGGCTCGCAGCATGGTTCGTCCTCCCGTCGGGCCGCGCCGAGGTCTACAACGGCGGCGGCCGGGGTGCAAGGAGGGTACACTAGCGGGGACCCGGGGGAGGGGAGGAGGGCATCGTGATGCACCGTTGGATCCCGTGGGCCGCGCTGGCGGTCGCCGGGCTGTGGCTGGCGGGCTGCCCCGACAGCGATGCCGACGGCGACGGCCTGACGCTGGCCGAGGAGGAGGACCTCGGCACCGATCCGGACAACCCCGACACCGACGGCGACGGGCTGCAGGACGGCGACGAGGTCCACACCCACGGCACCGACCCCAACGCCGCCGACTCCGACGGCGACGGCTGGGACGACGGCGACGAGGTCGGCGACAACACCGATCCCCTCGACTCGGCCGACCACCCCTACACCGGCGGCTGGCCGATCGACGGCTGCCGCGCGTCGGTGCAGCCCGAGGCCGACGAGATCGGCTCGGTGGCGATGCCGTGGAACCTGATGGACCAGTTCGGCGAGACGGTCCGGTTCTACGACTTCTGCGACCACGTGATCGTGATGGTCTGCGGGGCGTTCTCGTGACCGGGCTGCGCGGCGGCTGCGGAGCAGCTGCAGGCCTGGTGGCACGGGTACCGCGACGAGGGGCTGATGGTGATCTACATCGCCGCCGAGAATGACGCGTCCCAGCCGCCGTCGCTCGAGGACCTCAACGAGTACGCGATCGAGCACAACATCGGCTACCCGATCGTGGCCGATCCCGGCTGGGCGGTGTGCGGCCAGGCGGCGCTCAACGCCGACGACTACATCCCCTCGTTCCACGTCCTGACCCCGGGCCCGACGTGGCACACCATCGACGGCGCCGTCTCCGAGGGCACCTTCGTGCCCCTGCTCGACCAGCTCTAGTCCTCGACGTACCCGCTGGCCTCGCTGTGCTCCGAGCCCTCCTCGGAGAACTCCGAGTCCTCCGACCAGCGGCTGACCTCCTCGTCCTCCATCACCAGCGTGTCGCGCAGGTCGCGGGTCCGGGGGGAGACGCCGAGCACCAGCGCCTCGCGCACGGCGGTGGCGAGGCGGCCCTTGTCCCCGTCGGCGAGCTCGGTGAAGCGCAGCCCGACGGTGGTGAACCCGGCCTTGTCCTGCTCACCGGCCCAGGCCACGCGGGCGCGGGTCTCGATCGGCGCCTCGCCGTCCTCGAGCAGCAGCTCGAGGTAGAAGCTCATGCCGGCCTCGGGGGGGGCATCGGTCCACAGCAGGCAGCCGCCGGGGGACAGGTCGAGGGTCCGGCCCTCGCGCACCTGGTCGCCGCGGTACTGCCACAGCCGCGCGTCGATCTCCAGCGGCGCGCGGGGGTCCCAGCGGGCGTCGGGGGAGGCCTCGCTGGAGGCGCGGCTGCCGTCGATCATCGCCAGCGCGTGGGCGAAGTCGTGGCACGAGCGGAAGCGGTCGCGGGGGTCCTTGGCCAGGGCGCGCAGGATGATCGGGTCGAGCTCGGCGGGGATCTCCGGGTTGAACGTGCTGGGCGGCGCCGGCGTGCGGTCGACGTGAGCGCGCAGCAGGCGGTGCAGGTCGCGGGCGTCCTCGAACGGGTGGTGCAGCGTCAGCGTCCAGTACAGCGACATCCCCAGCGAGTAGATGTCGGCGCGGCTGTCGACGTAGCCGCCCTGGATCTGCTCGGGGGCCATGTAGGCCGGCGAGCCGATCAGCTTGCCGCGGTCGCGGTCGAGGCCCAGCACCCCGGCGACGCCGAAGTCCAGGACCAGCGCCACGGCCTCCTCGTCGATCATGATGTTGGCCGGCTTCAGATCGCGGTGCACCACGCCGCGGCGGTGGGCGAAGTCCAGCGCCTTGAGCGCCGCGCGGTGGATCTCGATCCCGCGCTGGAGCGGCAGCGGGTGCTGCAGCTTGGTCAGCATCCGGTCCACCGAGTCGCCCTCGACGAAGCGCATCACCAGGAAGAGGTGCCGCCGCTTCTCGAGGATGTCGTAGATCGGGACGATGTTGGGGTGCTCGAGGCGCGCCTGGATCTGGGCCTCGCGGAGGAACAGCTGGCGGACCGCGCGCTTCTTGTACAGCTTGCGGTCCAGGACCTTGACCGCGACGTCCCGCCGCAGGTGGCCGTCGTGGGCGCGGTAGACCTCGCCCATGGCGCCCTTGCCCAGCAGCTTGAGGAAGCGATAGCGGCCGACGACCCGGTTCTTCACGGGGACCCCCCGTACCAGCCCGGCGCGCAGGATACCAGCCGCGCGGGGGCGTTCCTAGTCGGGCCCCGGGCGCGCCCCCGCGGCGGTGGCAATTCGGCCCGCCGCGAGGTACCGTACGCGCCCCATGCCGTCCGCCCCGACCCCCACCCGCGGCGCCGTCGCCGCGGGCGACCACCGCACGCTGGAGGCCGGGCTGCGCGCCCTGCGCCTGGGGGGCAACGCGGTGGACGCGGCGGTCGCGGCGGGGCTGACCGCCCTCGTCGTCGAGCCGCTGCTGACCGGCTTCGGGGGCGGCGGGGTGGCGCTGGTCCGCGATCCGGCGGGCCGCGTCACGGTGCTGGACTTCTTCGCCGCGGTACCCGGGCTGCAGCGCGCCGCCGCGGGCCGCCCGGCGATGGTCGCGGTGCCGGTGGACTACGGCGCCGAGCAGCAGACGTTCCACATCGGCCGCGGGTCCATCGCCGTCCCGGGCGTGCCGGCCGGCCTCGAGGCGCTGCAGCGGCGCTTCGGGCGGCTGCCGCTGGCGCAGCTGGCCGAGCCCGCGGTGGGGTACGCCCGCGACGGCTTCGCGGCCGGCCCCAACCTGCGCGTCGCGGCCGAGCTGCTGACCCACCTGCTGCAGACCGACCCCGAGGCCTCCGCGCTGTACTTCCCCGGCGGCGAGCTGGTCCCGGACGGCGCGACGCTGCGCCACCACGGGCTGGCCGAGACGATCGAGGGCTTCGCGCGCGAGGGCGCGGCGCGGTTCTACACCGGCGAGCTCGGCCGGCGGCTGCTGGACTACGCCGGCGGCGAGCACGGCTGGCTCACCGGGCCCGATCTGGAGGCCTACGCGGTCGTCGAGCGCCCGCCGCTGGACTCCGCCTACCGCGGTGCGACGCTGCGGACCAACCCCCCGCCCGCCGCCGGGGGGGCGCTGCTGGCCTACGCGCTGGGCGTGCTCGAGCGCGCGAGCGGGCCGCTGGAGGCGCTGGGGGGCGACGAGCTGGTGCGCATCGCGCGCTCGATGGCGGTGGCCGACGCGGCCCGCGAGGCGCTCCACGACGAGCTCGACGATCCCGCCGCGGTCGCCCGCCTGCTGGGGGAGGACGGCCTGCGCCGCGGGGCGCGCGCACTGGCCGCCGGCGCCTCCGGCGCGGCGGACGCCGGGCCCGGCCACACGACCCACCTGAGCACCGCCGACGCCGAGGGCTGGATGGTGTCGTACACCAGCAGCAACGGCGAGACCTGCGCGCGGCTGCTGCCTGGCAGCGGCGTGCTGCTCAACAACTTCCTCGGCGAGGAGGACCTGCAGTCCCCCACGGGCGCGGCGCGCGCCCCCGGGGAGCGGATCCGCACGATGATGACGCCGTCGCTGCTGCAGCTCCCGGACGGGTCCGCGGTGGTGTTCGGCAGCGGCGGCGCCAACCGCATCCGCGGGGCGCTGCTGCAGACCACGCTCCACCTCGTCGACCGCGGCCTGCCGCTGCGCGAGGCGGTGGTCCACCCGCGGCTGCACCACGAGGGCGGGATCTGCCGCGTGGAGGTCGCCTCCGGCCTGGCCGAGCACGTCCCGGCGCTGGAGGCGGCCCTCGGACCGGTGGTGCGGTTCGAGGACCTGCACATGTACTTCGGCGGCGTCCACGCGGTGCGCCGCACCCCCGACGGCCGCTTCGAGGGCGCCGGCGACCCCCGCCGGGGGGGCGCCTACGGCGAGATCTGAGGCCTGCCCGCGGCGCGCCCCCGGGCGCGCGAAATGACCGCGACCCGCCCCGGGTGGTAGCATCTCGGTTCCGGTGCAGCGAGGGGGATCCCCCGGGAGGCAACATGGCCGAGGTGGGCAAGTCGATCCCGCGCCTCGACGGGCGGTCGCGGGTCACCGGCGCGACCGAGTTCGTCGGCGACCTGCGGATCCCCGGGATGTGGTTCGCCGCCACGGTCCGCTCGCCGGTCGCACACGGGACGCTCCGCGCGATCCGCTGGGACGAGTCGTTCGACCGCGACGCGGTGACGGTGATCACCGCCGCGGACATCCCGGGCCGCAACCTCGTGGCGCTGATCGACGAGGACCAGCCGCTGCTCGCCGACGGCGTGGTGCGCCACGTCGACGAGGCGGTGCTGCTGATCGCGGCGCCGACCCCCGAGCTGCTCGAGCAGGCCCGCGCGGCGGTCACGCTGGACATCGAGCCGCTCCCCGCCCTGCTCGACTACCGGGCCGCGGAGGGCGCCGAGGTCACGGTCTGGGGCGAGGACAACGTCGTGCGCCGCTACCTGATGCAGCGCGGCGACGCCGCGGCGGCGCTGGACGGCGCGGCCCAGGTGCTCGAGGGCACCTACGAGACCGGGGCCCAGGAGCACCTCTACATCGAGCCCCAGGGCGTGATCGCCGAGCCGACCCACGACGGCGGCGTGATCGTGCGCGGCTCGATGCAGTGCCCGTACTACGTGCACCGCGCGGTCAAGACCGTGATGGGCCTGGGGGACGACCAGGTCCGGATCATCCAGATGGCCACCGGCGGCGCGTTCGGCGGCAAGGAGGACTACCCCTCGCTGCCGTGCAGCCACGCCGCGCTGCTGGCGCGGGCCTGCGGGCGACCGGTGCAGCTGATCTACGACCGCGTCGAGGACATGCGCGCGACCACCCGCCGGCACCCGGCGCGGACCACGATCCGGGCCGGCATCGCCGCGGACGGGACCCTGCTGGGCGCGGACGTGCGCGTCGAGATCGACGCCGGCGCCTACTCCACGCTCTCGGCGGTGGTGCTGGCCCGCGCCGTGATCCACGCGCTGGGGCCGTACCGCTGCGACCACCTCCGCGTCGAGGGGCTCGCGCTGGCGACCAACCTGCCCCCGTACGGGGCGTTCCGCGGCTTCGGCGCGCCCCAGACCTGCTTCGCCATCGAGCGGCACGTCGACCGCATCGCGGCCGCGGTCGGCGTCGATCCGGCGGAGTGGCGCCAGCGCCACGCGCTGGCCACCGGCGATCGCACCGCGTCGGGGCAGGAGCTGACCCAGTCGGTGGGCATCGGCGCGTGCCTCGAGGCGGTGCTGGAGCGCAGCGGGTGGCCGCAGCGGCGCGCCGGCGCGGCCGAGCAGCGGCAGCGCGGCGAGCGCACGGCGCGCGGCGTCGGGATCGCCGCGGCGTTCCACGGCGCGGGCTTCACCGGCTCGGGGGAGGACCGGATCCAGGGCACGGTCGGCGTCGAGCTGGCCCACGGGCCGCCCTACTTCCGCGTGCTGGCGGCGAGCACCGACATCGGCCAGGCGTCCCACACCGCGTTCTGCCAGATCGCGGCCGACGCGCTGGGGGTCCCGGTGGCGTGGGTCACGACCGCCCAGCCGGACACCGCCCGCGTGCCCGACAGCGGCCCCACCGTGGCGTCGCGCTCGGTGATGATCGTCGGCCGGGTGGTGCGCGAGGCGGCGCTGAAGGTGCGGCGCCGGCTGCTGGACTTCGCCGCCCAGCACGGCCGCGACCCGTTCGAGCAGCTCGGCGCGCGGGTGGAGGCGTTCCTGAGCGAGATCGGCCCGCTGCGCGAGGACGCGACCTACTCCTGCCCGCCCGGGACCGACTGGGACGACGAGCGGTTCCTCGGGGACGCCTACTCCGCCTACGGCTGGGCCGCCGACGTGGTCGAGGTCGAGGTCGACCGCGACACGCTCGAGGTCCGGGTCACCGGGTTCTGGACCGCCCACGACGTGGGGAAGGCGATCAACCCGGGGGTCGTCGAGGGGCAGGTCCACGGCGGCTCGCTGCAGGGTCTGGGCTACGGCTGGATGGAGGAGATCCACCTCGGCGAGCAGGGCGAGGTGGCCAACACCTCGTTCGGTACCTACCTGGTGCCCACCGCGGTGGACACCCCCGACCTCGACGTCACCCTCGTCGAGGTCCCGTTCGACTACGGCCCGTTCGGCGCCAAGGGCGTCGGCGAGATCTCCCACGACCTGCCCGCGCCGGCGCTGGTCGCGGCCGTGGAGGACGCCACCGGCCTGACCCTCGACGCGATCCCGGTGACCCCGGAGCGACTGCTCGAGGCCTGCCGCCGCGCGGGGAAGGAGTGGCCATGGAGCTGACGCTGACGGTCAACGGCGTCGAGCGCACGGTCGACGTCCCGCCGCTGCGACGGCTGCTCGACGTGCTGCGCGAGGACCTGGAGCTGACCGGCACCAAGGAGGGCTGCGGCGAGGGCGAGTGCGGCGCCTGCACGGTGCTGCTCGACGGCCAGGTGGTGTGCTCGTGCCTCGTGCCGGCGATCCACGCCGCGGGCCGCGAGGTGGTGACCATCGAGGGCCTCGCCGAAGGCGACGAGCTGCACCCCGTGCAGGCGGCGTTCGTCGCGCACGACGCGGTGCAGTGCGGGTACTGCACGCCCGGGATGGTGCTGAGCTCCGTTGCGCTGCTGCGGGAGACCCCGCACCCGACCCGCGAGCAGATCCGCGCGGGCCTGGCGGGCAACATCTGCCGCTGCACCGGGTACCACAAGATCGTCGACGCCGTGGAGGCCGCGGCGGGGGAGGAGGAGCCGTGATCCCCGCCGACGTCGACGTGGCCCGCGCCGCGACCGTGGCCGAGGCGGTGGACGCGCTGCGCGACCGCCCCGAGCGCCGCCCGCTGGCCGGCGGGACCGACCTGATCGTGCTGCTCCACCAGGGGGCGATCACGGTCGATGCGGTGCTCGATCTCGGCCCCTGCGACGAGCTCCGCGGGGTGACCCGCGGCGACGACGCCCTGACCCTCGGGGCGATGACGACCCACACCGCGGTGGCCCGCGCCGCCGAGGTGCGGGCGTGGTGCCCGAGCCTGGTCGAGGCCTGCTCGCGGCTGGGCTCGCGGCAGATCCAGAACCGCGGCACGCTGGGCGGCAACCTGGGCAACGCCTCGCCGGCCGGCGACACCCTGCCGGTGCTGCTGGCGTCCCGCGCGACCGTGCACCTCGTCGGCCCCGACGGCGACCGCGACGTGCCGATGGACGAGCTGTACACCGGGTATCGCGAGCTGTGCACCGCGCCCGGCGAGATCATCCGCGGGGTGTCGATCCCGAGGCCGTCGGCGGACGCCCGGTTCTGGTTCGCCAAGGTCGGCTCGCGGCGGGCGTTCTTCTGCTCCAAGGTCGTGCTCGCCGCCACCGGCGAGGTGGCCGACGGCGCGTTCCGCGACCTGAGCATCGGCGGCGGCTCGGTGATGCCCACCGTGGTCCGGCTGGCCGGCGCCGAGCAGGCCGCCGAGGGCCAGGACGCCCGCGACCCCGCCGTGTGGGACGCCGCCGCCGAGGCCGCGATGGCCGAGGTCGAGCCGATCGCCGACGTGCGCTCCACCGCCGAGTACCGCCTGGCCCTGGTGGGCCGCCTGATCCGTCGCTTCCTCTCCGACCTCGCCGCCGGCGAGCTGCCCGGCGCGACCGAGCTGTAGCAGGGAACTCAGCAGCCGCTGCCGGGGTACACCGCCGGATCGCGGTCGTCGCAGTCCCAGCCCTCGCCTGGGTCCACGGCCGGATCGTAGGGTCCCGGATGCCACCACAGCGGGGCGCCGTCCCGGTCCAGGTCGAACCCGCCGGCGCCGGGGCCGCCGAACAGGCCGATGTCGGCGGGGGAGCCGTCGGGGTCCACCTCGGCGGGGTCGCCGGCGTCGACCAGCGGCGAGGCGGGGTCGAGGTGCAGGTCCCAGTCGCGGGCCAGCGGGGCGGCGGTGTCGAGGAACGCGGGGTCGACGGCGATGTTGCCGTCGACGCCGACGAAGTCGGGGATCCCGACGCAGTCGTTGGGGTCGTTGCCCCAGAAGTCGCTGTGGTGGATCACCGGGTCGCTGGCCAGGGCGTTCATCCCGCCGCCGCAGTTGATGCCCACGTTGGCGGTGACCACCACGTGGGCGAGCCTCGGGTCGGCGTCGACGACCCACAGCCCGCCGCCGTTGTAGCCCTGGTTGCCGGCGACGACCACGTGGGACAGGGTCGCCGCGGCCTTGTCGAGGACCAGACCCCCGCCCCCGCCCGGGGGGCCGTCCAGCTCGGGGGGGTGCGCCGCGACGTTGCCGGCGACGACCACGTGATCGAGGGTCGGCTTGCACTCGGACAGCCACAGCCCACCGCCCCGGCCGCCGTGGTGATCGTCCGGGTCGACGACGGCGGTGTTGTCGACGATCCAGACGCGCTCGAAGCGGGGGCTGGCCAGGTCGACGGCCACCCCACCGCCGCGCTCGGCCTGGTTTCCGGTGATCACCAGGTCGGCGAGGGTCGGATGGCCGTTCCCGAACACGTACACGCCGCCACCCACGTCGGTCGCTCCACCCGTGATCGTGAAGCCCTCCAGCCTCGCGGCCGCGGGACCGCCGCCGAAGGTGATCGCCCTCCCGACGCCGTCGGCGTCCAGGGTCGTGCCGGCGGGGCCGGCCTCGCCGACGAGCGCGATCCCGCGGTAGGGGAAGGACAGGTGCTCGTGGTACGTCCCGGCGGCGACGATCACCTGGTCGCAGTCCACCGTGGCGTCCAGCGCGTCCTGGATCGTGGCGTGGTCGTCCGGGACGCGCAGCGTGGCGCCGTCGCCGGGGTGGACCAGCGCCGGGTCGGCGTCGTTGCAGTCGCCGCCGGCGACGCTGACCCCGTCCCCGTCGGCGTCCTCGCCGCCGGTGTCGTCGTCCGGTGTGCCGGACCAGCCGCTGTCGTCGTCGCCGGAGTCGTCGTCCGCGTCGTCGTCTGCGGTGTCGTCGTCGCTCGCGTCGTCGTCCTCGCCGCCTGGGCAGCCCAGCCCCAGCAGGGCGAGCAGCGGCAGCAGCAGCGGGATCGTCGGTCGCATCGGGATCTCCGCCGCCCAGCATGACACGGTCCGCGACGGCCGCAAGTTCTCCCCACCGGCCATTCGCGGTTCAACCGTCTGGGAGCCACCCGTGGGCCCGGGTGCGCGCCCGCCGGGGCCACCACCGTCGGGGGAACGACCATGCATCGCCTCGCCACCGCGCTCGCCGCGCTGCTGCTGCTCGCCTCGGGCTGCACCGACTACATGAGCCAGTCCCTGCCCGCCCCGGAGACGGACGAGCAGGCGCTGGCGTTCGCCGTCGACCGCTTCGCCGTCGACCTGTTCGCCGCCGCCGACAAGGGCGAGGGCAACGCGGTGATCTCGCCGTACAGCGTCAGCGCGGCGCTGGGGATGGCCTACCCCGGGGCCAGGGGCAGCACCGCGACCCAGATGGAGGACGTGCTGCACCTGTCGCTGGCCCAGGACGTGGCGCCGCAGACCTACGGCGGGCTGACCGGGCGGATGGTCGACCGCAACCAGCTGGACCCCGAGCTGCTGCAGCCCGACGAGGAGCTGCAGCTCGACCTGCGGATCGAGGACTCGGCGTGGCTGCAGCAGGGCACCCCGTGGCAGGACGACTACCTGGCCGCGCTGGAGGAGTTCGGCGCCGAACGGTACGACGTGGACTACGCCCACGCCGGCGACGTGCGCGACGAGATCAACGACTGGGTCGGGGACCGCACCGAGGGCCTGATCCCGGAGCTGATCCCCGAGGGGGTGCTCGACGACTGGGTCCGCGCCGTGCTGGTCGACGCGATCTACTTCTGGGGCTCGTGGGCCGAGCCGTTCGAGGTCGAGGACACCGAGGAGCGCACGTTCCACCTGCAGGGCGGCGGCAGCGTCGAGGTGCCGGTGATGGTCGACGAGCGCGACGTGGGCTTCGTGCGCGGCAGCAACTTCAAGGCCATCGCGCTGCCCTACGCCCACAGCTCGCTGGGCCTGCTGGTGGTGCTGCCCGACTCGGGGCAGTTCAACGCGGTGGAGCGCGACCTGTCCGCCGGCGGGCTGTACCACGTGGTCCACGACCTGGAGTCGCACCTCACCGAGGTGTGGCTGCCGCGGTTCTCGATCGACCAGCAGTACCTGCTGGCCGAGACGCTGCAGGAGATGGGGATGACCGACGCGTTCGACCCGGGGCGCGCCGACTTCTCGGGGATGGATGGCGGCGTCGAGGGGCTGTTCCTCTCCGACGTGATCCACCAGGCGGTGATCGATCTGGACGAGCGCGGCACCGAGGCCGCCGCCGCCACCGCGGTGATCGTCGAGGCCGGCTCCGCCGAGATGCCCGAGCAGCCCAAGACGTTCCACGCCACGCGGCCGTTCCTGTTCGCGATCTACGACCACGACACCGACGTGGTGCTGTTCCTCGGCCGGGTGATGGACCCCTCGTCCTGAGCGGGGCCCCTAGTCCGCTTCCGCCGGGGACGCGTCCAGCACCCGCACCGTGCCCCGCGTGCCGTCCACCTCCAGCCGCTGCCCGGTGCGGATCCGGCGGGTGGCGCGGTCGACGTTGACCACCGCGGGGATCCCCAGCTCGCGGGCGATGATGCTGCCGTGGCTGAGCACGCCGCCGAGGTCCATCACGATCGCGCCGGCGTTGAGGAAGTACGGGGTCCAGCCCGGGTCGGTGAACGGGGCCACCAGGATCTCGCCGGGGCGGACCTGGTCGTCGCCCGCGCGCAGGATCACCCGCGCCGGGCCGACCACCACGCCGGGGTTGACCGCGATCCCGCGCAGCAGCCCGTCGCCGTCGTCCACGGGGTCGGCCCACACGAGGCGCTCGGGGTCGTAGCGGCCGCGCAGCACCGGCGGCGGGGTGCAGCGCTGGAAGGACGCCCGCTCGGCGCGCCGCTCGGCCACGGACTCGCGCACGGCCGAGGGGGCGTCGTCCGTGCCGCGCAGCAGCGCGTCGAGCTCCGCGAGCCGCAGGTAGAACACGTCGTCGGCGGCGTCGAGCACGCCGCGGCGCCGTAGCCGCCGCCCGGCCTCGAGCAGCTGGCGCCGCAACACCATCAGCTTGCGGATCACCTGCGACTTGATCGTCTCGCGATACGGCGCGGTGCGCTGGGCGGCGTCGACGATCAGCCGGAACAGCAGGCGCTTGACCGGGCCCCGGAGCGCGGCGCGGCACTCGGCCTCGGTCTGCTCCCGGCGCCGCGCGACCTGGCGGTAGTGCGCCTCGAGGTCGCGCTGGTCGAACCCGTCGAGGTAGCTGCGGAGCTGATCCAGCAGCGGCCCCGGCTCCTCGGCCCAGCGGGGGTTGGACAGCTCCAGCTCGGCGCGGCAGTGGTGGCCGTGGCGGGCCAGGAACGCGTCCCACGCCCGGCGGAACTCGCCGCCCCCCTCGACCTCGTCGAGGCGCGGCCAGATCGCGTCGGGCCCGCCGCCGCCGCGGAGCAGCTCCGCCAGCGGCGGGGACCGCCGCGCGTGGGCCGCCAGCCGCCACAGCGCCAGCCCGGACTCGGCGGTCTCGGTGTCGCCGAGCCCGCCCAGCAGCCGGCTGGCGGTGGCGTTGCCGTCCGCGCCGAACCACTTGCTGCACAGCTGGTACAGGCCGGTGGGCATCATCGTGGCGAACGCGGTGGCGCGGAACGCCCCGGTGTCGCCCTGGACGTGCTCGATGGTCTCGGCGATCGCCCCGGCGAGCCCGCGGTCGTCCACCCCGTCGAGCGGGCGCGCCGCGAGCTCGTCGGCCTCGCGCCGCAGCCGCGCCACCACTCGCTGCGCACCGCCCCGCGGGAAGCGCAGCAGGCCCCACACCAGCGCGGGGGCGTGCCACAGCATGCCCACCACGCTGTGGCGTGCCTCGGGGATGTCCTCGTCCGGGATGTCCAGCTCGCCCAGCTCCGGCGGGGCCTCCTCCTCGCCGCCGAACAGCTGCAGCACGCCCCTGTCCTTCATCCCCGGCAGGCGCCGCAGCAGGCCCAGCACCGTGTTGAGGTTGAAGTACACCCGGCCGCCCACCAGGCCCAGCACCCGGTGGCCGGCGACCTCGACGCCCGCCATGTCGAAGAACACGCCCAGCAGCCGCGTGGCGATGGGCTCCACCACGTCCCAGCCCAGCGGCGTGGTCACGTCGGGGGCGACCTCGCCGGTGTTGACGTTGGTCCACACCTGGCGGGCCTCCCAGGCGTCGTCGGTGCCGTCACCGGCGGGGGCCAGCGGCCCGGCCAGCGCCGTCACCGCGCGGGCCTGCAGCAGCGCGATCGCCCCGCCCGCGACCGCCCACTCGACGTCCACCGGCACGCCCCAGTGCTCCTCGATGCGCAGCGCCAGCCGCCCCAGCGCGGCGGCCCGCGCGTCCGGCAGCAGCGCCCCGTCCTCGCCGGTCGCGAGCGGTCCGGACCCCGCCTCGTGCGAGACCACCTCCAGGCCCGGTCGCGACAGCGTCCACCGCGCCGGCGTCACGCGCCCCGAGACCAGCGCCTCGCCCAGCCCCGCGCAGGCCTCGATCACGATCCGGTCCCGCCGGCCCTCCACCGGGTCGACGCTGAACAGCACCCCCGAGACCTCCGCCGGCACCTGGCGCTGGACCACCACCGCCATCGCCACGCCGTCGTCGGGGATGCCGTGCCGGGCGCGGTAGCGCACGGCGCGCTCGCCGTGCAGCGAGGCCCAGCAGCGTTCGATCGCGGCGCAGCAGGCGTCCGCACCGCGCACCCCCAGGACCGTGTCGTGCTGCCCGGCGAACGAGTGCTCGGCCCCGTCCTCGCAGGTGGCCGAGGAGCGCACCGCGACGGGGACGTCGCGGTCACCGGCGAGGCGCTCCCAGGCGGCCACGACCTCGGCGCGCGGCGCCCCGGCGAGCGCCCCGCCGCCCGCGCGCCAGGCGTCCGCCGTGACGCAGAACCCGGGCGGGACCGGGAGCCCCAGCGCGAGCAGCCGCGCCAGCCCCGCGGCCTTGCCGCCGACCTGCCTGCGTCGCCCCAGGTCGATCTCGTCGAGCCACACCACGAGCGGTGTCGCGGGCCCGGAGTGAGACATAGTGTTAGAATCACTAACACATGTATCAGACAGAATCAACGGCGGACTTCCGTGCACCACTTCGATCGGATCTGCGTTCGAATCAACGCGCCGGCCCAGGTGTCGACCGGCTAGGATGAGGTGGTGAGCGGTCCTGTCCCCAGGCTGTCCTCCGTGGTGCTCCTCGGCGTCGCCGCCGCGTTGATCATCGCGCCGCCGGCGGCGGCCCGGCGCAAGGCGCCTCCCGTGGCGGTCGAGCCGGCCACGCCTGCCCCCGCACCCGCGCCGCCCGCGGCTCCCAGCGGGTTCCGGGAGATGAACGTGATCGGCGTCGTGCCCTCGGACAGCGGGGGCACGGTGATGCTCACCGACGTCGCCGAGACGGTCGTGCTCCCCATCGGGGTGGGGCCCTCGGAGGCGCTGTCGATCGCGCTGCGCCTCGACCGCCGCCGCTACCAGCGGCCGCTGACCCACGACCTGATGGACTCGATGATGCGCGAGCTCGGCGGCACCCTGGTGCAGGTCCGGGTCGACGACCTGATCGACCAGGTCTACGTCGCCACGGTGGTCGTCCAGCAGGGGGAGCGGACCGTCAAGATCGACTCCCGCGCCTCGGACGCCATCGCGCTGGCGCTCGGCGCCCAGATCCCGATCTACTTCGCCGACGTGGCGGTGGAGAAGGGGTCGATCCCGTGGGACGACTTCCTCGAGCCCCTCGAGGAGGCCCCCCCGCCGGGGTTCGAGCCCGAGCCGCTCGACGGCGCGCCGGGCGAGGAGCCCGTGACCCCGCTGCCCGAGGATCCCGACACCACGTCCGCCTGAAGCGCTCCCGGCGCGAATACGGAACTCGATGGAGAACTCGCAGCAGATCCGGGCACTTGACCGTTCTCCGAGCGCCCCTGTCGTGATAGGGCAGAGGTAGATGCAAAGGATTTGTCAAGAACGGAGAGTGACATGAGTCGTCCACCGCGCGCCCGCCACGCCGCCCTCCCCGTGGTCGCGATCCTCGTCGTCGCGATCGGTCCCGGCTGTGCCCACCGCACGGCCGGGAGCAACCTGTTCGCGGAGCAGCACCCCGCCGAGCCGTACCGCAACTGGTTCGGCGAGGGGCCGTCGATCGAGGACCGCGAGGACCTCGTCGGGATGCTGGACACCGACCCGGTGGACGAGGCCGACCTGCTGATCCAGCAGGGCCGCCACGCCGAGGCCGAGGCGCTGCTGCGCGAGGTCGTGGTCGAGACGCCCGAGGGCTGGAAGCCGATGCGCATCGACGACGGCGTCGTGTCCTACGCCGCGTGGGACCTCGAGGAGTTCGTCCGCGCCCGGAAGTCCGGCGCGTTCGGCGATCAGACCCTCGAGTGGAGCCAGCCGTCGTACTCGCGGGCCTGGTACCTGCTGGCGATGGTGGCGCGCCACGACGGCGACGCGGCCGGCACCCGGGCGTGCCTCGAGCGGGCCGACGGGCTGGAGCCGGGCAACCCGCGGATCCTCAACGAGCTGGGCAGCACGGCGCTCGCCGCCGGACGCCCGTACGAGGCGCTGTCGTACTTCAACGACGCGATCGTGGCGCGAACGTGGGAGACGGACGAGGTCCGCGGCCGGGCGTACCGCGGCGCCGCCGCCGCGCTGGCCCGCACCGATCGCCTCGTGCAGGCCGCCGACCTGCTGGTCCGCTCGCTACAGATCGAGCCCGGCCACCCCGAGGCCGAGGAGGCGCTGGTGCGGATCCGCGCGATGCAGGCGGACGAGCCGATGTCGGACGAGCTGCGGGACCTGATGGCCGACGCGCTGGACCTGCCCGGCGACGCCGAGACCACCGCCGGCGAGGAGAACTAGGACCCCGGCCGAACGACCCGCCGCGGCGAGGTTTGATCCCCTTTGACGAGCATTGATCGAGGGCCGCTCCTACGGTGGTCGCCGGGTCGACGGCAGTGCCGCCCCGACCCGGGCCGGGCGAGGCACCCGGCGCGAACCACACGTCATGGGAGACGGGATCATGAAGAAGAAGATGGTGGCGATGGCCCTGTGTCTGTTCCTCGGGTACTTCGGCGCGCACCGGTTCTACCTGGGCTACACCGGGTACGGCGTGGCGCAGCTGCTGACCTTCGGCGGCTTCGGGATCTGGACGCTGGTGGACCTGGTGCTGATCGCGCTGGGCAAGATGAAGGACGCCGACGGCAACGAGCTGCAGTGACGGCTCGGCGGGCGACACCGATTTCCGCCGGGAGGCGCGTGGGCCGGGCTAGGATCGGCCCATGCGACCCCTCCCCGGCCTGCTCCGTGCGCTGCTGACCGCGGCGCCCCTGTCGCTGGGCTGCCCCGGCGACATCACCATCGACGACGACGACGACGACGACGCCGGCGACGACGACGCCGCGGGCGAGACCTTCCCCGAGATCGAGCTCGGCGACTGGGCGCCCTGCGCCTGGGTCCCCGGCCAGGACGGCGCCGCCGAGTGCGCCACCGCCGCGCTGCCGATGGACTACGCCGAGCCCGACGGCGACATCCTCGAGGTGCTGGTCAAGCGGCTGCCCGGCGAGCCCGGCGCCGGCCAGCACTGGGTGCTGCACGGCGGCCCGGGCGGCTCGGCGCTGGACGAGGCCTACTACATGGTCTTCGACCTGCCCGACGACTTCCCCGAGCGCAGCTTCTACGCGGTGGACCACCGCGGCATCGGCGGCAGCGGGCGGCTGGCCTGCCCCGACCAGGAGGCCCCCGGCAGCGACGGCGGCGAGGCGGTCACCGACGCCGAGTGGGACGATTGCGTCGCGTCGCTGCAGGCCCAGTGGGGCGACGCCCTGGACCACGTCACCACCACCGACAGCGCCCGCGATCTGGCGACGCTGATCCAGCACCTGCGCGTGGACGACGAGCCCGTCACGGTGTGGGGCGGCTCCTACGGGACCTACCTGGCCCAGCGCTACCTCCAGGTGGCGCCGGACCAGCCCACGGCGGTGATCCTCGAGGGCATCTCCGCCCCCGGCCAGGGCTTCCACGAGTACGACTCCTCGATGGACCGCGCCGGCCAGAAGCTGATGGGCCTGTGCGCCGCCACCCCGTCCTGTGCGGCGCACTTCGACGGCGACCCGTGGGCGGTGGCCGAGGACACGATCCGCGCCACCGACGAGGGGCACTGCGCCAGCCTGGGCACCGACAGCGACTTCTGGCGCGCGTTCCTCGGGGCGCTGCTGTTCTACGACAAGGTCCGCGACCTGGTGCCCGCGGTGGTGTTCCGCCTCGACCGCTGCAGCGCCGGCGACGTGGACGCGATCGTGACGCTGTACTACGCGCTGTACGGCTCGGCGCGCGCCCCCGGGGCCCCCGAGCTGCCCCCCTGGCCGGGGCTGGCGCCGCGGGCGGGCAACGACGGCCAGGGGTTCTCGTACCAGCTGTTCAACCACGTCGCGCTGTCGGAGATGTGGGACCCGGCGGTGGCCGGCAGCCCCGCCGAGCTGCTGGAGCAATGGCGCTCGTACACCATGTCCACCGGGCTGGAGGCGACGCTGGCCCACAGCGCCGAGCTGGGCTGGCCGACCTTCCCCGTGGACGGCTACCACGGCGAGCTGGCGCCCTACGACGGCCCGCTGCTGATGCTCGAGGGCGGCCTCGACGCCGCCACCGCGCCCGAGCACCTCGACGGGGTGATCGCCCACTACACCGGTCCGACCCAGATCTACGCGCTGTTCCCCGAGGGCGCCCACGGGGTGACCTGGGCCTCGCCCACCGAGGACGGCGGCGACTGCGCCTACGAGCTGATCGCGCAGGTGGTGGGCGACCCGGACACGCCCCCGGACACCGGGTGCCTCGACCACCTCGTGGGCGTCCAGTTCGACGGGTACGTCGAGTACAACGAGTACCTGCTCGGGACCCCCGACGCCTGGGACGACTGAGGTGGCGGCTCAGCCGTCCCGCCGCGCCGTGCGCTCCAGGTAGCTGCGCTCCAGGCTCAGTCCGCGGCGCACCTCGCGGATCGCCACGTCGGCCTCGACGCAGTGGCGGGCCACCACCCGGGCGGTGTCGTCCAGGTCGGTGTCGGGGGGGCAGACCACCGTCAGCGCGCCGTCCTCGCGGCGCACCTCGTGGCCGGGCAGCGCGCCGGCGAGGGCGTCGACGTCCAGCTCGCCGGGGCCCAGCGTCCAGGTCAGCACCATCGCCCGGCCGGTGACCTCGGCGATGGGGCCGGCCAGCGTGCAGCGGCCGCGGTCGATCAGCACCACGTGGTCGCAGACCTGCTCCAGCTCGGCGAGGTTGTGGCTGCTGATCACCAGCGTGCGGCGGCCCCGCTGGGACACCACCAGCTCGCGCAGCGAGCGCACCTGGGCCGGGTCCAGCCCGCTCATCGGCTCGTCGAGCAGCACCAGCTCGGGCTCGCCCAGCAGGGCGGTGGCGATCGCCAGCCGGCGGCGCATCCCGTGGGACAGCGTCGCGATGCGCCTCTCGGCGCGGTCGGAGAGATCCACCTGGGCCAGCCCGCGGGCGGAGGCCTCGCGGGCATCGGCGAGGCCCAGCCCCTGCAGCCGCGCCAGGTGCACCAGCAGCTCGGTGGGGGTGTGGCTCAACCCCAGCTCGGCGTCCTGGGGCAGCAGCCCCACGCGGCCCTTGAGCCGCTCCACGTCGAACGGCCCGCCGCCGAGGATCTCGATGCGGCCGGCGTCCAGCCGCAGCTGCCCGCAGATCGAGGCGAACACCGTGGTCTTGCCCGCACCGTTGGGGCCGATCAGCCCGCACACGCTGCCCCGCGGCACGGTGAACGAGGCCCCGTCCAGCGCCAGCGTCTTGCGGAAGGTGCCGTAGCGCTTGACCACGCCGTCCAGCGAGAGTGCGGGCTCCGCCGCCCGAGCGCTCATCGTTCTTCCTCCGCGCTCTCCGGTGCGCCAGGCGAAGTCTGGCCCAACTTGCTGTCTGAAAGGAGGCAGCCA
>CAZOYV010000066.1:0-32455 GCA_964584075.1 uncultured Rickettsiales bacterium | reverse complement strand
CTACTACGACTACCTACTCAGGAATTCAGAGACCCAGGAAGAGAGGTACAGGGGGCATGAAGTCTTCGATTCCCGTTCTGTGTCTGGCCGCGGCGCTGTGGCTCGCCGGCTGCCCGGAGGAGCCCGAGCCGGCTGACGACGACAACACCGAGCTCGAGCCCGAGCCCGCCGAGCAGCTCGACGACTGGTGCGACGCGGGGCTCGGCGGCGCGCCGCGGGAGGGCGACGGAGGCCTCGAGGTCGACCTCTCCCTGGCCCACGGCGCCGCGCGGCTGTTCACGCCCACCGGCAGCTACCGCGGGTTCGACCTGGCGCTGCAGGACGTCCTGGAGCCGGCGCAGCCCTTCGGCGGCCCGTTCCTACAGGACTACGCGGAATCGCTCGACGAGGTGTGCGCCGTGGCCGGCGGCGACGGGTCCCTCGTCCCCGCGAATGTGGCGCTCGTGGGCGACGTCGCCGTGGTGATCCCGGGGACCGGCGACGTCGCGCTCCCGGAGGGGACCGCGGCGGTCGTCGTCGACGTCCGCGCGCTGCCCGCCGGCGACGAGGGGGACGCCGCGCTGGACGCCGCCGTGGGCCTCGCGCTGGCCGAGGACGTGCCCATCGGCTCGTTCCACGTGCGGATCTTCCAGGGCTTCCCGATCCAGTGGGACACCGGGATGTACTACGCCGGTACCGAGATGCTGGACGGGGTGGTGGCCGCCGGCGGGAGCGCGGAGCTGCCGCTGGTGTTCTTCACCGGCCCCCAGCTCGGCCCGCACGCGTCCGAGGTGATCGGCGGGCTGCGGCTCGCCGGGCGGGCGTGGATCGTCGGTTACGACGTGTTCGCCGCGGTGGCGGAGTCCCGCTGGTCCGGCGTCGGCGACGACGGCCTGCTGTGGCGCAGCGGCGTGTGGTCCACGGAGCAGGGCGAGATGTGGCCGGACCGGATCCCGGCGGACCTCGGCACCACCACGCCGGAGCGGGTCCTCGACGAGCTGGCCGGCTGGGGGGAGCCCGGCGATGCGCCGTCCGGCGACGCCGAGCGGCTGCCGATGGGTCCGTACCCGGAGAACATGACGAACCCGCTCTCGGACCGGTCCCCCGGGGCCGCCCGCGCGATGCTGGTCGTGGCCCACGGGCTGCTGGAGCACTTCTATACCTACTTCCCGGTCGTCGGGTACCACACCGACGCAGCGCTGCTCGCCGGGCTCGACGAGGTCGAGACGATCGATCCCGAGGACGCCACCGAGCTGATGGCCGTGCTGGGCCACTTCCTCCACGAGACGTACGACGGCCACGGGTTCTACGACCTGTGGACGGACTACCCCAGCGCCGACGGCTACCTCGCGCTGCAGATCCAGAACGTCGTCGGCCAGGCCGTGGTGCGCGCTTCGGATCACCCCGAGATCCTCGCCGGGGACACCATCGTCGCCGTGGACGGGATCCCGGCCGACGAGTGGTACGAAGAGGCGATGTCGCGCTACTCCGCGGCCACGGGCGGCTACCGCTTCGAGCTGGCAACCCGCGAGTTGAAGAAGGTCTACGGAGCGCGGACGCTGACCCTCGTCGACCCCGACGGCGTCGAGCACACCGCGACGCCCGAGCCGCGGCCCTACGACGAGACCACCGTCGTGCCGTGGGGCGGGACCTACCGCGAGAGCGGGTGGCTGTCCGACCTCGGCGCGCCACGGACCTATTTCCTCAACCTCAATGGCGACGCATACGACGACTGGAGCCTGGTCCTGCCCCACCTGCAGGAGCTCCACACCGCGGACCACGTCGTGGTCGACATGCGCGACTACCCCGCGATCAACCACTACCAGGTCGCGCGGTACCTGATGCCGGAGCCGTTCGAGTCGCCGCAGTTCGGGATTCCCACCTGGATCGGCCCCACCCAGTACGAGATGACGTACAGCCAGTACGACTGGCAGCCGACCGCGGATGCGTTCACCGGGCCGATGGTGCTGATGGTCAGCAACAAGACGGTCTCCGCTGCGGAGAACTTCTCGATGATGCTGGTCGGCCGCCCGGATCTGACCATCGTGGGGCAGCCCAGCGCGGCGACCAACGGCAACATCACCGGCGCCTTCCTGCCCGGCGGCTGCTACATGTACTTCACCGGGATGGAGGTCCTGTTCCCGGGGGGCGAGACGTTCCACGGCACCGGCATCGTGCCCGACGTCGAGGTCGTGCCCACGCCGGCGCAGTTCCGCGACGGGGTCGATCCGGAGCTCGAGGCGGCGATCGACGCGCTGGGTCTGTGAACTCGGTCACATCGCCTCGGCCAGGAACAGCAGCGCCGGCATCCCGCAGCAGATCCCGCCGAGCATCCCGCCGAGGAGCAGGCTGATGATCAGCCCCGGCATGCTCAGCGGGTCCCCGGGGGCGTGGCGGCCCGGCTCCATCAGGTTGCGCATGAAGTGCTGGAACTTGGCGTAGTACACCGCGCCCCACAGCCGGGTCCCCTGGTACCAGGTCTGCTGCCCCGAGGCCTCGAGGATCGCGAACATGTTGAACGCCGCGAAGTCCATCGTCGGCGGCTTCTGCGCCAGCTGAAGCGCCTCGGGGGCGGCCTCGTCGGCCAGGTAGGCGAACATCACCGAGCGGCCCTTCTGGAACCCGCCCGGCAGCATCGAGGGGTCCATGCTGCTGGCGTTCTTGGCGATGTACTTCTGGTCCTCGAGCATCAGCTTGCGGGTCACCAGCCCCACGCGGCGGACGCGCACGATGGTGGTCATCTTGGTCACCATGCACTCCCACATCCACTTGCTGCGCACGGCGTCGACGTGGTGCTCGTCCTGCTCGAGGATCGTGAAGCCCATCGCCTCGAGCTCGGCGGCGCGGGCGGACAGGTCGAGGTCGGTCATCGTGGCGCTCCTCCCCGGCGGGGACACGCGGCATGATAGCGGCATTCCCGCCGGGCGTGCCGCCGGCCGCCGCGCTGGACTCGCGGGCCGATTCGTGGTGGATTGCTCCCATCCCGATGCCCGACCCGCCGCCCACCGACGCGCAGTCCCCGGCCCCCGCCGCGCGGGCGTCGACGTATGCCTCCGAGGGCTACGGCCAGCCCGCGGGGACGCAGACGCCGATGACGATCGTCGTGCTCGGGATCTGCGGGTTCCTCTTCGGCCCGCTGGGTGGCTTCGCCTGGTACTACGGCAAGCAGTACCTCGACGCCTGCCGCGACGAGAACCTGCGCCCCGATCCCAACGCCCAGGTCGGGATGTACCTGGGGATCATCACCTTCCTGCTGTTCTGCATCGGCATCGGGATGGCGCTGCTGATGGTGGTCATGTGGGTCGTGATGTTCGTGGTGTTCTTCGGGTTCTACCTCCTGGTGATGGTGCTGGCGCTGCTGGCCTCGGTGTGAGGTTGGGGTCGGTCAGTCGGCGATCTCGCGCACACCCAGCGACTCCAGCAGGGTGCCGCGCAGCAGCTCGAGATCGACGCGGGCGTTCAGCGCGTTGATCTCGGCGCGGACCTCGGCCAGCTGGGCGTCGCGCAGCGACTGCTGGACCTCCAGCACCTCGCGGGTGGTGGACTTGCCGGCGGCGTAGCGGGCCTCCTCGGCCTCGACGTTCTGGGCGGCGAGGTCGACGCGGGTGCCGGCGACACGCAGCTGCTCCTCGTAGCTGAGCACCTGGGTGTAGGTGTTCTCCACCTCGGCCAGGGTGCTCTCCTGCAGCTGCTTGAGCGTCAGCAGCGCGGCCTCGACCTCGGCCTTGCGGCTGCGGAAGTCGGTCTCGGCGCCGCGGTTGGTCAGCGGCACGGTCAGCTGCAGCCCGAAGCTCCAGTACGGGTGGTTGCCGCCGAACACGTCTTCGAGGCCCTCGGGGGAGTCCTCGCCCACGCCGTTGAGCGCCAGCGAGCCGGTGAAGTCCAGCGTCGGGAGCAGGTCCTGGCGCGCCATCCGGAACGCGATCTGCTGGCTCTGGAGCAGCAGCTCCTGCTGGCGCACGTCGGGGTTGCGGGTCAGCGCGGTCTGCAGGCTGGCCTCCAGGTCCCGCTCGGGCACCGCCGAGCGCGGATACTCGGCGGTGTGGTAGCGCACGCCCTCCAGCGTCGGGCTGCCCTCGTCGCCGCACAGCAGCGTGCGCAGCGTGATCTCGGTGCGCCGCCGGGACATCTCGGCCTCGAGCAGCTCCTGGCGGCGGGTGGCCACCGTCTCGTCGAGCTTGGCCAGCTCGATGGGGGGCAGGTTGCCGGCCTCGATCTGGGCCTGGGTCACCTCGCGCTGGGCCAGCGCCAGGTCCACGTGGCTCTGGGCGATCGCCACGGCCCGCTCGGCGTAGTGCAGCTCGAAGTAGGCCTTGACCACGCCGCCGAGCACGTCGGCGACCTGGGCGTCGTAGGCCACCTCCTCGCGGGACTCGGCCAGCTTGGCCTGCTCGATGGGACCCAGGTTGTACCACCAGCCCAGGCCCTGCAGCAGGCTCTGCTCGACGGTGATCGAGCCCCGCCCGGCGAACTGGGTCTGGATCGGATCGCTGATCCCGCTGATGCCCTCCAGCAGCTCCTGGAACTCGTCCTTCTTGCGCTCGCTGCGGGTGCTGCTGTGGTACCAGGCGAGGGTCACCGTGGTGCCCGTCACGAAGCGGTTGCTCAGCGACGTGTTCGCGACCAGCCCGTAGTTGTGGTACAGGCTCTCCAGCAGCGATCCGGCGATCTGCTGCAGGCTGTGATCCACCCCCGCGGTGTAGTCCAGCCCCAGCGCGAAGGTCGGGTGGTACGCGGCCCACACCGCCCGCCGGTTCTGGCGCTGGACCTCCAGCGTCGCGGCCTGGATCCGGATCCCCAGGTTCTGCGCCGCCGCGAGCTCCACCGCGTCCTGCAGCGACAGCTCCCGCAGCGGGCCCTCGGGCAGCTGCGCGGCGCGCGCCGGGGACGCCCCCAGCAGCCCCGTCAGCAGCGCCACCAGCACCCCCGTCGTGACGACCGATCGTCTCACGACTGCTCCTCCTTGCCCGCGAGCGCGAAGCCCGCGATCTTGCCGACCCACCCGCGGATGTCGTCGATGAACGTGTACAGCAGCGGGACCAGCAGCAGCGTCATGATCGAGCTGGTGATCAGCCCTCCGATCACCACGCGTCCCAGCGCCTTGTAGGGAATCCCCGCCAGGCTGGCGTTGCCCACCGCCATCGGGATCAGCCCGACGATGGTGGTCGCCGCCGTCATCAGGATCGGGCGGAAGCGCTGTCGACCCGCCTGGACCAGCGCCTCGAGGCGGTCCATTCCCGCGGCGCGGTTGAGCTGCACGAGGTCGACCAGCACGATGGCGTTGTTGACCACGATCCCGACCATGATCACGATCCCGATCCCCGCCATCAGGTCGAACGGCGTGCCGGTGATCAGCAGCATCCAGTACGCCCCGAACATCGCGAACGGCACCGCGGTGATGATGCTCAGCGGCAGGCTCAGGCTCTCGAACAGCATCCCCATCAGCAGGAACACCAGCGCGATCGCCATCAGGAACGCGAACATCTGCTGCTGCTGGTCCTCCATCATCTCGAGGTAGCGGTCGCCGCGGCTCCAGCTGTAGCCGCGCGGCATGTGCAGCGTCGCCAGCGCGGTGTCGATCTGCTCGAACGACCTCTCCAGGTCCTCGCCCTCGAGGTTGACCGTGATGTCGAGGCTGGTGCGGCGGTCCTTGCGGTGGATCGTGCCGAAGCCCTTGGTCGGCTCCAGATCGGCCACCGCCGCCAGCGGGATCGTCTCGCCGGTATTGGTCCAGATCCGGAAGTCCTCCAGCGCCTCGCGATCGTCGCGGTCCTCCAGCGCGAACTCCGCGATCACGTCGATGTCCTTGTCGCCCTCGACGTAGTCGGGCAGCCGCGAGCCGCGCATCGCGAACTGGATCGTGCGCGCCAGCGACTGGGGGTCGACCCCGTAGCGCGCCGCCGCCTCGCGGTTGACCCGCACCTGGATCTCGTTGCTCGCGTCCTCCTCGACCTCCCACTCGACGCTGGTCACGTCGGGCAGGCTGGACAGCCGCCGCTTGACCTCGTCGCCGAGCTCGGCGAGCACCTCGGTGTCGTCGCCGTACAGCTCCAGATCCACCGAGTTGCCCTCGCCCATCCCGCGCTGGGCGTGCCACCCGATCCACGCGTCGCCGCCGGGGATCTCGGGCAGCATCTCCTCGGCGAGCTCGCTGAGCTCCTCCATCTGCACGTCGTGGCGCTTGCGCGGTTCGAAGAAGATCCGCACGTCGCCGCGGCTGCGGCCGTCCTCGTAGCGGGTCCGCACCGCCTCGATCCGCCACTCGTCGCGGAACGCCAGGAACTCGTCCTCGAGCTCGGTGAGGATCTCGGCCTTCTCGTCGAAGCTCATGTTGTCGGGGAACTGGACGCGGATCACCAGGTCGTTGGCGTTGGTCTCGGCCCGGTCGGTCTGCGGGACCTTGCTCTTGGCCACGCAGGTCGTGGCCAGCAGCGCCAGCGCGATGGCGGTCGCGTCCACCCGGTGGGCCAGCACCCAGCGCAGCGCGGCGACGTACCTCTCGCGCAGCCACACCAGGATCTTGCCCGGTTGCACCGGCTGGGACGCCGACAGCCGGGTGGTCGCCAGGGGGATGAAGACCAGCGCCACCACCAGCGACGCCACCAGGGCGTAGCACACCGGCAGCCCCAGGCGGCTGATCAGGAAGCTGAACATCCCGTTGCCGGTGAGGAACATGATCGGCAGGAACACCACCACCGTGGTGGCGGTCGCCATCGTCACCGCGAGGCTGACCTCGCCGGCGCCCCGCAGCGCCGCCTGCATCGGCGGCACGCCTTGCTGCCGCAGGCGGTAGATGTTCTCGACCACCACGATCGAGTTGTCGACGACCATCCCCACGGCGAGCATCAGCCCGGTCATCGACAGCAGGTTGATCGTCTCGCCCTGGAAGAACAGCACCGTGACCGTGATCACGATGCACACCGGGATCGCCCCGGCGACGACCAGCGTCATCCGCAGCCGGCGCAGGAAGATGATCAGCACCAGGAACGCCAGCGTGCCGCCGATCAGCGCCGCCCGCTCCAGGTTGCCGATGCTCTCCGAGATCATCTCGCCCTGGGAGAACAGGACGAAGAACTCGTAGCCCTGCAGGTCCGGGTCGTTCGGCAGCTCCTCGCGGAACATCTCCTCGATCGCCTCGGCGACCTCGAGGGTGTTGGCGGTGCTCTCCTTGAACACCCCGATCGAGATCCCGTCGCTGCCGTTGATGTGGTTGACGTACGACTGCTTGGGGGCCGCGTGGACCACCTCGGCGACGTCCTCGAGCTGCAGCCCGGGGCGCACCGTCCACTCGGCGATCTCCTCGATGGAGGTGTAGCGCGCCAGGCTGCGCAGGTAGATCACCCGGCCCGACTCGCGGACCTTGCCGCCGGGCAGCGTGAAGTTGTCGCTCATCAGCGACGGCACCACGCGGTAGAGGTTGACCCCCATCGCGTCCACCGCGCCGTGGTCGAAGTCGATGTAGATGTTGCGCCGGTCGGCGCCCCACACGTCGACGTTGCCGACGCCGGGGATCCGCTCCAGCTTCTTCTGGACCTCGAGCTCCATCACGTGGGCGACGTCGTCGGCGCCCTCGGGGACCGACACCCCGGCCCACACGATCGGCTCGTCGGTGGGGTCGTAGCGCCAGATGAAGAACTGCTCGAAGTCGTCGGGCAGCTCGGGGTACGCGCGCTCGATGCGGTCGAGGGCCTGGTTGTAGGCCTCGGCCATGTCCGTGCCCTCCTCGAACTCCAGCTCGAAGAAGCACGAGTCGGCCGAGGCGCGGCTGTGGATGTGGTTGAGCTCCCCCAGCGTCCCGAAGTGCTCCTCGACGGGGCGCAGGATCTGCTCCTCGACCTCGCGGGGCGTGGCGTTGGGGTACGAGCCCCAGATCCACAGGTAGGGCGGGTCGAAGCCCTCGGGCAGCATCTGGACCGGGATCAGCCGCCAGGCGATCACGCCCACCGTGACCACCGCCGCGAACAGGGTCAGCACCGCCACCGGGCGGCGCACGCTGATCTGCGGCAGGAACCGCCCCAGCGGGTGGCCGCCGTCGCTCTCAGCCGGCATCGGCGGGCTCCGCGGCCTGCGTGTCCGGGGTGGCGTCCGGGGCGGCGTCGGTGGGGTCCGGGGAGGGGTCCCGGCCGGCCAGCAGGTGGTAGACCACCGGCACGACGACCAGGGTCAGCAGCGTCGAGGCCAGCAGCCCGGCGATCACGGTGACCGCCAGCGACTGGCGGATCTCGAAGCCGCGGCCGACGCCGACCGCCATCGGCAGCAGCCCCAGCACGGTGGTCATCGTCGTGATCAGGATCGGGCGCAGCCGGGCCTGGCCCGCGGTGCGCAGCGCCTCGGCCAGCGCCAGCCCGCGGCGGCGCAGCTGGTTGACGTAGTCCACCAGCACGATCGCGTTGTTGACCACGATCCCGGCCAGCACGATCGCCCCGATCAGCACCAGCACCGACATCGAGATCCGCAGCAGCGCCAGCACCGGGATCACGCCGACGATCGCCAGCGGGATCGAGAACAGGATCACGAACGGGTGGCGGAAGCTCTCGAACGTCGCCGCCATGATCACGTAGACCAGGAACACGGCCAGCCCCAGCGCGAACCGCAGCGACCGCAGCGAGACCTCCATCTCGCGGCTCTGGCCGCGGATCTCGTAGGTGAACTCGGGCGGCCAGGCCATCCGCTCGAGCCGCTGCTCGATGCTGCGGGTCGCGCCGCCGAGGTCGAAGCCGGCCAGCCCGGCGGTGACCAGCCCGGCGCGGCGCTGGTCCACGTGGCGGATCTCGCTGGGCCCCTCGGCCATCTCCAGCTGCGCCACCGAGGTCAGCCAGATCGGCGGGTTGCCGGCGGGGTTGACGTTCAGCCGCTCGATGTCCTCGACGCGGTCCACCTGGCTGGGGCGCAGCCGCACGCGCACGTCGATCCGGTCGTCGCGGCCGCGCAGGTCGGTGGCGACGTTGCCCTCGACCTTGTCGCGCACCGCCCGCGCCACGGTGAAGATGTCCAGCCCGCGGGCGGCGAGCTGCTCGCGGTCGTAGCGGATCCGCAGCTCGGGGAAGCCGCGCCGCAGGTCGGTGCGCACGTCGGTCAGCTGTGCGAGGTCGTCGATCTCGTCGACCACCGCGTAGACCTGGCGCCGCAGGAGCGTCAGATCGTGGCCGAACACCGCGATCTCCACCGGCGCGCGGAACGAGAACAGCGTCGGCTCGCGGACCTGGACCTCCAGATCGGGGATCGACCCCAGCTCGCGGCGCAGCTCGTCCTGGACCGCCTGCTCGACGCGGTCGAGGCGGCCGGAGCCCTCGACGCGGACGTGCAGGTCGATGGTGTGCTCGCCCTTGCCCAGCTCGGCGTCGGCGGTCCGCTCGGTGCCCGCGGTGGCCATCACCTGGGCCACTCCCGGGGTGTCGGCGATCCGCTCCTCCACCAGCGCCAGCGTGCCGAGGGTCTCCTCCAGCGGGGTGCCCACCGGGTTGGACAGCTCCACGTCGAACTCGCCCTGGTGCACCGTCGGGATCAGCTCCTGGCCCAGCCGCGCGGCCAGCAGCACCGAACCCAGCAGCAACAGCACCGCGATCACCAGCACGGTCGAGCGGTGGCCCAGCGCGCCGTCGAGCAGCCGCGTGTAGGCCGCCGTCAGCCCCGCCTGGGCGCGATCGAACAGCCGCAGCAGCGGCCCCAGCAGCTTGCCCCCGCCGCCGAACACGGCGCGGCCGACGCCGACGACGATCTTGCCGAACACGGCGACGATCGCCCCGCCGACGAAGGTCAGCGTCGACAGCGGCAGCATCACCACGCCGCGCAGCACGACGTAGACGTAGGCCGCCGGGCTGAGCAGCGCCCGCAGGACCTTGCCGATCCCGCTGCCCCGCCGCACGAAGTCCGTCACCGAGCCCAGCCCGTGGCGCAGCTGCTGCCACGCCTGGACCGGCCCGAACGCCTGGAACCTGCCGAACCGGACCACCGCCCGCGACCCGGTCCCCAGCCGCCGCGCGGCCAGCATCGGGATCAGGAACAGCGCCACGCACAGCGACGCCAGCAGGCTGAACACCACCGTCAGCGCCAGGTTGCCGAACAGCTGCCCGGCGACCCCCTTGACGAACACGATCGGGAAGAACACCGCCACCGTGGTGAACGTCGAGGCCGCCACCGCCGCGGCCACCTCGCGGGCGCCGCGCACCGCCGCGGCCCGGGGCTCGTCCCCCTCCTCGCGGCAGCGGTAGATCGACTCCAGCACGACGATCGAGCTGTCGACCAGCATCCCGATGCCCAGCGCGAGACCCCCGAGGCTCATCAGGTTGAGGCTGACCCCGGAGAGGAACATCGGGGTGAACGTCATCACCACCGACAGCGGGATCGCCACGGAGATGATCAGCGTCGACCAGACGTCGCGCAGGAACAGGAAGATGATCAGCACCGCGAGCAGGCCGCCGATCAGCGCGGCGCCGCGCACGTCGCGCAGCGAGTCCTCGATGAACGCCGACTGGTCGCCCACCAGGTGCAGCTCGACGCCCTCGGGGACGTGGTAGCGCACCACGCCGGCCTTGCGCTGCATCTCCTCGAGATCGGCCAGCGCCGTCTCGAGCTGCTCGAGCTTGTCGGGGCCGCCCTCGCCGCCGCCGGGCCCGAACGAGAGGCCGGGCTTCTTCTCCCCTGCCTCGCTCTCGGTCTCCGCCTCGGTCTCGGTCTCCGCCGCGGCCGGCGCGTCGGACCGCTCGCCCTCGGCCGCGGAGTCGTCGTCCCCCGCCAGCCGACCCAGCAGCCCGCCGCCGCCCTCCCGCCTGGCCTGCTCCTTCTCGATCGCGTTCTCGATCATCGCGATCTGGCGCTGGACCCCGGGCGCGCCGAACAGCGCCGCCTTGACGCTGCGCGCCACCCGCACCACGTTGGCGTCGGCCTCGCGGTAGACCCGGATCTCCACCGAAGACGTCCCGTCGATGTGGCCCACCACCTCGCGCTCGCGGTGGCTGGCGGTGACCGTGCCGAGGTCCCCCAGCCGCGTGGGTGTCCCGTCGGGGCACGGGATCAGCACCTCGCGGATCTCCTCCACCGAGCGGAACTCGTTGAGCGTGCGGATCAGGTACTCGGTGTCGCCCTCCTTGATCGAGCCGCCGGCGAGGTTGAGGTTCTCCGCGGCCAGGCGCCCGGCGACCCCCTCGATCGTCAGCCCGCGCTTGGCCAGCAGCCCCTCGTCGAGCTCGATCGCGATCTCGCGCTCCAGCCCGCCGCGGACCTTGACCGCCGCCACCCCGGACAGCACCTCGAGCTTGCGCTTGACGATGTTCTCGCTCAGGTGCCGCAGCAGGTACTCGTTGTCCCCGCCGGTGATCCCGATGCGCAGGATCGGGTCCAGCGACGGGTCGTAGCGCAGCAGGATCGGCCGCTGGGTCTCCGCCGGGAGCATCATCCGCGACATCCGCTCGCGGGCCATCTGGGACACCTCGTCCATGTTGGTGTCCCAGTCGAACTCGAGGATCACGTCGCCGAGCTCGGCGCGGCTGATGCTGGAGATCTCGACCAGCCCCGGGATCGTCGACAGCTCCTCCTCCAGCGGGCGGCAGACCTGGGTCTCGACCTCCTCGGGGGCGGCGCCGGGGTACTCGGTGCGGACCGTCAGCGTCGGGTACGTCAGGTCGGGGAACAGGTTCAGCGGCAGGCGGGTGTACGACACGACGCCGAACACCACCGCGGCGATGAACACCATCGAGATCGCCACGGGGCGATCGACGACGACCTCGTAGATCCCGCCGGATCCCTTCGGGGGCGCGGCCACGGCGTCACTCCCCGACGATCTTGACCGCGGAGCCGTCCTTGAGCGCCGTCTGGCCCATCACGATCACCCGGTCCGTGGGCTCGATCCCGTCGGCCACCTCGCGCTCGTCGCCCTGCTCCTGGCCCTCGCCGAGCTCGACCCGCACGGCCTTGTCCTCGCGGACCACGTAGGCCACCGGCTCGCCGTCCTCGTAGACCACCGCACGCTTGGGGATCAGCGTCGCCTGGTCCAGCGTCGAGGTGATCACGTCGACGTTGACGAACATCCCCGGCCGCAGCACCGGCTGCTCCTGGGTCACGCCGATCGTGACCTTCAGCGTGCCCGTGGTGGGGTCGACCGTCGGGTGGATCCGCTTGACCTCGCCCTCGACGGTCAGGTCCGAGAACTCGCTGCTGATCCGCGCCTTCTGGCCCGCCTGCAGATCCGGCATGTGCCGCTCGGGCAGGTGCACCTCGACCTCGAGGTTCTCCATGTCGACGACCTGGAACACCCGCTTGCCGACGGTGACGTTCTCGCCGACCTCGAGGTCGCGGAACGAGATCGTGCCGGCGAACGGCGCCCGGATCGTGGTGTCGTCCAGCGACGCCTGGGCCTGCTCGTAGGTCGTCTTGGCCAGGTCGTGGGCGTGGACCGCCTCGGTCCACTCGTTGTCGCTGATGAACCCCTTGTCGTGCAGCCCGCGCAGCCGCTCCAGGTCCTCCTGGGCCTTGTTGTAGCTGGCCAGCGCGCGGTCCCGTTCGCCCTTGGCCAGCGGGTTGTCCAGGGTCGCCAGGGTCTTGCCCCGCGCGACGACGTCGCCCTCCTCGACCTGCACGCTGCGGCAGGTCCCCGACGTCTCCGTGATCAGGTCGACCTGGTGGACCGACATCACCGTCGAGCTCGACGTCACCGTCGTCTCGAGCTGCCCGCTGCGCGCCGGCTTGACCCGCACGGGCACCAGGGACGCGTTGACGTCGGCGCCCGAGTCGTCGTCCGGTTCGCCGGACCGGGCGCTGTCGTCGTCGTCCCCGCGGTTCATCGCCTTCTTGATCGCGTCACACCCCCCCCAGGCGGGACACAGCAGTGCGCACAGCAACAGCAGCACGATCGGGAGATCTCGACGCACGCATCCCTCGCTTCCACGCTCTCGGGTTTGGCTATCTTACTCGTGGGTGGCTCGATCTATTTCCCCGGGGACAAGTTTTTCCGCGCCTGGACGCGCCCGACCGCGCGCGGGAGCGGGCGTGGCGGGACGGCGTCAGGGGGCTGCCGGCCGGGTCTGGACGATGGTGATCAGCGCCCGCTCGTCCCCGTCGAGGCGCGATGCGCCCACCACGGTGGTGTCGCCCGGGCGGGCCTCGAAGGTGGTCGCCACGACGGTGTCGCGCAGCTGGGTCACGTCGGCGTCCTTGACGATGGTGTGGGTCTTGTAGAGGTGGAAGTCCACCGAGACGCGGTCGACCCCGCGGGCGTGGGGCACCAGATCGACCTGGTAGCCGTCATCGCCGCCGAGGGCGAGGCTCGCCTCGTACCCGTCGGTGACCTTGATCAGGGTCGAGTCCAGCTCCTGGTAGACGTTGTACTGGAACAGGGCGGTCAGCTCGTCGGCGACCTCGGGCATCTGGTTCAGCGGCCCGGCGTCGGGACGCTGGCCGGGGGCGTCCTCGGCGAGCACCAGCCAGATGTGGAACGTCCACTCCTGGCGGGGCACGTCGATCTCGGCGAGCACGTCGAGCATCTTCCGCACCAGCGCCGGCTCGTCGACGATCGTCAGGGTGCCCAGCGAGGCGTTGGCGTCGAGGCGGCCCCAGCGGCTGACGAACGGGCGCAGCGCGCGCTCGGCGTCCTTGGGCTGGATGTGCTGCAGGTGGACGATCTCGTGGGCCAGCTCGGGCTCCCGGGCGCGGTCGGCGCCGGTGTCGTCGCCGGCGATGGCGGGCAGCGGGGCCCAGGTCAGGGCGGCCAGCAGCAGGGTGGCCAGCAGGGTCGTCGGGGTCGTCGTTCGCATCGGACTCTCCGTCGCCGGGGCGTCCCCGGCGTGTTTCATGGTTCTCGTCACAGCTCCAGGTCCCGGCTCATCACCCAGATCACCTGGACCGAAGGGTTGCCCGTCGCCATCCGGATCTCGACCTGCTCCTGGGGCGGCAGCTCGGGCCCGTGCGGGGTGGGCGCCGGCTCCGGCCCGCGGAGCACCAGCAGCAGGGTCGCGGCGAGGGCGGCCGCGGTGGCCGCAACGACGACGCGCGGCATCAGGCGCACGATCCGATCGCGGCGGGCCGCGCGGTCCGGCTCCGCCGGCAGGGCCGCGAGCATCGCCCGCAGCTCGTCGTCCCGCAGCGGCACCGGGGCGTCGGCCCGCACCGCCTCGGCGGCCAGCGCCGTGGCACGGCGCAGGGCCCGCAGCTCGTCGCGGCACGCCGGGCAGCCCGCGAGGTGGTCGTCGAGCTCGGCCTGCGCCCGCTCGTCGAGCGCGCCGTCCAGGTGATCCAGCAGGCGGTCGGGATCGCAGCTCATCGCCCGTCCTCCAGCCACTCGGGGTGTCGCTCCGCCATCGCCGCGCGCAGGCGCTTGCGGGCGGCGTGGCAGTAGCCGCGGACCGTCGAGGGGGTGCAGCCGATCAGCGCCGCGACCTCCACGGCGGGCAGGCCGTCGACGAAGCGCAGCACGAAGGCGGTCCGCTCGCGGGGAGACAGCTCGTCCAGGCAGCGCCGCACGGACGCCAGCCGCTGGTGCCGGTCGGCGATCCGCTCGGAGCTCGGGCAGGCCGCCACCGGCTCGGGACCGACGCCGCCCCGCTCCCGCCGCCGGCGCTTGCCCGCCGCGGAGAGGCGGTCGTTGCAGACGTTGACCGCGATGCGCCGCACGTAGGGGTCCAGCGGCCGGTCGGGGTCCAGCCGCTCCACGGCGCGGTGCAGCCGCAGCAGCACCTCCTGGGTCGCCTCGAGCGCCTCCTGGCGGTCCCCGAGGATCCGGTGGCAGACCCGCAGCGCCACGTCCGCGCCGTGGGCCAGCAGCTGCTCGCGGGCGGCGCGATCCCCGGCGGCGGCGCGCTCGATCGTCGTCTCCATCCGGTCCACCGCGGTCCCCCTCGACGGTCCTGCGATCCAGCGTAGCGGTCTGGCGACGGCCTCGGCCACGGGCAACCCCTCTGCAACGGCGTGGCGGCCACCTTGACCGCACTCCCTACCCCCTCTACCGTGCGCGCAGTCGAAACGTTGGGGGCCGGCGGACGGCATGGGCGAGAAGGACGGCGCGGACAGCACGACCAGCACGCCGGAGCGGCGGTTCGAGGAGCTGTTCAGCACGTCGACGTCGGGCCGCCTCGACCGGCTCACCGAGTGGGAGATCGCGGCCGAGGACGAGCTCGCCGGCCGCGAGGACGCCCCTCGCGCGGCGCTGGGCTTCCCCGAGTGCCTGCTGGCGGTCCAGGCGATCCTGCTGCAGCGCGCCGCCGTCGAGGAGCTCGACCCGTACTTCCTCGACCTGGTGCGCCGCACCGAGATCCCCGACGAGGCCGCGCCCCTGCTGCGCGGCTGTGCCCCGGACGAGCTCGGGGCCCGGGTCGCGGGGCTCGACGAGGCGGGCGTCGGCGATCTGCTCGGCCTCGCCGTGCTGCTCGAGCTGAAGCTGAGCAACGACCTGGTCTACTGGGCGCCGCTGCTCGACGCCGGCCGCCGCGGCGAGTTCGTGGCCCACCTGGGGGCCTTCCGCGAGGCGCTGGTGCTGGGCCAGCTGCTGCAGGAGCGGCTGGCCGCGCTGGGCTTCGAGGGCAACCTGCTGGCGCTGCGGCTCGGGCCGCTGCTGGACCAGGTCCGCGAGGCGCTGCCGGGCCCCGACGCCGCCACCCCCGCCGCGGAGCCCCCCCCGGCCGAGTCGCAGCTGCCGCCGGTGCCGCCCCCCCGCGCGGCGCCCGCTCCGTCGTACACTGTCCCCCGCGGGAGGTCGGGCGTGAGCGGCGTGTGGGCCGTGTTCCGGCGGGAGCTGGCCGGGTTCTTCGACACCATCGTCGGGCCGGTGGTGGTGGGCATCAGCCTGCTGCTGTTCGGCGCCGGGGTGTTCTACTTCAGCGACCTGCTCGGCCGCGGCCTCGCCGACCTGCAGCCGCTGTTCTTCTGGACCCCGCTGGTGCTGGCGCTGACCGCGCCGGCGGTGACGATGCGGCTGGTCGCCGAGGAGCGCCGCAGCGGGACCTTCGAGCTGCTGCGCGCCCTGCCGCTGACCTCCGGCCAGGTGGTGACCGGAAAGTTCCTCGCCGGCACCGCGGTGCTGGCCCTGGCGATCCTCGGCACGCTGCCCCACGCCGTCACCGTCGCGCTGCTGGGGCCGCTCGACCCGGGGCCGGTGGTGGCCGGCTACCTCGGGATGCTGCTGATGGCCGCCACGCTGGTCGCCGCCGGGCTGCTGGTCTCGACGCTGACCGCGAGCCAGACCGTGGCGTTCTTCGTCACCGAGCTGATCACCGTGCTGTGGTGGGCCAGCGGGCGGCTGGCCACCGCCGTCCCGCCGTGGCTGGCCCAGGCGCTGGAGTTCGTCAGCATCGACAGTCGCTTCCGTGCCATCGCGCGCGGCGTGATCGACAGCCGCGACGTGCTGGCGCTGGTGGCGATGGCCGCGATCTGCCTGGTGCTCGCCGCCGCGGTGCTGCGCCACGGGAGGCTGCGCTCGTGACCCGCCGCGACCTGCTGCTCAACGCGTGGCTGCGACCGCTGCTGGTCGTCGCCGTCGCCGCGCTGGCGCTGGCGCTGGGCGCTCGGCACTTCGTGCGCCTCGACCTGACCCCCGACGGGGCGTACTCCCTGGAGCCGGTCACCGAGCGGCTGCTGGCCGAGCTGCCCGGCCCGCTGATCATCCGCGTGTACTTCACCGGCGACCTGCAGCCGCCGTACCACAACCTCGAGGGGGTCGTGCGCGACGTGGTCGACGAGTACCGCGCCCGCAACCCGGGCCGCGTGCGGGTCGAGTGGCTCGACCCCACCGGCGACCCGCAGCTGGAGGCGGGCGCCCGCGGGCTGGGGGTCCAGCCGGCGACGCTGCTGGTCACCGACGAGGGCTCGCGGGTCGAGCGCCAGGTGTGGATGGGGATCGCGTTCCTGTACGAGGACCGCGCCGAGGTCTACCCCACGATCCAGGGGCTGGGCGACCTCGAGTACCAGATGACGCGGCGGATCCGCGCCGTGGTCGAGGACCGCTCCACGCCGGTGCTCGGGTACGTCACCGGGCACGAGGAGCCCGAGCTGCGCTCCGACGATCGCGCGGTCGCGCCGATCCGAGAGGCGATCGAGGAGAACTACGAGCTGCGCGCGGTGGAGCTGGGGGGCGGCGCGGGGGTCGACCCCGGCGTGGACCTGCTGCTCGTGCTCGGCGCCCGCGAGCCGCTGCAGGAGCCGGAGCGCTACGCCTTCGACCAGTACCTGATGAGCGGCCGCCCGGCGGCCGTGTTCCGCAGCCAGCTGCGCCCCGAGCCCCGCACCGGCCGGCTCGACCCGTCCTCCGATCACCTCGGCGACCTGCTGGCCCACTACGGGGTCCGCACCGAGCCGGGGACGATCGTCGACCGGTTCCACAACGGCAAGCTGCCGATCACGACCTACCAGGGGCGGCGCCCCCACACCAGCTACGTGGACCACCCGCTGGTGCCGCTGATCACCGCGTTCGACCACGAGCACCCGGTGGGGCGCGGGCTGCAGACGCTGGAGTTCCCGCTGGCCTCGCCGCTGGCGATCGATCCGCACCGCCCCGGCTGCCCGGCGTGCACCGTCCACGAGATCGCGTTCACCGGTCCCGACGCCGTGGTCGTCCCCGAGGCGCGCTCGCTGGACCGCAACGCCTACGTGCGCCCGTCGCCCGACGAGCGCGAGGGGCCGTTCCTGGTGGTGGCGGCGCTGGAGGGCTCGTTCCGCTCGTTCTACGACGCCGGCCAGGGCACCGAGTTCGTCCCGGAGAGCCCCGACGGCACGCGGCTGGTGGTGGTCGGCAGCGCGGACTACGCGCTGCGGGACCTGGGCCTGCTGCTCGGCGTGCTGGACTGGATGGCGGCGGACGAGGACCTGCTGTCGCTGCGGCCGGACCTGTCGATGCCGGCCGTGCTGCGCCCGGTGGGGGCCCGCGAGGCGCACCTGGTGCGGCTGGTCAACCTCGTCGGCGTGCCGGCGGTGATCGCGCTGATCGCGGTGATCCGCGGCCGGCAGCGGAGGGCGGCGCGGTGAGGCTCGATCGCGGCAACTGGGGGCTGCTCGGGCTCGCCGCGCTGCTGGCGGTGCTGCTCGTCGCCGAGCGCCTGGCGCGGGAGCCCGCCGCCGAGGTGGTCCGGGTCACCTGGCCGGCGGTGGACGCCGAGCTCGTCGACGAGTTCCGGCTGCGCAACCGCCACGGCGCGGTGGTCGCGCACCTGCGGGACGATCGCTGGGTGATGGACGACCCGCCCGGCGAGATCCTCGACCCGGCGATGCTGGCCGGCGTGCTCGAGACGTTCTCGGTCCCCACCAGCCCCGACATCCGGCTCGCCGAGCGGGTCGACGATCCGGCGACGTACGGGCTCGGCGACGACGAGCGCATCGAGGTCGAGTTCCGCGCCGGCGGGGAGCGCCTGCTGGCCCTCGAGATCGGCGACGCCGTCGGCCGGACCGAGTCGTTCGTCCGCCCGGCCGGGGAGCGGGCGGTCTACCGCGCCCCGATCGGCTCGCGGTTCCGGCTCGAGCGCCCCCCCGCCGAGTGGCGCGACCACACGATCACCGATCTCGAGGAGGGCCGCACCATCGGCCTCGACCTCGAGCACTCCGGTGAGTCGTGGTCCTACCGGCGCAACGCCCAGGACTGGATCTGCCTGCAGGACCCCGAGCTGCTGCTCGACACCCCGCTGGTGGAGCAGATCGCCCGCACGCTGACCCACTTCCGGGCCCACGACATCGTCGACGATCCGCCCGCCGACGCGTTCGCCGAGATCCCGCTGCGGGTCACCGCCCACCCCGAGGTGGGGGCGCCGGTCACGCTGGAGTTCGGGGCCCTCGACGAGGAGGAGGGGCTGTACTACCTGCGCCGCGGCGACCGGAGCTTCCGGGTCGCCGAGTCGCGGTACGAGACCCTCGCGGTGCGCCCCGCCGAGCTGCGCGACCGCCGCGTGGCGCTGCTGGACTGGCGCGAGATCCGGCAGGTCCGGCTCGAGGCCGGGAGCTGGGCGTTCGTCGCGCGCCCGCTGGGAGACAAGGCCTGGGAGCTGATCGAGCCCGCCGACTACGCCGTGGACGACCAGGCGCTGGGGTACTCGGTGGACGCGCTGATCACGCTGCGGGCGTTCGAGCTCGTCGACGACGTGCCGCGGGCCGAGTCGGGCGTGGACGGGCCCGCCGCGGTGGTGTTCACGGTCGAGCGGCTGGAGTCGTCGCCGGTGGTGATCCGGATCGCCCCCGAGCGGGACGGCCGCCACCTGCTGATCCGCGAGGGGCGCAGCCAGCTGTACGCGATCCCGCCGCACATGTTCCGCTCGCTGGTCCAGGGCTTCGGGATCGTCCCCTGACCTTGCACCATTCCGTGCGATGATGGCTCTTTGACCGAGGGAAGGACTGCAACGAGGCCCGAGCGATGCCGATCCACACCTATGAATGTGACTTCTGCGGTCATGTCTTCGAGGAGCTGATCTTCCGCGACGCCGACGAGGAGCAGCTGGTCTGCCCCAAGTGCGGCGCGACCAGGCCCAGCCGCCGCCTGTCGGTCACCGCGCGCGTCGGCGGGGGCAAGGCGGGTGGGGGCTACACGGCCCCGTCGTCGTGCTCTTCGGGCGGTGGGTGAGGGATCCCCACGGGGTAGGCTACCCCGCCCTCGAGTCGCCTATCGACGCATCCGCTGATCGAGCTCGTGGCGCGACTGGCGGATCGAGATCACCGCCGAGACGTACAGCCCGTGGGTCAGCGCGAACGGCGCGACCGTGCTGGGCTCTTCGCCCTGGAACAGCATCGGCAGCCGGCCGTCGTCGCTGGCCAGCCCGTTGAGCTGCTGGACGTACGCGTCGGCCTGCTCGATGTGGGCCATCGCCTGCTTGGGCGGGCGCCCCAGCTCCAGCTCGCGGTACACCATCTTGGCGTGCACCACGGCCAGCCAGGCCAGCCCCAGCGGCCACTCGGCCTCGGCGCCCTGCGGGCCGGCCATGAAGGCGTCGCCGGCGTAGCGCTTGACGCCCCGCTCGCCGACCAGCGCCTCGACCTGGGCCAGGATCTGGTCCTGCAGATCCTCGTCGCCCCGCAGGATGTTGAACGGCCACAGCAGCGCCAGCTGGGCCAGGTCGGCCTCGCGGTCCTCGCTCTCGCGGGGCAGCAGCTCCATCATCGCCGTGCGCCCCTCGGCCGCCAGCCGATCGGGGATCGGCACCAGCCGCGTGATGTCGCGGTTGGCGGGGTAGCGGAAGTCGAAGTACCCGCTGGGCTGCCACATCGCCAGGCCGCCCACCACGGCGCCCAGCGTCGAGGATCGCAGCGCCAGCTCCTCGCCCCAGAACCCCTGGTCCGGCTCGGTGGCCCAGCGGCTGTTGTGCACGTACTGCACCAGGTCCTTGAGCAGGTGGATCTCCGCCGGCCGTACGATCAGGTTGAAGCCGTGCTTCATCATGTCGCCGAACTTGTACAGCAGCAGTCCGAGCGTGTGCGCCGAGTGCACGTTGTGCCCGTCCTGGACCTCGGCCAGCGACAGCGGGTGGTAGCGGGACGGCAGCAGCTTGCGGGCGTAGTCCTCCTCCGCGGGCCAGTCGGTGATCACGTCGATGATGCGGTGGTGGAACTTCTCGAGCAGCTGCAGCACCAGAGCGTAGGTCGCCAGCAGCCGCTCGGCCTCGCCGAGGTACTCGTTGGCGGTCGACGCCAGGAACAGGTCGCGCAGCTCGAAGACCTCGTAGCGGTCGGTCTGCTCCTCGGGGCCGGTCCCCGCCGGCGCGCTGAGGTACCCGCCGTTGGACTGCCGCAGCCGGTCGAGGTGTCCGAACACCACGCGCAGCTTCTGCTCGGTGCTGAGGTCCTGGAACGTCTTGCCGGGAGGCAGGACGATGGGTCGGTACTCGGTGGACAACACGCTCATGTGTGGTTCGACCTGGCGATCCTCGCGACGGACTCCGGTTGCGGGAGCAATTCAGTGTACCAGCCTGGGGCGTGAAACGGGATCACCCCCCCGCGGAAAGCCCGTAGGGCTGCGGTTGAACCCCCGTCGGGGCGGCGCTACGCTGGCGGGCAGGGCGAGAGGAGGGAGCGCTGCGAGCGCAGGACCTCAGGAGGTGGCTGCCGGCCGTCGTCGGGACCGCGCTGCTCGCGCTGGCGCTGCTGGGCACGCTCGCGTACTGGATCGTCGTGGAGCAAGAGGCCGGCGGCGCCGGTGAGCGCTTCCCGCCGTGGTACACCAACCTGGCCGACACCTCGTGGCAGCTGGCGCTGGAGCCCAACGCGGACGACAAGCTGGGGCTGGGGCCCAACCACCCGGTGCGGGTCTGTGGGGCCGCGGGGCAGCAGGCCTACCTCGCCAGCCTGCGCTGCACCGGGGGCGCCGACCCGTTCGCCGACCCGTTCGCCGCCACCGGCGCGCGCAAGGAGCACCTGCGCCCGCTGATCTACCCGCGGATCGTCGACCGGTACGAGGTGCCGTGCGGCGTCGGGACCGTCGACCTGTACCTCTCGCCGTACCACTGCTCGGGGGGGCACACCGTCCAGGTCCCGCCTGGCTTCGAACCCCGCTACTGACCCCAGAAAAAACCGCGCCGGATCGAATAGCGCGGCGCCGCCCTCCGTCTCACCCGGCGTAGTGGCAATTTGGAGGGAGTCATGAGAGCCCTGTTCACCACCCTGGTCGCCGCCTGCTCGATGCTGATCGTCGCGCCGCTGTGGGCCGCCGACATGCCCGGCCCCGCCAGCGACACCGTCCAGGTCGAGGACGCTCGCAGCCGCTCGCGCTCGAGCCGCGGCAGCAAGGCCAAGAAGAGCAAGTCCTCGCACCGCCGCGGCAGCAGCCACAAGGCCCACTCCGGCTCCGGCCGGCGCGGGAGCCACCACGTGGTCCACCACTCGCACCGCCGCGGGTACCGCGGGTACCACCACTACAAGCCGCCCCGGGTCATCGTGCACCACAGCCGCCCGCGGCACGTGGTCGTCGTCCACCCCTCGAGCGCCCGCTACGACCGCCGCTCCGAGCCGGTGGAGACCCGCCGGGTCCGCGACAAGGCGCAGCGCTTCAGCCTCGGGATGAGCCTCGGCTGGTCGGCCAGCCGCCAGTTCGACGGCCGCCCGATGGCCAACTACGGCGTCGAGGGCCAGGCCCGCTACCGGCTCGCCGATCCGTTCGGCGTCGAGGTCGCGTTCGGGGTCTTCGGCGACTTCCGCCGCGACGTGCGGACGATGGACGTGCCGCTCAGCGCCAGCGCGATGCTGCACACCCCGGGCTCGTTCCCGCTGGGCGCCTTCGCCTTCGTCGGCGCCACCGGGCAGTACCGCGACTACGACTTCAGCTACATCGGCGGCGAGCACGTCCGCGGCGTCGTCGGCGGCCCCCACGCGGGCGCCGGGCTGAACATCAACCTCGGCCCCAACGCCACGGTCGAGTGGGACGTGAAGGTCAGCTACATGCTGGGCAACACCTACGTGGACCGCGGCGGCAGCCACCCCGCGCAGGTGGGCAGCACGCTGAGCTTCAACTACTACTTCTAGGCCCGCCACCATTCGCTAGGATCCGCCCCACACCAAGTACCCGAACCGCCCCCCGAGCCCCAGCAGGCACGGGCTGAACTGCCCGATCCGCCGGTGTCCGCTCCCGGCCGGGCCGGCCCACCCCGTCGCCCGCTTCCGGTCGACCCGGCTCTCGGGCGTTGCCCCTTCTCGCCCATGAAGCCATGGGAGCAACCCAGGCCGGTTTCCGCCGTGGGCCCGATCCCCGATGGACTTCGCCATGGCCTGAGGCTCCGTCACCGTCACCGCCGCCGTCACGGCTGCCGTCACCGTCACCGCCGCCGTCGCCGGCACCGCCGCCGTCACGGCTGCCGTCACGGCCACCGTCACCGTCACCGTCACCGTCACCGTCGCCGGCACCGCCGCCGTCACGGCCACCGTCACCACAACCGTCGCCGTCACCGCCACTGTCACCGCCGCCGTCACCGCCGCCTTTGCCGTCCCCGTCCGGGTCGCGGCTACCGCCCCGCTCTCTTCCGACGAATTGCCGTTTTCGCCGGCAATTCCGGCTGCCGACCCGCTCTCTTCCGACGAATTGCCGTTCGTGGTTGTCCGGTTGCCTCAGCAACGACACGACCCCATGCGACGTTATCCACCCGACTTCCAGTTTTTGGCGCAATGAGCGCCAGAATCTGGAACTCGGACATCCGACTTCCAGAAAATGGCTCTGATCGCGACAGAAAGTGGAAGTCGGGCGGGAGTCGGCGCCGGACGAACGTAGCCATATTTCCTCGAGGCTGAGCGAACCAGATAACCATGTTGCCGTTTTCGCCGGCAATTCCGGCTGCCGACGCCGTCACCGTCACCGTCACCGTCTCCGGTACCGTCTCCGTCAGCGATACCGTCTCCGTTGCTGTTTTTGGCACCGTCTCCGGCTCCGGTTCCGTCGCCGTCAGCGATACCGTCTCCGTCTGGCACCGGGAGGCCCTCGATGACGACTCTTCGCTACCCACCCATCCCCGGGGGGCGATTCCTCGCCCTCGACCTCTCGATCGAGGCGGCCGGTCTCATCCACCAGCTCCTCGAGAAGGTCCCACCAGCTTCACGAGATCTCGCCGACCAGGCCCGCGGATCCAGCGCCAGCATTCCCCTCGACCTGTCCGAAGGGCTCGGGCGTACCGGCCGCGACCGCCTCCAGTACTGGCGCATCGCCCACGCGTCCTCCAAGGAGACCACCACCTCCATCCAACTCCTCCACGCGATGAACGCTGTCGATCCGCCCCACGCCAGCCAGCACCTGGCCCTCCTCGACCGCGTCGACGCCCTGACCTACCGCCTCGTCCACCCCCGCTCCTGAGCCACCAGGCCTTCCTCGGTCGCGGCACCTCGTGCCGGACTCGGCGAAGATGGCGTCTTCGTTCTGCTGGCCGGCCGTGCGCTCGCTTGATAGATCCCCCGGACCATGAGACCCCGATACCTGCTGCTCGCGTTCGCCCTCGTGCTGCTCCTCGCCGCCGTGTCCGGCGTTCCCGTGCTCGCCACCGCGGCCGAGCCGGCCACCACCGTGGTGCTGGTGCGCCACGCCGAGAAGGCCGCGGAGCCGGCGGACGACCCGCCGCTGACCGAGGACGGCCTCGCCCGGGCCCGGACGCTGGCCCACGTGGCGGGGGCCCTCGGCGTCGACGCGGTGTTCACCTCGCGCTACGCCCGGACACGCCAGACGGTCCAGCCGCTGGCCGAGGCGCTGGGCGTGACGCCGGCCGAGTACGACGCCGGCGACTCGCAGGCGATCGTGGACCGCATCCGGGCCGAGCACCGGGGCCAGACCGTGCTGATCGCCGGGCACAGCAACACCGTGCCCCCGCTGATCGGGCTGCTCGGCGGGCCGGCGCTGCCCGAACTCGACGGGCGGGCCTACGACGACCTGTTCGTGCTGGTGATCCCGGGCGAGGGCGAGCCGGCGCTGCTGCACCTGCGCTACGGGGCGCCGACGCCGCTGGTCGCGCCGTGACGCCGCACCTCCCGCGATGCCCGGCCGGATCGATCTCCCCTCCGCCGCGTGCTATTAGTGTCGGTCACGAGGAGGAGCGGGCATGAAGTACACCGGGCAGCAGATCCGCGTGGTCGCTGCGGAGGTGGTGCGCGACGGCCGCTACCTGATCACCCAGCGGGCGCCCAAGGCGGTGCTGCCGCTGCTGTGGGAGTTCCCGGGGGGGCGGGTCGAGGCAGGGGAGACCGACGAGCAGGCCCTGCAGCGGGAGATCGAGGAGAAGTTCGGCGTGGTACCCGAGGTCCGCGACCTGACCCTCGAGGTGACCCACGACTACCCGGACTACTCGGTCAACCTGCGGGTCTACCGCTGCGCGGTGCCCCCCGGCGAGTTCGCCGAGGCCCACGTCCACGCCTACCGCTGGGTCGCCCCCGCCGAGTTCGACCAGTACGAGTTCCCCGGCGCCGACCAGGCCACGATCGACAAGCTGGTGCGCTCGCTGTAGCCGGGCGGGAGTCCCGTGGGACGCAAGGGGTGGATCGGCATCGCGGGGCTGTCCGCGGTGCTGCTGCTCGACCAGGCCACCAAGCTCGCGGTCCGGATCCAGGTCCCGCTCGGCGGCGAGATCGAGGTGATCCCCGGGGTGTTGTGCATCATCCACGTCCGCAACCCGGGCGCGGCGTGGGGCTTCCTGGGCGAGTTCGAGCACCGCTTCCCGCTGTTCATCGCCCTGTCGCTGCTGGCGATGGGGCTGATGGCGGTGTACTTCCGGTCGCTGCCCGCCGACAGCCGCTTCGGCGCCGCGGCGCTGGCCGTGCTCGGGGGCGGCGCGCTGGGCAACTTCGTCGACCGCCTGCGGACCCGCGAGGTCACCGACTTCCTCGACGTCCACGTCGGGTGGGACGGGGCCCTGCGCGAGTTCATCCTGGCCCGCTGGCAGACCGCCCACTGGCCGACGTTCAACGTCGCCGACGTCGCCATCGTCACCGGGGTGGCGATGTTCCTGGTCTACGTGCTGCTGCTGGAAGCGAAGGACGAGAGGCCGACGAGCGACGGCGTGGACGACGACGATGCCGAGACCTCCGGTTCGCGGTTCCAAAGCGACGATCCGGCGGATCACGGCGACGGGAGCGATCTGGTAGATCGGCCGAGATCCGAGGCGACGGGGGAGGATCGGGCAGTTCAGCCCGTGCCTCCTGGGGCTTCGGGGGCGGAACAGACGCCTGGTTCGAATCGTGTTCGAGCTGATGGTGGCGGCCTTGAGCCCGAGCCCGAGCCCGAGCCCGAGACCGAGCCCGAGGTCCGTCGATGAAGCCCTGGATCTTCGACGGCCACCTCCCCCTGCTGGGCCAGGTCTCGGTCCCGGGCTACTACTTCTGGCTCGCCGTGGCGTTCATCGCCGGCGCGTTCGTCGTCACCCGCGAGGCGCGCCGCGCCGGGGTCCCGACCAAGGTCGTGCTCGATCTCGCGCTGATCGTCCTGGTCGGCTCGCTGGTCGGCGCCCGGCTGGGCTGGATCCTGACGGTCAAGCCCGGCGTGTACCTCGAGGACCCGCTGCGGGTGTTCCAGGTCTGGCGCGGCGGGTTCGTGTACTACGGCGGGTTCGTGTTCAACACATTGTGCATGTGGGCCTACATCCGCTGGCGCAGGCTCGACTTCTGGCAGCTCGCCGACGTCTACGCGCCGGCGCTGGGGATGGGGGTCTGCCTCGGGCGGATGGCGTGCTTCTCCGCCGGGTGCTGCTACGGGCGGCCCGCCGACTGGCCGCTGGGCGTCGAGCTGCCGTGGGGCGTGACGTTCCACCAGGGCCCGATGCCCGCCGCGCTGGAGGGCATCCCGCTGCACCCCACGCAGCTGTACCAGAGCCTGCTGGGGCTGGTGCTGTTCCTGGCGGCGATGTGGGTCGCGCGCCACAAGCGCTACGAGGGCCAGGCGTTCCTGGTGGTGGTGATCGGGTACGCCGTCGGCCGCTCGATCGTCGAGATCTTCCGCTCCGATCTGGAGCGCGGGGTGTACCTCGGCGGGCTGGTCTCGACGTCCCAGCTGATCAGCATCCCGCTGGTGATCGGGGCGGCCGTGGCGATGGCCGTGCTGTCGCGGCGGGCCGCGCGGGCCGGGGAGGCCTGAGTGTTCCCCGTCGCGCTGCGCCTCGGCGACACCGTCGTGACCTGGTACGGGATCTGCGTCGCGCTGGGGTTCCTCACGGCGGTGCGCGTCGCGATCTGGCAGGCCAAGCGCCACGGGCTGTCCGGCGGGATGGTCGAGAAGATCGCGTTCTGGACGATCGTCTCGGCGGTGGTCGGCTCGCGGCTGCTGTACGTGCTCACCGAGCTGCCGTTCTACCTGGAGCACCCGCTGCAGGTGTTCAACCCGCGCGAGGGCGGGCTGGTGTTCCTCGGCGGGCTGATCGGCGCGTTCGTCGTCTCCGCCGCGATCGTGGTCCGCAACGAGCTGCCGCTTTGGCGCTACGCCGACGCGGTGCTGCCCCACGTCGCCCTCGGCCACGCCATCGGGCGGCTGGGGTGCTTCAGCGTCGGCTGCTGCTACGGCACCGAGGCCCCCGGGCTGCCCTGGGCGGTGCGGTTCCCCGAGAGCCCGTGGCAGCAGATCGCGCCCGCGGGGGTGCCGCTGCACCCGGTCCAGCTGTACGAGGCCGGGGCCAACCTGGCGATCTGGGGGCTGCTGCTGTGGGCCTACCCGCGCCGGCGGTTCGACGGCCAGATCGCGCTGGGCTACCTGGGCCTGTACACCGCGGGCCGGATCGTGCTCGAGCTGTTCCGCGGCGACGTGGCGCGCCGGTTCCTGTTCGAGGAGCGCTGGGGACAGGTGATCAGCACCAGCCAGCTGTTCTCGGCGCTGATCCTCGCGGCGGTGGTGGCGACCGCGGTGGCGCTCCGGCGCCGAAACGCGCCTCCGGCTGGCACAACGCCGTAAAAACATTCAAAATATACGGAGTCCGGGGGGCTGAGGAGGTAGTGCGCGATGGCTCCGAGCAAGACGAGCGTCCGATGGACGTCCGCCGTGGTCGCGTCGCTGGTGGTCGGGCTGCTGATCCTGTCCGGGTGCGATCCGGAGGTGGTCGGCAACCGCGACAGCGTGCCGACCCAGAGCTCGATCAGCGGCACGGTGATCGTCGACGGTGCGGTGACCGGGGACGTGGTGCTGCTGCTGTACATGTGTGACGAGCCGCCCCCGCCGCGGGGCAGCGCCAAGCCGATGGACTTCATCCTCGTGCCGTCGACGGAGTTCGTCAACGGCGAGGCGGAGTTCATCTTCCCCAACATCGATCCCGGGGCCGACGCCACCGCCGACGGCGACGCGCTGGCGAACTGCTACCTGATGTCCGGGTTCATGGACGCCGATCACGACTGGACGCCGTTCTACGACGTGGCCGGGCAGCCCACCGCCGGCGACATCATGTCCGGCGAGAACGAGATCGACGTCTACGGCGCGCTGGAGGTCGGCGGGTTCCCCGAGCCGGTCACCGACGTGGTGATCAAGCTGGAGACGCCGATCGAGCACGACCGGCCGGTGTTCGACATGGTCATGACCCACACCTCGACGGGCGCGAGCAAGTGCGGCGTCGAGCTCGAGGAGCCGGGCCCGCTGACCTACGCGGTGGGCAAGCAGACCGACTACGACTCGCCGTACGACATGGCGTGCGCGACGATGTCGGCCCTGCCCATCTCCACGCCGGTGGTCGACCAGAGCGACCCGATGTTCCACATCGTGTTCGAGCCCGATCTGGACGGCGACGGCTACCCCGACGACACCAACGGCGACGGCACGATCGGCGACGTCAAGTACCCGCGGATCCTGTTCGTGCGGCTCGATCCGGACGATCCGACCAAGCTGACGCGCGCCGGCGACACGGTGATCCTGCCCGGCGTGGTGTTCCCCGCCGACCTGACCGACCTGGGCAACCCGTACACCAACCCGCTCAGCGCGTACCTGGCGAAGGGCCTGCCGTTCGACGGGGAGACCGGGATCTACTCGCCCGAGCTCAAGTTCGCGCTGCCCGAGCTGGTCGTGGCCAACCCGTACGTGACGCCGCCCGAGACGGTGCCGATCCCCGACTACATGGACCAGTACCCGACCGTCGACGTGCTCGGCGAGTACCAGATCAACGTGGTGATGGCCACCGGCCAGATCTGGTACACCCCCAACCTGCTGATGGGGTACGGGGTCGAGGGCCAGGACCAGGTCCTGACGCTCACCGAGTAGCGCCCCCCACCGCCCGCCAGCGGCTCCAGCCCCGTCCCACCTCGTAGCACCGCACGCGCAGCTGCGCGCCGTCGGTGGCGACCTGCACCGTGCCGTCGGCCCCCGTGACGTGGACCGCGGCGCCGGCGTCGCGGTAGCGGCCGCGCACCGAGGGCCTGGGGAAGTGGCGGTGCTCCTCGGGATCGGCCGAGACGATCGCGAGCCGCGGGTCGACGGCCGCGACGAACCCCGTGGTGCTGGAGGTGTCGCTGCCGTGGTGGGGCACCTTGATCACGTCGGCGCGGACGGCGTGGGGGCGAGCCGCCAGGGCCGCCTCGAGGGGGGCCTCGGCGTCGCCGCAGAGCAGCACCGCGTGGCCGCCGTGGGTCACGCGCAGGACGACGGATCGATCGTTGGTGCCGCAGCGGGTCGCGTCGCGGGGGCAGCGGCGGCCCGGACCGGGGTGGAGCGTCTCGACCGCGACGGCGCCGACGCGGCGGGGTGGGGCCTGGCCGTGGTCGACGAGGCGCACCGCCGTGCCGCGCCGCCGGGCCGCGTCGAGGGACGCGCGGGCGGGGTGGTCGGGGGGCGGCAGCTCCGGGAGCCACAGCACGTCGGTGTCCACGGCGTCGAGCACGGCGGCCATCCCACCGTGGTGGTCGCGGTGCAGGTGGGTGATCACGGCCCCGTCGAGGTGGTCGACCCCCATCCGCCGCAACGCCGGGACCACGATCCGCGCCCCGGCGTCGAAGCCGTCGCCGGGGGCGCCGGGGTGGGGCGCCGGGCCGCCGACGCCGGCGTCGATCAGCCAGCGCTCGCCGCCGGGGAAGGCCAGCAGCAGCGCGTCCCCGTGGCCGACGTCGAGGGCCGTGAGGCTCAGCTCGCCGCGCGGCGGGGCGCCGGGGTGGACCGGCAGCAGGACCAGCGCCGCGGCCGCCACGGCGCCGATCCAGCGCTGCCGGCGGCGGGGCAGGGCCAGCGCGGCGCCCATCGCGGCCAGCGACAGCGCCACCAGCCCCGGGGCCGGCGAGGCCGGGAGGACGAGACACCAGCGGGGGTCGGCGGCGGCCTCGACCACCGCCAGGCCAGCGCGGGCCAGCACGTCGCCCACGGCCAGCAGCGCCGTGCCCGCGGCGGGCCACGCCAGGCCGGCCGCGCAGGCCACCAGCAGCGTGGGGACCAGCGCGGCGCCGAGCACCGGGATCGCCACCAGGTTGACCGGCACGGAGCCCAGCGGGACCTGGCCGAAGAACGCCAGCGACAGCGGCGCGGTGCCCAGCGCCACCGCCGCCGAGCCGGCCGCCGCCGCGCGCCACGGCGCGATCCCCGGATCGGGGGCCAGCCGCAGCAGCGCCACGACGCTGCCGAAGCTCAGCGCCGTGGCCGGCTCGAACAGCGCCGCCGGCGTGGCCAGCAGCAGCGCGATCCAGGCCAGCGCCACGACCTGCAGCGGGTCGACGCGGCGGCGCAGCAGCAGCGCCAGGGCCAGCGCAGCGGCCATCGCCGCGGCCCGGCGGGTGGACAGCGCCCAGCCGGTCAGCGCCCCGTACCCGGCCGCCGCCGCGACCCCCGCGACGATCCCGGCCGTGCGCGGGGCCAGCCGGCGGCGCAGCGCCGGCCAGCGCGCCACCGCGCCCCGCACCGCCGCGCCGGCGACCAGCGCCACGATCCCGACGTGGAGGCCCGAGATCGCCAGCAGGTGGGCCGTGCCGGTGCGGGCGAAGGCCTCGCGCAGCGGGGGCGACAGCCGCGAGCGGTCGCCGAGCACGAGGGCCAGCGCCAGCCCGTCCACCGGCGGCGCCAGCCGCGCGGTCAGGAACCTCCGCACCGCGCGCCGCAGCCGGACCACCGGGCCGGGCGAGCCGCGGGCCACCAGCAGGCACCCCGAGGGCCGCAGGTGGGCGCGCCAGCCCTTGCCGCCGCGGCGCTCGGCGGCGGCGCGCGGAGGCTGGCCGGGGGTGTGGGTCGTGCCCGGGCGGGTCAGCGCGGCGCGGGCGGCGACGGGGGCGGCCGGCGGGGGAGGGGGCCCCTCCGCGCCGTGCAGCACCACGGTTCCGGCCGCGGGGGCGGTCAGGGTCACCGGGACGCTCCACGCCCCGTCGGGCTGGACGCGCGGTGGCCCGGCGGTGGTCCCCCGCAGCGCGACGGTCTGCCCCGCGGACAGGGCGTCCAGCGGGTGCTCCCCGGCCGCCGGGGGCGTGGCCAGCGCCAGCGCCGCCGCCCCGGCCAGGCCCCACCCGGCGAGCGCCGCGGGGCGCCACGCGGTCCAGCGGGCCAGCGCGAGGCACAGCGCCGCCAGCGCGCCGGCCTCCCACCCCCCGACGGGCAGCCGTGCCGCGATCCAGATCCCCGCGGCGAGGGCGAGCGCGGGCAGCAGCAGCGGACGCGTGGTCATCGCCGGTGGAGGCTTGCACGGGCCGTGCCAGCAGGCGGCGGCACGGCCCGTGGGCCTCCTGCCCGGACCCACCGTCCGGCCTCCGACCGATTTTCGGACGGCCGTGCGATAATCGGCCGGTCGCGGGCGAGGGGCCCGCACGTCGGTGCCGGGGGACGACCGAGATGACGGACGAGCTCCACGAAGAGATCGCGCGCCTGCAAGAGCGCCTGCGCGACGCCGAGGCCGAGCGGGAGCGGGCCGAGCTCGAGCAGCGCGTGCAGCAGGCCCGGAAGCTGGAGAGCCTGGGCCTGCTCGCCGGGGGCATCGCCCACGACTTCAACAACCTGCTGATGGGCGTGCTGGGCAACGTCGGCCTGGCCCGGCAGAACCTCGAGCCCGGCTCGGCGGCGGCCCCCCACCTGGTCCAGATCGAGACCGCCGCGCGGCGGGCCGCGGAGCTGACCGACCAGCTGCTGGCCTACTCCGGTCGCGGGCGCCGCGAGGTGCGGCCCCTGGACGTCGGCGAGCTGGTCCGCGAGATGGCGGACCTGCTACAGACCGTGATCGCCGAGGAGGCCGAGCTGCGGCTGGAGCTGCCCGCGCGCGGCCCCCACACCGTCGGCGACGCGGTCCAGCTGCGCCAGGTGGTGATGAACCTGAGCACCAACGCCTCGGACGCCCTCGGCGGCGGTGCGGGCACGATCGCGGTGCGCGCCGGGGAGAGCGAGCCGGGGCGCGCGGAGCTGGACGAGATGCTGCTCGGGTCCGCCTGCGAGCCGGGGCCGATGGCGTGGATCGAGGTCGCCGACGACGGCGCCGGGATGGACCCCGCGACCGTCGAGCAGATCTTCGATCCGTTCTTCTCCACCAAGGTGACCGGCCGTGGGCTCGGGCTGGCGGCGGTGCTCGGGATCGTGCGGAGCCACCGCGGCGCGCTGAGGGTCGAGACCGCCCCCGGGGCGGGCACCACCATCCGGGTGGTGCTGCCCCACGCCCCACCGGGGCGGCTCGAGCGCGAGCCCCCCCCCGCGGAGCGCTCCACCGCGCGCGACGGCGGCCTGGTGCTGGTGATCGACGACGAGGAGATCGTGCGCGAGACCGTCGAGCTGATCCTCGGCGAGTCGGGCTACGAGCCGCTCTGTGCCGCCGGCGGGGCCGAGGCGCTGCGGCTGTTCGCGGAGCGCGCCGACGAGGTCCGCGTCGTGCTGCTGGACATGACGATGCCCGGGATGGGCGGAGAGGAGACGCTCGCCCAGCTGCGCGCGGTGCGCGCCGGCGTGCCCGTGATCCTGACCAGCGGCTACGATCCCGAGGAGACCGCGGCCCGCGTCGGGCAGCGCTGCGAGGGCTTCATCCAGAAGCCGTACACCCCGGATCAGCTGGTCGCTCTGATCCGCCGCGTCCTGCACGAATAGGGATTGCGCCGCTGGGCGCGGTGCACTACCGTCTGCCGGTTGGCGAGGGGCGGGCCGGGAGGTTCGGTCGTGAGAAACCTGTGTCCAGCTGGCGAGTGCAAGGGGTACTCCCCGCTCGCT